>JAFXUY010000125.1 GCA_017524785.1 Bacteroidales bacterium | reverse complement strand
TGGGTGCTCGACTACGGATTGAGCTACGCTTTTGGGAAAGACCGCCTTCTGGGCACTAATACTGTCTATGCTAGGCAAAGCGACAAACCCTTCCAATTTAATATCATGGCCCGCTGGCTGGCCACCGATAAGCTGATGGTGAGCTTCGGCATGGAGAATGTCGGCGGCGCCGCCGAGGTGCTGTGGCAGGCCACGCCCAACCTTCAGATCAAAGCCCAGGGCGGCCTCGCCGCCGGCATCGGCTTCCGCCAAGGCATGCTGGAAACCAACGCCCTCGTAGGCTTCAACTGGATGTTGCGGTAAAAAAAGACATATAAGACATGAAACGTATACTCACTGTTTTTGCCGCTCTGCTGTCGCTTTCGACTGCCGTGGCGCAGGGCAACAAATGGCACTTCACCTTCGGCGCCGAAATGGGTGTGAGCAGCTACTTCAACTATCCGCGACTGTCGCTGGCAGGTGGCAACGACAGGGCTTATACTGCACCCACCACGGCTTTGTCGCTCGGATTGCGCGACAGCAGTCTGGAGTTGGGGCTGCGCTACAGCCTCACCGACATCCGTACTGGCGTGGCCGACGAAAATGTTGCGATGCACGACATCTCGATAGTGGTGCGCCGCTCGGCCATGGTAGGGCCGCGCCTTGAACTCTTCGGCGGCGTGGCCACTGGCTTTGCCATCCAGAGCAACCGCTTCAGCCATAACGGCAGCGACCTCAAGGCCACGCAGTACGGCATCAGCGCTGCCTTCGAAGCAGGCATGCGCTACTATCTGAAAGATAATATGTTCCTTTCGCTTACAGCCAGTGTAGGCGCAGCCATGATGTTCGACCGCGACCTGGGTCTGCCCTCCGATATCGACCTCAGCAAGCACCACGGCATCACCTACGCCATGGCCTCTATATGCGTAGGTTTCGGCATAGGCTTCCCTCCTAAGGTAAAGAAAATCAATATGCCCGCGGCCCTTATCGACCACGAGAACCGCTACCTGCTGGCCAGCTACCAGTAGAGATACTCTGTTCTTCAGTATTTTAACGGTATTTCTTCGGTATTTCTTCGGTCATTCACCGAAGAAATACCGAAGAAACACCGAAGAAATGGGGGCGTTGGGGGCTAGAATTTGACGATGTCGATGAGGCGCACGCCGTCGAGCCAGACGGCTATGCAGCCCACGGCGCCGTTCTGTTCGGCGTCGGCCCATTCGGCGATGGGCTGGAGGGTGATGGCGTCGACAATCTCGAAGTATTCGGGTTCGAACTTGAGTCCGTTGGGGCTGTCGTTAATCTCGTGGTAGGAGGCGAGGGTGTCGAGCACCCACTCCTTGACGTCGTCGACTTCCTCGTATTCGGCCATTTCGGCGGCCTGCTCGAGGGTGGCGTTGATGGCCGGGGCCATGGCGCGGGCCTCGGGCGAGAGGCGCATGTTGCGGCTGCTGAGGGCTAGACCGTCGTCGGCACGCACGATGGGGCAGGGGACAAGCTCGATGGGATATTTTATCTGCTCCAGCAGGTTGCGGATGACGGCAATCTGCTGGTAGTCCTTCTCGCCGAAGTAGGCGCGCTTGGGCTGTGCGAGGTCGAACAGACGGCGCACCACCACGGCGACACCGCTGAAGTGGCCGGGACGGCGCGGTCCTTCCATCACCTCCTCTATGGGACCGAAGTGGTAGACCTCCTTCGGTTCGCCGTCGGGATACATCTCGTCGACCGTAGGTGTGAAAGCCAGCAGTTCTTTGGCACGGCATTCGGTGCGTGCTATGAGTCCTTCGATGAGTTTGAGGTCGGCATCGATGGTGCGGGGGTACTTCTCGAGGTCCTCCTTGTTGTTGAACTGGATGGGGTTGACAAAGAGTGAGACGACGACGAGGTCGTTCTCCTTCAGTGCGCGCTCGATGAGCGAGAGGTGGCCCTCGTGTAGGGCGCCCATGGTGGGTACGAGGCCTATCTCCAGGCCTTTATCTTTTGCTTCGCGCACGGCCTGCTGCAGGTCGGCGGCTTTGGTTATCTGTTTCATATATCAATCTTTTATTTCTTCGTATGGGGTGAAACCGTAGTCGTCGGTGTCATCGTCCTGCTTTTCTTGGAGTTCTTTGCGGTTAAGGTATTTATTGGGCAGTTCGAGGAGGTAGTTGACGGCGGTAAGTATAAGGCTGAAGAGCAGGGCCGAGCCGAAGTTGTCGACCTTGAAGCCTTCGACTATGGCCGAGGCCATAAGTATGATTACGGCGTTGATTACAAAGAGAAACAGCCCGAGAGTGATGGCCGTGACGGGGAGGGTGACGACGATGAGGATTGGGCGCACAAGGTTGTCGAGCAGCGATATGACGATGGCAGTGAGCAGCACAGCCCAGAAGGAGGTCACGTCCACGCCCGGCAGCAGCCAGGCACCGACCATGACGGCTATGGAGAGCAGCATCAGGCGTGTGATGCATCCTGCATGGCCGTTATAGAAGCTGTTGCTGCTGTTGATGGTTATCTTCATAGTTCTATCTCGCCTTTGCCTTGACGTATAATCTCGATGCCGTCGCTGCAGTCGACCACCGTCGAGGGGTCGGCGTCGGCCAGGCCGCCGTCGACGACCATTGCCACACGCGAGCCGAAGCGGTCGTGTATGAGGTCGGGGTCGGTGTAGTTCTCTATCTCGCCGTCCTCTTCGCCGATGGGGCGCACCGAGGTGGCTATCAATGGCATGCCCAGTTCCTCGATTATGGCGCGGGTGATGGCGCAGTCGGGTACGCGGATGCCTATGGTGTGGTTCTGGTGCTGGAAATTGCGTGGCACGCTGCCGGCAGCCTCCATGATGAATGTGAAGGGGCCTGGCAGGCTCTGTTTGAGCAGGGCGAAGGTGTCGCGGTCGATGGTGCGGAAATACTCCGAGGCCTGGCTAAGCGACGAGCAGAGCATCGAGTATTTTGCCTGCTTGAGTTTGAACCCCTTGAGCAGCGCTATCTCCTCGACGGCTTTCTTGTGCTCCATGCTGGCGGCGAAGGCGTAGAGGGTGTCGGTGGGCAGAATGACCACTTCGCCGCTGCGCAGTGCATCGGCCACTCGCCTCACTTCCCGCACGTTGGGGTTGTCATTGTATAGTTTTACTATCATGTAGATGACTTTTTTCGGGCTGCAAAAGTACGAAAAAAAACAGATATGGCCTTTTCTTGAAAAAAAATATGCCGCGGTGCAATAATTCATATTGCCTGCCGTTATTTGCTATAACATGAAAACAAGAATAATAGCACTTCTGGCTTTAGTCATGCTGCTGCCTCTGGTTTCGGAGGCCCAGCATGTGCGTTTCGGCAAATATTTCAGTGGCGGCACGTTGCGCTTGGATTGCGTGCGCGAAGGCTCCGCCAAGGGTGACACCGTGTGGGTGAGTCGCTGGGTTGACCGCGAGAACGCCTGGCACGGCTCGCATACGCAGCTGATAGACCCTTTCGACAATGGCGACTACCGCGTCGTGCTGCGCGATGCCAAGAGCGGCACGGATATCTATTCGCGTTGCTACAGCAATCTCTTTCGTGAGTACAAGGACACCCCCAAGGGCAAGCAGGGCGTCAAGGCTCGCTTCGAGGAGACCCTGCTGGTGCCTATGCCCAAGCGTGCAGTGAAAGTTGTTCTGCAGAAGCGCGATGCAAATCTGCATTTCGTCGATGCCACGGTGGCCGATTTCGACCCCTCGGCCAACAAGTTGGAATACAACATGAAGGTTGGCGAGAGCCGCGAACTGGAGGTGCATGGCGACCCGGCGAAGAAAATCGACGTGGTCATTGTGGCCCAGGGCTACGACGGCGAGATGCCGCAGAAGGTTGGCGTGGATTTCTACCGCATGAAAGAGATACTTTTCGGCAAAGAACCCTTTGCCAGCCATCGCAGCGACTTCAACGTCTATGGCGTGGTGGGCGATGTGGAGGCCGACTACAACACCTTCGGCATCGACCGCTACCTGATGACCTTCAGCGTGCATCGTCTGCACAATCTTATCGGCATGACCCCTTGCGACTTCATCATCATCATGGTCAACAACGAGACCTACGGTGGCGGAGCCATCTATAATTTCTATGCTGTCAGCTCGCTGCACCGCATGGCAGAGTATGTGCTGCCGCACGAGTTCGGCCACCATTTCGGTGGCCTGGCCGATGAGTATGTCGACGAAGACCTGAGCTATGCCGACCTGCACCGCACTGGCTATGAGCCCCTGGAACCCAATATCACCAACCTCAAGAACTTCGACAGCAAGTGGAAGTCGATGCTGCCGCAAGGCACCCCGGTGCCTACGCCCGACAACAACGACGTGCCCAAGGCCCAATGCGGTCCGCTGGGTGTCTATGAGGGTGCGGGCTACAGCTCCAAGGGTGTCTACCGTCCCACGATGCACTGCATGATGCGCGACTATGCGCCGTTCTGCCCTGTTTGCATGAAGCGCCTCGAGGGCATATTCCAGCTCTACACGAAATAATCGTCCTATGCGCAGACTGTTGGTTGTTGCCGTTATTGCGGTGCTGTTGCCGCTGTGCACTATGTCGTGCGACAGCAGCAACTATGCCGACGAGCACAGCGTGCGCCTTGAGTTCTCGTCCGATACGGTCTGCTTCGACACAGTCTTCACCACCGTGGGCACCATCACGCAGCAGGTGAAGGTCTATAACCGCTCGGCAAGCGACATAGAGCTGTCGTCTGTAACCCTCAAGCAGGGCCGTCAGAGCCGCTTCCGGCTGAATGTCGACGGCGATACCTCGATGGTGGCGCGCCATGTCGAACTGCAGGCTGGCGACAGCCTGTTCATCTTCGTGCAGGCCAACATCAACCCCAACGACGAGAGCGAACCTTTTGTCTGTACCGACTCGATCCTCTTCAGCAACGGGCAGTATCTGCCGTTGGCGGCATGGGGCCGCAACGCCGTGTATCACCGCATTGCGGCCGGCGATACTGCGTCGTGGTTCTGCCGCATCGACTGCGCCGCCTGGCGGCACGACCGTCCACATGTGATTCTTGACCCCGCTGCGGTGCTCGACGGCAACACGCTGACCCTGCAGCCCGGCGACGAGCTGCATTTTGCCGACGAGGCCATGCTGATTATCGACAGCAACGCCACCCTTCTGGCCCACGGCACCGCCGCGCAGCCCATACTCTTCACCTCGCTGCGCCACGACCCCTGGTACCGCAACATGCCGGGCCAGTGGCAGACTGTATGGTTCTACAACTATAGCACGGGCAACGTCATCGACCACGCTGTTGTCGAGAACGCCATGGGCGGCCTGCGCTGCTATCCCGGAGCACAGCTGTCGGTGAGCAACACCGTGGTGCGCAACTGCTCCGACGCCGGCATCATCGGTCAGGATGCCTCCATCACGGGCAGCAACCTGCTTGTTTACGACTGCTTCAGCTCTGTAGTGCTCATCGGTGGCGGCAACTACAGTTTTGCCTCAAGCACCTTTGCCAACTACTGGAACTACCGCGACCACACGCGCGATACGGCATCGGTGATAATCTCCAACTACTACCTCCTTTCGCCAACCGAGGCTTATGTTGGACACACGAATGCCACGTTCAACAACTGCATAGTATACGGCAGCTGGACCCGCGGCGAGGTGGCGGTGACGCAGGTCGAGGGTTATGCCATGGACACCTTTTTCAACCACTCTATCGTTCGTGGCGGCGAGTGGGATGAAGACCCCATGTTCACCGACCCTTCGGCCGACGACTACACCCTACAGGAGGGTTCTCCGGCTGCAGGCATAGGTTATCAATTCGACAATTAACAGCATTATGTACGAGTATATCAAAGGACAACTGGCCTCGTTGGAGCCCACACAGGCCGTGATCGATTGTGGCGGAGTGGGCTATCTGCTCGAGATAAGCCTCAACACCTACGAGGCGTTGCGTCGCAGCGACGGCGACATAGTGAAACTCTATGCCCACCATGTGGTGCGCGAGGACGCCCAGCAGCTCTTCGGCTTCAGCGATATGGCCGAACGCGAGATGTTCCGCCTGCTGATTTCCATCAGCGGCGTCGGCAACCAGACGGCGCGTGTCATGCTGTCGTCGCTCACCGTCGACGAACTGCGCACAGCCATCCAGCAGCAGGATGTCAAGAAGGTGCAGCGCGTGAAGGGTATAGGTGCCAAGACGGCGCAGAGGATTGTCCTGGAGTTGGCCGACAAGATGGGTGTTGGCGCACAGCTGCCGACAGGCGGTGTGCAGGGCACTGCTGCCAACCAGGCTCGCGACGAGGCCATGACGGCCCTCACCATGCTGGGCTTCGCCAAGCCTGCCGTCGAGAAACTGCTCATGTCGAGCGACTGGAAGAATGCCGACGGCACCCCGATGACCGTCGAGGATATTATCAAAGAGGGACTTAGACGCTTGTAGCCTGGCTAGTGTCGGCTGTGAGGACTCTGCGTCCGGACTTGACCAGCATGCCTATATAAAGCATCTTGTCTTTAAATGGTTTATCTGTTGTTCTCCTATCGTTTTTCTATGGTTGATAGAAGAACAATAGAAGAACAACAGAAGAACAGGTTGAGCGGGTACGGGACAGAGAAGGTGCTGTAAAATAGAAAAAATTATTGATGACGCAGTGCAATAAATAGTATTGCATTGCGTTTGTTATTAATTAAAGTATAAAAACGACCCTTTTGAAAGCTCGATATGTCATAATTATTCTGGCGATGCTGCTGACAGGCTCTGTGGCCTGGGGGCAGGACGACAGCGTGCAGTTCACGCCTATGGGCAGTGGCTACACGCCTGCCGGCATGAAGACTACCGTCGAGTACGACGCCGCCACGGGCAGCTACGTAAAGATTACCAAGCTTGGCGACATGGTTCTGGGGCGCGAATACATGACCTTCGAGGAGTATCAGGACTGGCAGATGGACCAGTTGATGGACAAATACTGGAACGACAAGAAGGAGGGCACGGTGCTCGACAATGCCGAGGGAGGCCTGTTGAGCAAGATACCGGGCTTCAGTCAGATTAGCGAGAAGCTTGCCGGCCTTGACAAACTACCGGAGTTTAAGATTACGCCCAGCGGCAGTGTCGACCTCACCTTCCAGTTGGTGAACAACTATCGCAACGACCCGCAGCGCGATGCCAGCGAACGCAGTGTGTGGACTTTCGATTTCGACGAGAATATACAGATTAACCTCAACGCCAAGATTGGCGACCTGATTAACTTCGACATCAACGAGAACACCAAAGCCACCTTCGACTTTGAGAACAAAATCAAGCTGAAGTACGAAGGCAAGGAAGACGAGATACTGCAACTATTCGAGGCTGCCGACATTTCTTTCCCCCTCAACACCACGCTGATACAAGGCTCACAACAGCTTTTCGGTTTCCACACCAAGCTGAAGTTCGGCAAGCTTACGGTCGACGCCGTGCTGAGCCAGAAGGAGACCAGCACAGAAAACATGCAGGTGAAGGGTGGCGCCAGCAGCCACGAGTTCGAGATACGTGCCGACGAATACGAGGAGAACCGGCACTATTTCATAGCCCAGTATTTCTACGAGAACTACAACAAAGCTATGAGCACGCTGCCCGTGGTGGGTACCAACGTGAAGATATTGCGCCTCGAGGTGTGGCGCACCAATGTCGGCGCCGCCGTGACGCAGAACCGCAATATACTTGCCTTGACCGACCTCGGCGAGGCCAACCCCAGCAACTATCGTGTAAGTGGCTCTGGCGGCACAATGCCAACCAACGGCAGCAACAACCTACTGGAGCTGATAAACACCGGCGCCGTGCGCAGCATCAACGCCGTGACGGGTTACATGCAAGGTCTTGGCCTGACTAACGGTGTCGACTATGAGAAGGTTGAGAGTGCACGACTGCTGAACCAGAACGAGTACACTTTCAACAGCCAGTTGGGATTCATCACCCTGAACCAGCCTTTGAGCAACGACCAGGTGCTGGCTGTTGCTTTCCAGTATCAGGTGATTGGCGACACCAACGTCTACCAGGTTGGCGAACTGACCACCGACGGTGTGAACGACCCCAATACGCTTATCGTCAAGTTGCTTAAGAGCACCAGTGTCGACACCCATGGGCCGCTGTGGAAGCTGATGATGAAGAACGTCTACTTCCTGCGCAGCAGTCAGTTGAGCCGCGACGGCTTCCGCCTCAATATCCTCTACGAAGACCCCGATGGCGGCGTGGGTATAGGCTTCTTCACCGACGGCCCACAGCAGGGCAAGCCGCTGATAGAGGTGTTCGGCATGGACCGCATGGATGCCAGCCAGAGCTACTACTATGCCGACGGTGTGTTCGACTGGTTCGATTCGGCAGCATTCAAAGGCGGCTTGATTCAAGCCTCGACGGGCCGCATCTTCTTCCCCTATGTCGAGCCGTTCGGCCGCGACCTGCGCGAGATACTGGGCGACGACGCCTTTGCCGACCAGTATTGCTTCGACTCGCTCTACACCATGACGCAGACCCTGGCGCGCCAGTATGCCGACCGCAACAAGTTCTACCTCGAAGGCTATTACACCAGCAGCGTCAGCGGCGAGATTAGCCTGGGCTACAGCGTGACGCCAGGCTCTGTCACCGTAACCGCTGGTGGCATGCCCCTGATTGAAAATGTCGACTATACGGTCGACTACACCATGGGAACTGTCCGAATCATCAACGAGAGCATTCTGTCGTCCAACACGCCCATCAGTGTCAGCTCGGAGAACAACTCGTTCAGCATGACAACCAAGCGCATGCTGGGCATGCATATCAACTATGAGTTCGAGCCCAACTTCAACCTCGGTGCCACGGTGATGAACCTGCACGAGAAGCCTATGACGCAGAAGAACAACTTCGGTGACGAACCGACGAGCAACACCATCTGGGGCCTCGACCTGAACTACAGCCACGAGGTGCCGTTCATCACAAAGCTCGTCGACCTTCTGCCCGGCATCGAGACCAAGGCTCCCAGCACCTTGAGCCTGCAGGCCGAGTTTGCCCATTTCATCCCCGGTATGAGCAACACAGGCACCAAGGAGGGCAGTGTGAGCTATGTTGACGACTTCGAGGGTGCCGAGAGCTCTATCGACCTGCGTAGCGCCACCAGCTGGTTCCTTGCCAGTACGCCGCAAGACTATGCCACGGCAATGCCGATGTTCCCCGAGAGTGCCCCCAACAGCGGGCTGGCCTACGGTTTCAACCGTGCAAAACTGGCGTGGTATCGCATCAGCAACGATTTCTACAACAGCGGTAGCTGTCCGCCGAATATCACCAAGGACGACCTCAGCGCCCCGTATGCGCGCCGCATCTACGAGCAGGAGGTGTTCCCCAACAAAGACCAACAGGCCGGTCAGCCCACCAACATCTACGAACTGAACCTTGCCTACTATCCCAGCGAGCGAGGCCCGTACAACTACGACGTGGCGCCCACAGGATTCAGTGCAGGTATCAACTCCGACGGCAAGTTGGAGAACCCTGCCAGCCGTTGGGGCGGTATAATGCGCAAGCTGGAATATACCGACTTCGAGACACAGAACATCGAGACCATGGAGTTCTGGCTCATGGACCCCTTCATAGAGAACTCCTCGCACAGCGGAGGTAAGCTATATATCAACCTCGGCGACATCAGCGAGGATATCCTGCGCGACGGTCGCAAGCAGTTTGAGAACGGTCTGCCCACGAGTGCCACGGTGGTCAACGTCGACACCACCATCTGGGGCCGCGTGCCTACGACGCAGCCGATAGTCAACGCATTCGACAACGACGAGTCGAGCCGCATGTATCAGGACGTCGGTTACGATGGCATGGGCAGCACACATGGTCTTACTGACGAGCAGAGCTTCTTTGCCGACTATATCGATGCCATAGCGCAGCGGTGGGGCGAAAGCAGCGAGGCCTACCAACAGGCGGCGGCCGACCCCAGTGGCGACGACTTCCGCTATTTCCGCAGCAGTTACTACGACGACAACGACGTGAAGATTACCGACCGCTACAAGTTCTATAACAACCCTGAGGGCAACTCGCCCGTCGACAGCGACAGCGACGAGGAGTATATGACCAGCGGCTCGGCCTATCCCAATGTCGAGGACATCAACAGGGACAACACCTTGAGCGAGGCTGAGAACTACTACCAGTATGTCATCGAGCTACGGCCCGACCGCATGGTTATCGGCGAGAATCACATCGTCGACATACAAGAGGCGCGCAACGTGCAGCTGGCCAATGGCGAGACAACGACCTGCAAATGGTATCAGTTCCGCATTCCCATCCGCGAGCCAGACCAGAAAGTGGGCAACATCAACGGCTTTCAGTCGATACGCTTTATGCGTATGTTCTTGAATCAGTTCGAGGAGCCTATCATACTTCGTTTTGCCACGTTGGACCTCGTCTACTCCACCTGGCGCAAATACAGCGAGGAACTGCTGCAGCCCGGCGACTATCCCACCGGCGTCACTGCCAATACGTCGTTTGGCATATCGACGGTGAACATCGAGGAGAACGGTAGCCGTCAGCCTGTGCCCTATGTGCTGCCTCCCGGCATCGAACGCGAGGAGTGGTATTCGACCAGCAGCAGCTACACCAAACTCAACGAACAGTCTATAGCACTTGATGTCGACGAACTGTCGAGCGGCGACGCCCGCGCCATCTATCGCTCGTCGGGCTACGACCTGCGCTACTACGGCCACATGAAGATGTTTGTGCATGCCGAGCAGAAGTATGCCGCCGACCAGATGGAAGATGGCGACCTCTCGCTCTTTGTCCGACTGGGCAGCGACTACACCAACAACTACTACGAGTATGAGCTGCCGTTGCAGTTCACGCCGTGGTATACGCCGAGCGACGACCCATACGCCATCTGGCCTTTGCAGAATAACGTCGACATAGACCTGCAGCACCTGACGGAAATCAAGACCAATCGCAACATCAAGATACGCTCGCACGAGGGCGACTATTCGCCGTCGCTGCTCTATAGCGAGACTGTCGAGGGCAAGAAGTATACGGTGCTCGGCAATCCCAACCTTGGCAAGATTAAGGTCATAATGATTGGTGTGCGCAATCCCAAGAAAGAGACCCTCTCCGACGGTAACAATATGTTGCCCAAGAGTGCCATAGTATGGATAAACGAGCTGCGTTTGAGCGACTATATCAACCGCGGCGGCTGGGCTGCTATGGCGTTGGCACGCACCAACCTTGCCGACGTGGGCAACCTGTCGCTCTATGGCAGCTACACCACGGCCAACTTCGGTAACCTCGAAGACCCGCTGGTTAAAGAAGAACTGGTTAACACCTTCACCTTCCAGACCACGCTGGATATGGAACTCGGCAAGTTCCTGCCCGAGACATGGGGCATGCACATACCGCTGTATCTCGACTACAACCGTGTGATTGGCAGTCCCGAATACAACCCGATGAATCCCGACGTACTGCTCTACGACGACCTGCAGACCTACCGCACCAAAGAGGAACGCGACAGCGTTCGCGCCATGACGCAGTTGCACAAGTCGGCGACGAACCTCACACTGTCTAATGTTCGCAAGGATAGGGTGGGCAAGGGAGCCATAAAGCAGCACTTCTACGACATAGAGAACTTCAGCCTCTCGTATGCCTACAGCCGCGAGCGCACCAGCGACGACGAGATAGAAAGCTATGCCAAGGACCAGCACCGCGGTGGCCTTACTTACACGTACGCCTTGCAGCCCAAGCAGGTTAAACCGTTCGAGAAGTCAAAAATATTCAAGGGCAAGAACTGGAAGATAATTAACGACATCAACTTCTATTACCAGCCGAAGAATTTGACTTTCTCAACTGAGATATACCGCGATTTCGAGGAAACCCTGTTGAGGAACAAGAGCGCTGCCCTGGTCATCATAAAGCCCACCTACTTCAAGCAGTTCACATGGCAGCGCAACTACGGTCTACAATACGACCTGTCGAAGAGCTTCCATATTCAGTATTCGGCCAATGCCAACGCTCGCATCGACGAGCCTATCGGCCGCATTGAGACAACTTCGGCGACCGACTCTATATGGCGCTCCATTGCCGACGGCGGCACCATGCAGCAGTTCCAGCAGTCGATAAACGCCACCTACGACCTTCCCATCAATAAGCTGCCTTACATGGACTTCCTGCGTGTGCCGTTGAGCTACCGCACCAACCTCACCTATATGGGCACCACCGAGGCATTGAAGAGTATGGGCTCGGTGTTGCAGAATTCCACCATTATGACGGCATCGGCAACGGCGACGTTCACCACTCTCTACAACAAGATACCGCTCCTCAAGAAAGCCAACACTCCGCCTAGCAACAACAAGAACAACGGGCGTCAGCAACAGAAAGGCAAGGCGAAGCAGCAGAAACCCATGACTGCCCAGGACTCGATTGCCATGGCCGACAGTCTCAGGCACGCCAAGTTTATGGAGACATTGAAGGAGGTGGGCTACTTCGGCTTGCGTCTGGTTTCAGGCGTCAAGACTGCCAACCTGCAGTATAACCAGACTACAGGCTCACGCCTGCCAGGATATATGGGTGAGCCTGTCATTGTGGGTCTCGACCCGCGCAATTACTGGACTCCCGGACCTGGATATATCCTCGGCTATAACCAGGATGTTGTCGACAACCTGCTGCGCTATGACCTCTTGAGCCGCGACACGCTGTTCAACTCACCCCACGAGATGTCGGTCAATCGTACGCTCTCCATGCAGGCCACGCTTGAACCTATACGCGATTTCAAGATAGACCTCACCGCCACACAGAACTACTCGTCGCGCGAGGAATACTACTACAAGTACATGTCCGAATGGGATCGTGTCGACGGTCCTCTGTCTTACATCATGACGGGTGCCTATACCACTACGGCGTGGAGTTTCCCGACGGCCTTCGTCAACCGCGATGCGCTGTTCGAGTCGTTCCTTGCCAATCGCTCTGTCGTAGCCAAACGACTGGCTTCAGCCAACCCCGACCCATATACCGACCAGATGGTGCTCGACACCATGATTGGCGAGTATTACCCCGCAGGCTACAGTGCCAACTCGCAGACGGTGCTCCTCACCTCGTTCCTCGCCACCTACCTCGGCGACGACCCCGCGACCCGTTCGTATACGCCATTCATGAAGTTCCCGTTGCCCAACTGGAACATCAACTACAACGGTCTTGGCAAGCTGAAGTTCCTCAAGAAGTGGTTCACCAATATCTCCCTCTCGCACCGCTACAGCTCAACCTACAGCATCGCCAATTTCTACACCGATGCAGCCCTCTCGGCGGCCGACAACTACGACTATGGCTCTGAGACGATGGTCAACAGCACTGGCGACTATATACCGCCGGTGAGCATGGGTGGAGTGCAGATTACCGAGCAGTTCAACCCGCTGATACGTATCTCGCTGAATATGGTCAACAGTTTCCAGTTCAACTTCTCAATCCAGAAGAACCGCACCTTGGCGTTGTCGTTTAGCAACAACCAGCTCACCGAGACCACACGCGACGGTATCACCCTTGGCGCTGGCTACCGCATCAAGGATGTGGCATTCTCTGTGATGGTTGGCGAGATGCCTATCGACCTCAAGAGCGATGTGGTGCTGCAGCTCAACCTCACCTACAACAGCAACATGACCAACATTCGCAAGATAAACCAGAACATCAACCAGATTTCTTCGGGCAGCGAGGTGTGGATGGTTGAACTCAGCGCCGAATATGCGTTGTCTACCAAGCTCACGCTGCGTGCCTTCTTCCAGACAAATATCAACACTCCATATATCTCCAACGCTTATCCCAACTCAACCACCAAGGGTGGCCTCACTGTAAGATTCTCATTCTAATCCAAACTCAACACCGAACACTCAACACTGATGAATAACGACCGCTTTACCGATTTCGACGACGAGGTGCGACAACTGGTGCTCGACTTCGAGAAGACTGTTCTCAACGGCGAGAACCAGTTCTTCGACGTCGACGAACTCGAGATGATTATAGACTATTACCTCGAGGTGCAGGACAAGGAACCGCTGATGACGGCGCTCATATACGCCGAACAGTTGTACCCCGAGAGCACCGAGATTAAGATACGCCGCGCACACTGGTATATCGCCAACCGCGAGTTCGACCGCGCTCTCGAGATTCTGCTCCGCCTCGAGGAGCAGGAACCCGACAATACCGACATTGCTTATTCTCTCGGTGTGCTCTATGGCGAGATGGACCAGAGCGAGAAGTCCATCGATTATTTCCTCCAGGCCGCTACCGACGGCTGGCAATTGGGCCGCATTTATGCCAATATCGCCGAGGAATACTACAAGATGCACGACTACAACGATGCTATCCAGTACTATATGAAGTCGTTTGGCACCGACAGCTACGATGTGCAGACATTCTACAACTACCTTGACACCTGCCAGCAGGCAGGTATTTGCGACGAGGCCGTGCAGTTCTTCAAGCTTTATGTCGAGAGCCACCCCTATAGCAAGGAAGGCTGGTACTGCCTTGGCTGTGCCTATCGCGACCTCGGCATGCACGAGCGTGCCATCGACGCCATCGAGTATGCCATTGCTATCGACAAGAACTATGCCATGGCCTATTTCGAGTTGTCGCGTGCACAGGAAGATGTCGGTCATGCCGGCGAGGCGGCCACCACACTTATACGCTACCTCGATGTCGCTGGCGACCGTGCCGAGGTCTACCGCGCGCTCGGCGGCCTCTTTGTCCGTCAGGAGAACTTCGAGACGGCCAGTCTCTACTACAAGAAGGCTGTCGTCGAGAAAGAGAACGATGCCGATGCACTGGCAGGACTGGCAATATGTTGCCTGGGCCTAAACGACCTCTCTATGGCCCTGACCTATGTCAAGAAATCCCTTGCCTTCGACGCCGAGAACCCCGACGCTCTTTGCTGTGCCGCCATGGTCTACGACAGCCGCAACAATGTCGAGATGGCCAACGAGTATTTCGACCGTTGTATTGTTTCGCCCCGCTGTACCGAGGCTCATTGCCGCTACTACACCGTCTTCCTCTTCAACCGCGAGTTTTACGATGTCCTTATGGACTTCTGCGAGGAATCGCTCGAACTCTATCCCCACGACATATTCTACAGCACCTACCTTGCTGCCGCTTATTTCTACACCAACCGCTACAATAAGCTGAGCCACACCCTGCCCGACGTGCACCCCATGATGCTGCGCGAGATGTGCCCCGCTATTTGGGAGAACCCGCGCCTTGCGCCACTGCTGCCCGAGATGCGCCCCGACGATGATTTTAAAACACCTTCCGACAATGAATAGAAAAGTATTTCTTCTTTTGCTTATAGCTCTTATGGCTCTATCGCGCCCCCTTATGGCTCAACAGGCTGTGCACATCGCCGAGTCGGTCGACACCTCGCGCACCGGCTGGGTGGCCTCGGTGCTCCACTGGTACGACGAACACATGAACTACTATGCCGTGGGCGGACTGATGACCATCGAGAGTTCGTTTATACCCTTCCCCTCCGAAGTGGTCATACCTCCGGCGGTATATGTGGCTCTCGACGAGAATAGCCACAGCGGCATGAATTGGTGGCTCGTGGTGCTCTTCGGCACCCTCGGTGCCCTGCTTGGCGCCCTCATCAACTATTACCTCTCGCGTTGGCTTGGCCGCCCCATCATCTATGCCTTTGCCAACAGCAAGCTGGGCCACTTGCTCCAACTCTCAAGCGAGAAGATAGAGCGTGCCGAGACCTACTTCAACGAGCACGGCAATGTCTCCACGCTCGTGGGCCGTTTCATTCCCGTCATACGCCAGCTTATATCCATTCCCGCAGGCTTGTCGAAAATGAACATTTGGCCTTTCATGTTTTTCACCACCATTGGCGCCGCAGCGTGGAACTTTGTCCTTGCCCTGCTGGGTTATCTGGCCCACAAGGCTGGCGACATATCGGTGGTCGAGCAGTACAGCCACGAGATAAGCATCGCCATCATCGGCATCGTCGTTCTTGTTGTGGCCATATTCGTTATCCGCTATTTGATCAAGAAACGCAAGAAATAAACAATGATACCTGACAATATCCGCTCCCAGTTTCCAATCCTCGACAGCGATGTCCATGGCCATCGTCTGGTCTACCTCGACAATGCCGCCACCACGCAGAAACCGTTGTCGGTGGTCGAGGCCTTGAGCGACTACTATCTGCACCTCAACGCCAATATCCACCGCGGTGCCCACCATTTGGCTGCCGAAGCCACCGAACGCTACGAGACAGTGCGCCGTCAGGTGCAGCAGTTCTTGGGTGCACGCCACCACCATGAGATAGTCTTCACTCGTGGCACCACCGAGAGCATCAACCTCGTGGCAGCATCTTTTGGCAGGAAGCATATCAAGCCCGGTGACGAGGTGATAGTGTCGGGCATGGAGCACCACAGCAACATAGTGCCCTGGCAGCTCGCCGGAGCCACTCTTCGCCCCATACCTTTCAGCAACGAGGGTGTCCTCGACGTCGAGGCCTACCAGCGCCTCTTCAGCGACCGCACCCGCATCGTGGCAGTGACGCACGTCTCCAACACCCTCGGTACGGTGAACCCCATCCGTCAGATTGTCGACATAGCCCACGCCCATGGCGTTCCGGTGCTTGTCGACGGTGCCCAGGCGGTGTCGCATATCGCTGTCGATGTACAATCCCTCGGCTGCGACTTCTATTGTCTCTCGGGCCATAAGATGTATGCCCCTATGGGCGTCGGCGTCCTCTATGGTCGTGAGGAGCTCCTCGACACTCTGCCGCCTTACCAGGGTGGGGGAGAGATGATAGAGACCGTCACCTTCGAGCACACCACCTACAACGAGCTGCCCTTCCGTTTCGAGGCTGGCACGCCCTCCGTGGGCGATGTCATTGGTCTGGGGCGCGCCATCGAGTTCATGCAGGGTGTGGGCATCGCCAACATAGCATCCTACGAAGCCGACTTGCTGCGGTATGCCACCGAGCGTATCATGCAGCTTCCGGGCATACGCCTCTTCGGCACTGCTCCCGACAAGACCTCTGTGCTCTCTTTCCTTGTCGGCGACGCACACCCCTACGACGTAGGCACCCTTCTCGACCAGCTCGGTATTGCCGTGCGCACCGGCCACCACTGCACCCAACCTGTCATGGACCGTTACGGCATCCCCGGCACAGTCCGCGCCTCTTTCGCCGTCTACAACACCCGCGAGGAGGTGGATACATTCATTGCCGCCCTCGAGCGTATATTACCAATGCTACAATAGCCATGCTCCAAACCCTTCATATCGAGAACTACGCCCTTATCCGCGAGTCCGATATCCATTTCGGCTCCGGCTTCGTGGCCATAACCGGCGAGACAGGTGCCGGCAAGAGCATCATGCTTGGAGCCCTCGGTCTGCTGCTGGGCCAGCGGGCCGACACTGCAGTGCTAGCCGACAAGGAGCGTAAGTGTGTCGTCGAGGCACAGTTCGACATAGCGGGCTTGCAGCTTGAAAGCCTCTTTGCCGAGGCCGACGTCGACTACGACGACCGCCTCATCCTCCGTCGCGAGATAACGCCCGCCGGCAAAAGCCGTGCCTTTGTCAACGACACCCCCGTGCAGCTGCCTTTCCTCAAAGCCCTCGGCAGCTGCATCATCGACATACACTCGCAGCACCAGACCCTCACCCTTGCCGATAGCTCTTTCCGTCTCTCGTTGTTGGACACGTTGAGCGCGAAACACCACTCGCCTCTCACCGCCTATCGTTCCGTCTATGCCGACTATTCTGCCCTCAAGCGCCAGCTTGAAGAGCTTACCGCCACCGAGGCGCAGAACCGCCGCGACCAGGACTATCTGCAGTTCCAGTACGACGAGCTTGCCGCCGCCGCCCTTGTGGCCGACGAGCAGGAAACCCTCGAGCAGGAGTCGCAGCTCCTGGCTCATGCCGAAGCCGTAAGCGAGGGCCTTGCCACAGCCTTCCGCGCCATCGACGACGACACTGACCAGTCGGTCCTGGCCCGTCTGCGGCAGGCCAAGACGGCCCTCACGCATATCTCTGCCTACCACCCCGATGCCGAAGCTCTTCTGGCACGCCTCGACTCGTCGCTCATCGAGCTCGACGACATCAATTCCGAACTACAGTCCGTGGCCGACGGCATCACCTACAGCCCAGAGCGACAGCAGCAGGTCGACGACCGTCTGGCGCTCATCTATCGCTTGCAGAAGAAGCATGGCGTCGACAGCGTGGAGGCGCTCATAGCCATCCGCAACGACCTCGACTCCCGTCTGCAGTCCATCTCCACCCTCGACAGCCGCATCCACGACCTCATGGAGCAGGTCGACAAGTCTTTCGCCAAGTTGCAGATTGCAGCCGACGCCCTCACCGCCAGCCGACGCCAGGCCGGTGCCGAGCTGGCTAAGAACATCTTGCCCACGCTCCACGACCTCGGCATGCCCGAGGCACGCTTCAGCGTCGAGCTGTCGCCCCAGCCCACCTATGGCCCCATGGGGCACGATGCAGTCCTGTTCCTCTTCAATGCCAACCGCGGCGGCGAGCTGCGCGACATTGCCAAGGTGGCCTCCGGCGGCGAACTGTCGCGACTGATGCTGGCCGTCAAGAGCATGCTCCATTCAGGCAGTCAGGAACTCAAGCAGCCGGGCAATCAAGCAATAATATTCGACGAGATTGACACCGGTGTCAGCGGCGACATCAGTGTCGCCGTGGGACGCATCATGTGCCGCATGGCCGAGCGTATGCAGGTCGTGGCCATCACCCACCTGCCGCAGATTGCCGCCCGTGCCTCGCAGCACCTCAAAGTCTACAAGGAGACCGTCGCCGACCGCACCGTGTCGCGTATACGCGAGCTTACGCCGCAGGAGCGCATCACCGAAGTGGCCACAATGCTTTCCTCCGACCCCCCGACACCTGCCGCCTTGCAAACCGCCAAAGAGCTGATGGAACTATAAAATACTACTGCCTACTTAACTACAGTATACATGAAATACTACCTCGTAGGATATATGTACAGCGGCAAGTCGACCTTCGGACGAAGGATGGCGGCCGAGAAAGGACTTGAATTTCTCGACCTCGACCGTGCTTTCGAACAGCGCTATCACTATACCGTGCCGCGTTTCTTCGAGACCTTCGGCGAAGAGGCTTTCCGCCGCCTCGAGACCCAGATGCTGCACTCCACCGCCGACCTCGACAATATTGTCATTGCCTGTGGTGGCGGCACACCCTGCCACAGCGGCAACATGGACTTCATCCTCGCCCACGGTACCGCCATCTACCTTCAGATGCCTGTCGAGGCCCTCGTGGCACGAGCCCTGCGCAGCCGCAACCCGCGTCCCAAGCTCCACGGCCTCCCCGAGGAGGACATGCGTGCCCGCATAGCCGAAGGACTAAAAGAAAGGGAGCCCATATATCTCAAGGCTCCCATTGTCATCGACGGAACAAATCCCCAGTTTTAATACGCAAAAGCGCTGCCGCCCAGAAACTCGCGCATGATGCTGTTGTAGGGTATGAACTTGTCGTCTATCGGCAGTATCAGCTCCGAGAAGTTCAGCAGCTGGCGCGCGCTGGAGTATTCTTCGCAGTCCTCGGGCACCTGCTTCAGCAGCGGTTCGGCATAGCGTTTCAGCACGCCCAGCTCGTAGAGCAGTGCACTGTTGAACATCACATTGGCATTCTCCTGATAGGGGAATATATGCTTGCGCTCGCCGCGCACCACGTCGGGCCAGCGGCGCAGGGTCTCGTAGGCGTTCCATCCGCGGAAGTTGTTGTCCCTCACAATGCGGCGCACCAAGCGGTTGTCGGTGCCGTGGATGATGTTCTGGTCGTCGACAGAAAGCTGTGTCAGGGCACTGACGTAGACTTTGTACTTCAGCCCCTCGTCGATCTCGGCCGTCAGCTTGGGGTTCAGGGCGTGGATACCCTCTACCACCAGTATACTGCGGGGACCAAGCTTCAGCGTCTTGCCGCTGTAGTATGGCTCGCCCTTGACGAAGTCGTAGGTCGGTATCTTCACCTCCTCGCCGCGGAACAGGGCGTTGAGGTGCTCGTTGAGCAAGGGTATGTCGAGGGCTTCTACGCACTCGAAGTCGTATTCTCCGTTGGGTTGCTTGGGTGTGCGGTCGCGACCGAGGAAGTAGTCGTCGAGCGACATCTGGTTGACGTCGTAGCCAAGCACCGCCAGCTGTACGCTCAATCGGCGGCACGAGGTGGTCTTGCCGGAACTGCTTGGACCGGCAAGCAGCACCATGCGGGCACCGCTCTGCCGCACCTGGTCGGCAATCTCGGCATACTTCTTCTCGTGCAGCGCCTCGGCCAGCAGTATCAGGTCCTGTCCACCGCCGTTGTAAACGATGCGGTTGTAGTCCGATATGGTCGACATGTGCATGAGCTTTGTCCACTGGTAGTGCTCACGGAAGATGGCAAAGAGCTTCGGCGTCTCGGTGTAGAGCGACAGTTTGTCGGGGTGTTCGGGGTCGGCGCACATAAGCAGGTAGCCGTCCTCGTAGGTGCGGAAGTCCCATGTGGTGATGCAGCCCGTCGATGGGGCCAGTTTGTCGCCGATTTTGTGCACCGTGTCGCCCAGGAAGTTCATCTGTATGTATATCTGCCGCAGGTGCTCCAGGATATCGAGGGTCTTCTCCATGTGGCGCGGGCGGATCAGCTCGATGGCGTCCTTGAGCAGCATGGTCTTGCTGGTGAAGGGTATGTCTTGCTCCTGCAAGGCTATCATGCGGTCGCGCACGGCGCTGCACACCTCCATCTGGCTCGGCAGCTCGAAGCCCTCCACGGCCGACTCGATGCGGCAGTAGAAGCCGTTCTGCAGCGAGTGGTCGATGCTCATCTTCGCTTTGGGGTAGCAGTCGTGCACGGCTGTGTAGAGCATGAAGCACAGTGAATTGCGGTACATGCGGAAACCTTGGCGGCTCGCGATGTCCAGCAGCTGGATGTTCTTGGGGTTATAGATGCGGTACTGCAAGGGCTCCACTTTGTTGTTCACCAACGCACCTAGTATCGGCCAGCGCAGCGGCTCGCCCTTCTCGGCTTGCTGTTTGGCGTACTCCTCGGCCAGCTCGGTCACCGTCGTGCCTTGCGGCACCATCTTCTGCTCGCCGGTGTTGGCAAGCACAATCTCTACGTCAGTCATAATCTTTGTTTCTTTATTTATCTTCCGCTTCGCGAAATCTTGGAAATCTTGGAAATCATTGTCTCTTTAAACTTGCATCAAGCAAATCTTTGAAATCTATTTAAATTTGGATTTTTATGGATTTCCAAGATTTAATATGAAACGACGATGGTTGCCTATAGATTTCCAGGATTTCCAGGATTTCCGCCGCAGGCGGGGAAAAATATCACTTGGCCATTGTGGCCTCGATTTCATTCACGGTCTTGGGTATCGGCTTGCCGAGGACGCGGCAGCCGGTCTTGGTCACCAGCACATCGTCCTCGATGCGGATGCCGCCGAAGTCTTTCCACTTCTCCAGCTCGCGGTAGTTGATGAATTCCTTGCATTTGCCCTCGGCTTTCCACTTGTCGATGAGGGCGGGGATGAAGTAGCATCCCGGCTCGTCGGTGATGACGAAGCCCGGCTGCAGTTTGCGGCCGCAGCGCAGGCTGCCCAGGCCGAACTGCTCGCTGGGACGTGTCTCCTTGTCGTAGCCCACGTTGATCTGGCCGTAGTTCTCCATATCGTGCACGTCGAGGCCCATCATATGGCCCAGGCCGTGGGGCATCAGCAGGCTGTGGGCGCCGGCCTCCACGATGTCGTCCACCTTGCCCTTCAGTATGCCGAGGCCCTTGTAGCCCTCGGCCAGCTTGCGACTGGCAGCCTGGTGCACCTCCTTGTAGGTGATGCCGGGCTTGGTGACCTTGATGGCCTCGAGGTTCGCCGAGAGCACTATCTCGTAGATGGCCTTCTGGCGGGCGTCGAACTTGCCGCCCACGGGCACCGAGCGCGTGATGTCGCTGCAGTAGTTCATGGCCGTCTCGGCGCCGGCGTCCATCACCAGCATGCGACCCTTGACCAGCTTGTTGTTGTGGCCGTGGTTGTGCAGTGTCTCGCCGTGGATGGTCATGATGACAGGGAAGCTCACGGGGCCGTTGCCCTTCCATGCCTCGCCCTCCATGAAGCCCGCCAGCTCGTATTCGTAGCGGCCAGGCATGGCCAGCTTCATGGCGCCAACATGCATGTTGTAGGCCGTCTCGATGGCCTTCTCAATCTCGCGAATCTCCTCGGCACTCTTTATGCTGCGCTGCTTGACGCAGGCCAGGATGAGGTCGAGCGATGCATAGCGGTTCACCGCATTGTACTTGATGCCCAGCAACTCGCTCATCTGGCGTGTGATGTCGGCGCGGTAGGGCGGCAGGTAGTGGAATTTCGCGGTGGCATGGTTGTCGACGAAACGCTGAAGGGCCTTGAGGTTGCCCGTGTTGGCTACGCCCACGCTGGCAGCCAGCTCCTTCACGCTCGGCAGCGGACCCGTCCAGATGATGTCGTCGATGTCGTAGTCGTTGGCGAAGATATAGTCCTTGCCGTTGTCGCAGTCTATCACGCCCACCAGGTCTTCGCGCTGCAGGCCGAAGAAGTAGAGGAATGTGCTGTCTTGGCGGAACCAGTAGGTATTGTCCTTGTAGTTGCAGGGTGCCTCGTGGTTGCCCGGGATGATGATGATGCCGTGGCCCATGTCCTTGCGGAGCTGCTCGCGGCGTGCCATGTAGGTCTCTTTTTTGAACATATTTTACGTATCTGTTTTAATTTTTCGTGCACGTATACGCTGTTATAACGCAATGCACGCCGTATTATTGTGTTGCCCCTCCTAAAACGCATAATCGTCTAATAACCAGACTTTTCTCTGACAACCACATACTGGGTTGCTGCTAACTACCTCTGTTCCATAGGTGTTAACATGTTGTTCTTATGTTGTTCTTTAGAAAAAAACTAAAGAACAACATAAGAACAACATAAGAACAACATAAGAACATACCGCTTTTGGGGCTGCCTGACGGGGTGCTGGAGAGGTGTCGGTGCGAGGCCGGACGACGGGGTGGGGGAGGGTGGTGGCAAAAAGTTAAAGTTTAGGTGTCTATGTGTTGTAAATCAGTGAAATATGAATGGGGGAATGTTAAACTTTGTATTTGCTTCTTTGTTAGGTGAAAAATGTTTCTTACCTTTGCATGTTGTACCTTTTGCCCCCGAAATGTGTAAATGCAAGGAAGTCAGCATCTACACAAAAGGCAGAGGTATAGGCGGACAAGAATATAGGGAAAAACAAAATGTTAAATAAATTTCATATTAACCCTTTAAAACAAAACATCATGCAAAAGTTTCTACGAACTTTGATGCTTGTGGCACTGTTGCTGCCATTCGCATCGCAAGCGCAGAGCACGCTGACTGTTGCCGACGGCACAACGACTAATAATTATGTGCCCGTCTATGGTCTCTATGTCGACGACTTTGTGCGCTGCCAGACGGTCTATCCCGCCAGCATGCTTGCCGGTATGCAGAATGAAGCCATTCTGGGATTGACCTACTACTTGAGCACGCCTGCCACGGCATCGTGGGGTGTTGCCAACTTTGTGGTCAACATCATGGAGGTTCCTGACACAACGTTGTCAGCCTTCGTCGACATGACCAATGCCACGACGGTCTACACGGGTTCTCTGGATGCCACGCAGTCCACAATGGTCATTGAATTCACCACGCCCTACATGTATCAGGGCGGCAACCTGATGGTTGAGATCTACAACACCCTCGAGGGCACCTACAAGAGTGCTTCCTTCTACGGAATCACCAAGACGGGTGCCAGCTGGCAGGGCAACAACGGCACTAGCGTGGCCAACATCACCGGTGCCACCCGTGCCTTCATTCCAAAGACAACCTTCGCTTACGGTAATCCTCCTACCTGCTTCAAGGTTACAGGACTGGCTGTCAATGCCTCTCTCACCACCAGCAACAGCTTGACGCTTACCTGGAATGACCTGCTCAACACAAACGCTACCTATAGCGTGTATGCTGTTACTGCTACCGACACCACTCTCGTACAGTCTGGCATTACCGCCATGACCTACACCGTTACCGGTCTTGCCGCCAACACTGATTATGCGTTCGCCGTTATGACCGACTGCGGTGGCGGCGATGTTACAGACATTACAGCTCCCGTCAGCGGACACACCGCTTGCGAGGCCATCTCCACCTTGCCCTACACCATGGGCTTCGAGGCTGATGAGATACCTGCCACCACTCCCAGTGCCCAGGCCTTCCCCTACTGCTGGACCCGCATCAACGATGCCACCGGTACCTCCAACTACTACCCCTATTCCTATAGCAGCTATCCTCGCACGGGCAGCCGCAGCCTTTATTTCTACAGCTCTACCACCACATCATATGCCACCAACCAGCTGGCTGTCCTGCCGCAGCTCAACGCGACCCTGCCGGTCAGCAACGTCCAGCTCAGCTTCTGGGTGCGCGGCGGCTCGAGCTATGGCTCCAACCTTGAGGTTGGCACCATGAGCGACCCCACCGACAACACCACCTTCACCACGGTTCAGACCATCGCAGTCCCGGTTGGCTCTACCTACGAGAATCATGTTGTTTACTTCGTGAATGCTCCCGCTACCGACAGCTACATAGCTTTCCGTCTGGTGAGGGGCACCGCTACCCAGTATGCCTATGTCGACGACGTGGTCCTCGACGAGGCTCCTTCGTGCTTCATGGTCTCCAACGCCAATGTCGACACTGTCGATGGTACCAGTGCCACCCTTTCGTGGACCGACAGCTATAACACCGGTGCCACCTACAGCATCTACAATATGGCCGACACAAGCCTGGTGGCCTCCGGCATCGCTGCCGTTCCCGGCGCCAATGCCATTTCCTACACCGTCACCGGCCTCACCGGCAACACCAGCTACACCTTTGGTATCGTTGCCAATTGCTCGGCCACCGACGCTTCGGACTACAGCGTAGTCTCGCTCCACACAGCTTGCGTGACTATCGCCACCCTGCCCTACACCATGGGCTTCGAGGCTGATGAGATCCCTGCAACCACTCCCAATGCCCAGGCCTTCCCCTACTGCTGGACCCGCATCAACGATGCCACCAGCTCGTCGTATACCTATTATCCCTATTCCTATAGCAGCTATCCTCGCACGGGCAGCCGCGACCTCTATTTCTCCAGCTCCACCGGCTCGTCCTATGCCACCAACCAGTTGGCTGTCCTGCCGCAGATCGATGCCACCCTGCCGGTCAATACCCTGCAGCTCAGCTTCTGGGTGCGCGGCGGTTCGAGCTATGGCTCCAACCTCGAGGTCGGCACCATGAGCGACCCCACCGACAACA
Organism: Bacteroidales bacterium; assembly: GCA_017524785.1. Taxonomy (GTDB): domain Bacteria; phylum Bacteroidota; class Bacteroidia; order Bacteroidales; family P3; genus Colimorpha. Next base: position 37,047 of record JAFXUY010000125.1, on the reverse strand, counting down.
CCACCTTCACCACGGTTCAGACCATCGCCGTCCCGGCTGGCTCTACCTACGAGAATCATGTTGTTTACTTCATGAATGCTCCCGCTACCGACAGCTACATCGCTTTCCGTTTGGTGAAAGGCACTGGCACCCAGTATGCTTATGTCGATGATGTGGTCCTCGACGAGGCCCCCTCCTGCTTCCCCGTCACCAACCTGACTGCTTTCAACATCACCGACAGCAGCGTGACCTTGAGCTGGGTCGACAACATGAACAACGGTGCCACCTATACCCTTATGAATGGCACCACCGTTGTTGCCAACAACATCCCCGCCAATGCCGACAGCATTGCAGTTGTTGGCCTCAGCGAAGGCACCATCTACACCCTGTCGGTTGTTGCCAACTGCTCGGCCGACGATGCTTCCGAGCCCGTCTCGGTGACCGTGCAGACCATGGTGTCGCCCACCAATGCCCCGTATGCCACTGGCTTCGAGTCTGGTGAAGACTGCCTCTGGATGACCTACAATGACAACACCAATGCCTGGCATATTGGCAGCGCCGTCAACAACGGCGGCAGCAACGCCCTCTATATCAGTAACGACAATGGCGTCAGCAACGCATACACCGTCAGCGGTATCCAGTTCTCGTATGCCACTCGTCCCATTATGCTCAGCGACAGCACTTACTATGTATATGGTTTCGACTGGAAAGCTAATGGCGAGAGCAGCTACGACTACCTGCGTGCATGGCTGGTCCCCGGCCAGTATATCCCCACTCCGGGCTTGACCCCCGGCGGCACCACCAGCGCCAATGGCTATATCAACACTACCCCCGATGGTTGGATAGACCTCAACCCCGCCGGTGGCAAGATGAACCTCAATACCGAATGGCAGAATGTTGCCGACACTATCTTACTTGAGTCCGGCCTCTACACCGTGGTCCTGATGTGGGCCAACGACGTCAGCGGCGGCACCCAGCCTCCCGTGGCTGTCGACAACTTCTCGATCGCCCCCTATGTCCCCGTGCCTCTGATCATCACTAACCTCCATGGCGACGCCATCGCACACAATGCCTTCACGGCTGTGTGGAACGGCAACGACCGCCAGACCATGTGGGCCTGTGGCCTGCAGGGTCCTGCCGACACCGTGATTAATTGGTTCATGACATACTCCAAGAGCAAACCTTTCTTCGAACTCACCCCCAACACCACCTATAACGTCTACGTCAAAGCCTACGAGCCTTTCCTTGGCTACTATGGCGACAGCGTGATGGCCACCGTCACCACCAACGACCTGCCGATGAACTGTGCAGTTATCGCCGAGGGTACCACCACCGACAACAATGCTCCCGTGTATGGCTACTATGCCGATGCAGCCCAGAAGGTGCAGTCCATCTATCCCGCCTCGATGCTCACCAGCATGGTTGGCCAGACCTTCACTTCGATGCACTACTTCGTGAGCAGCGGCAGCAGTGCCAACTGGGGTAGCGGCACCTGGTATGTGAGAATGGGTGTCACCACTCAGGAGAACCTGGCCGACGGTTTCGATACCACCGCCCTCACTACCTACTACACTGGTAACCTCAGCGCCAGCACCACCGACGGTATGACCATCACCTTCGACCAGCCCTTCACCTACAACGGTGGCAACCTGCTCGTCGAGTTCGAGCAGCCCACGGCTTCCGGTTGGACCCAGTGCTATTTCTATGGCACATCGGCCACCAGCGCCAGCTTCCGTGGCTACGGCAGCGGCTATGGCAGCACCTCGCTGCTGAACTTCCTGCCTCAGGTGCAGTTCTGCGCTCCCTATACCACCACCTGCTTCAACATCGACCACCTCGTTGTTGAGAACGTCACCACCACCACCGCCCAAGTCTATTGGTATCCCGGCAACGTGGAGACCGAGTGGGAAGTGGCCTATGGCACTGGCGATGTCGACTTGACCAACCCCACGACCGCTATTGCTAACCAGCTTCTCCTCAGCGGACTGACCGCCGATATGGATTACTGGTTCTATGTGCGTCCGGTGTGCGACAGCGTCACCTATGGCAACTGGACCTCGACCACCTTCGCCACCCTGCCCACCTGCGGCATGATTAATCCTGCTAACATTTTGGTGGAGAACCTCACCAACAATAGCGTCACCTTCATTGTCAATGGCGAGCTTGATTATGGCACCATGCACCACTTCACAGTTGATTATTGGACCGATGGTGGTGACACTGTTACGGCTGTTTCCACGGGCAACAGTGTTGTCCTGAACAACCTGCAGTCCAATACCACTTATTATGTGACCTTCACCGCCAACTGCGACGCCAATGGTACTGACAACAGCCGCATCGCTGGTCCCTACACCTTCAACACTGCATGCGATGCTATCGCAATACCCTTTGTTGAGGACTTCGAGGCCGAGAGCACCACACTGAACTGCTGGTCTATGTCTGGCAATGGCTCGTGGTCGATTGGAACTGGTGACTACAGCATAGCCACCGGCGCCTACAGCGGCACTTACAATGCCCGTATCACCCACAGCAGCACTGGCAATGTGACCAAACTCATATCGCCCGTTCTTGATGGCGGCGATAACGGTATCCAGCTTCAGTTTGCCCACGTACAGCGTAGCTGGGCTGGCGATATTGACGAGCTCCGTGTTTACACCCGCGCATCCGATAGCACTGATTGGCAACTTCAGGCTACCTATACCGATGCTTATGCCACATGGACTGTTGAAACCTTGAATATCTCCAACCCGGTATATCAGGTTGCCTTCGAGATGACCGACAGTTATGGTTATGGTGTCGGCGTTGACAGTGTTGTCTTCAACCTGCCTCCTTCATGTATGCCTGTTGCAAACCTCGCAGTTGACAGCGTTACTGCTACCAGCGTGACCATCAGCTGGACTGACAATACGAACACCGATGCCACCTATACAATATATAATGACAGCACCGTTGTTGCCACTGGCATCACTGGCAATACCTACACTGTTAATGGCTTGACCGCCAGCACCGGCTACACCTTCGGTGTGGTTGCCAACTGCTCGGCCACCTCTGCCGCCGATATGGTTACCGTAAATGCTACCACCGACTGCGCCAATGGCAGCTGCAGCATTACCGTCTACGCTCAGGATTCCTACGGTGACGGCTGGTCCAATTCCACCCTCACCTTCGAACAGAACGGTGCCACGGTGGCTACCTACAGCATGCCTTCGCAGGATTTGTACAGCACCGTTATCTACGACACCTTCCAGCTGAACGTGTGCGGCGATGCGCCTTTGACCCTGAGCTGGACCAGCGCCAGCAGCTGGGACAACGAAGCCAGCTTCACAATCGTCAATGCCAATGGCGCTATCCTCAACAGCGTTAGCGATGCCAGCACTTTGACAGGCCTGTTCGCCACCTTGAACAACCCCTGCAGCAACGACACCACCGGCGGCGACACCACCGTCGTTGTGCCCGACACTATCAGCATCACCTTCGCTGTGAACGATGCCACCATGGGTACCACCAACCCCGCCCCCGGCACCTACCAGTACGAGGAAGGCACTGTGTTCAGCGTGACCGCTGTTCCCAACGCCGGCTACCACCTGGCCGACTGGACTATCACCATGAATATCCCCGGCTACGGTCCTATGTCCTACAATCTGGGAACCACCGAGGCCACCATTGGCGACACTGCTTCGCTCGACTTCGACGGTATTATCATTACCGCCCTGTTCGCCTCCGATAGCACCAGCGACACCACCGCCACCTGCGATCCTATCACCGTGTTCCCCTACACTCAGGACTTCAGTGCAGCACCCGCTTGCTGGAGCGTCATCGACGCTGACGGCGACGGCTACAACTGGGAGCTCATCGCCGGTGCTGTGCACTCGGCTTCCTACGACAACAACGTTGGCGCCCTCACTCCCGACAACTGGCTGGTCACTCCTCAGTTCCAGCTGGCCGCCGGCACCAACTACGAGGTGACCTGGAACGCCAACCCGCAGGATACCAGCTGGCCCGCCGAGCACTATGGCATCTTTGTCTCCACCACCACTGCCGACACCGCCGCCTTCACCCTGCTCCAGGAGTGGACGCTGACCGCCGCCGGCAATGTGCCCGTGGTTAACCTGAACAGCTATGCCGGTCAGACCATCTACCTGGCCTTCCGCCACTGGAACTGCACCGACATGTTCCGTATTGCCATCGACAACTTCCAGCTCCGCGAAGCTGCCGGTGCCAACCAGGTTACCGTCACCCTGACCCAGAACAACCCGATGTACGGTAGCGTCAACGGCGGTGGTGTCTACACCATCGGCGACAGTGTCACCGTGACCGCCACCCCGGCCGCCAACTACATGTTCGTGAACTGGGCCGACGCTAACGGCGCCACTGTAAGCACTGCCAACCCCTACACCTTCGTGGCTGCCACCGACATCACCCTGCAGGCTATCTTCCAGGCTGACAACAGCCAGGCCGACAGCATCGTCGTCACCTACACCGTGAACGACACCACAATGGGTTCCATCACGCCTAGTGGCGACCACTACGTGCATGTTGGCGACGCCATCCAGGCTGCTGCCACTCCCAATGCCGGCTACATGCTCGACGCTTGGGTGCTCACCACCTATCTCTCTGGTACCGCAGTGGGAGCCGACACCATCACCACCGACAGCCTTGGCTTTGCCAACCCGATGAACTTCGGCACTCTGCCGCAGGTTTATGCCGACTACGGTGCCACCATCACCGTCACCGCCATCTTCGCTGTCGACACCAACACTAGCGCCGATGATATCACCATTGTACTCGCTGTGAACGATGCCACCATGGGTACCACCAACCCCGCTCCTGGCACCTACACCTTCGCCGTGGGCGACAGCGCCTCTGTCACTGCCATCGCCAACAATGGTTACCACTTCGTGAACTGGGTAGTCTCCATGGGCGGTGCTGTCGTTGACAGCTCCCTCACCGCGGCTACCTACAGCATCGACGCTCTGCCCGCCATGCTGGCTGGTATGACCCTCAACGTCATGGCCAACTTCGCTGCCGACAGCACTCCGCAGCCCGCCACATGGACCGTCTCGCTCAGCAGCGCCGACGAGACCATGGGTACTGTGAGCCCTGCCGGTGACACCGAGGTTGCCGACGGCGCCAGCTTCACCGCCACCGCCACCCCGAACGCTGGCTACCAGTTCTCGGCATGGATGAGCGGCAACACCGTGGTTTCGATCGAAGCCACCTACACCTTCACCGTCACTACCAACATCGCCCTCGTCGCGGTCTTCCTGCCCGACAGCGTTGTACCCGAGACCCGCTACCATGTCACTGGCGAAGTCAACGACGCCACCATGGGTTATGTCTCTGGTTCGGGCTACTATGTGGACGGCACTGTTGCCACCCTCACCGCCCACGCCTACGAAGGCTATCGCTTCGTGCGCTGGAGCACCGGCGAGACCACCGAGACTATCAACATCACCGTTGATGGCGAGGATGTCACCGTGACCGCCTACTTCGAGGCCGTCACCGGTATCGAGGATGCCGACATGGACGATGTGACCGTCTACAGCACCGACAGCAAGATCGTTGTCCGTGGTGCCGAAGGCAGTGTTGTCTACGTCTTCGACGTGAACGGCCGCCTTGTCAACAGCACCAACAACGCCGCCGAGACCGTCGAGTTCCGCATGGCCAACACCGGTGTCTACCTGGTCAAGGTAGGTGCTGCTCCCGCCAAGCGCGTCCTCGTGGTTCGCTAAGCGAGTGCTGACACTCTGACCCGGGAGGGGGGAGGCCGATTGGCCTCCCCCCTCTCTTTTTCTATTGGGACTATATACATGTTGACACCGCCGGATGTTTTCTCCGTAAAAAAACTGCGGGACAAGCATTGTAAGCCAAGTCGTAATGAAACCTCTGCACCAATCGCCACCTGGGAACGACCAGAGATGCCGAAAAGCATCCCTAATTATCAATTGTTTACCGATTGTTCTTCGATTGTTCTTCGATAGTCTATCGAAGAACAATCGAAGAACAATCGAAGAACAAACGAAGAACAGGGTGAGCCAGATGCCAGCCATCGGCAGGCCGGTGGCCTTTTTGAAAAAAGAAAAAAAAATTCTTGTTTTGAAAAAAAGGTGTATATTTGCACATTCTGTCCGTATGCCCTGTGCATACTGGATGGGTGTATAATATAGTGAATGTGAGTAAAATATATTAATAACTAAAAACTAAACATTATGCAAAAGTTTCTACGAACTTTGGCCCTTGTGGCATTTTTAATGGTGCCCTGGGTCACGCAAGCGCAACAGACGCTGACTGTTGCCGACGGCACGGAGACCAACGAGTATGTGCCGTTCTATGGTTACTATGCTGACGAATCCCAGCACAACCAAGTGCTGTATCCGGCGGCAGACTTGACAGCCATGGTTGGCAAGAGCATCACCCAGATGGTGTTCTATGTCAGCTCGTACAACTACAATTACGATTGGGGTACATGGACCGTTTCACTTGGCGAAACGTCGGCCACCTCATTGTCGGGCATAGACAATGCGACCACGCTTACGCAGGTGTTCACCGGTGCGTTCGAGACTTATTTGACCTCGACGACGCTGACCATCACGTTTGCAGACTCTTACACCTACAATGGTGGCAACCTGCTGCTTGATATCAATCACCCGGCAGGAAGCTATAGCCAATGTTACTTCTATGGCATTGAGGCCACAGGAGCCTCGTATTGCTATGACGCCTCGAGGAACTTCCTCCCGAAGACTACCTTCACCTACGAAACACCTTCCTCCTGCACCAAGCCCGGTGCCATAGTGCTTGGCGAAACTACAGGTACGTCGGCTGCTATCAGCTGGACTGCCGGTGGTAACGAGACCTCTTGGAATGTCTACCTCAACGGAGTCTTAACCTCCGACTCCCCTGTTTCTACTCCCGCCTATAACTTTACAGGACTTGAAGGTTTGACAACCTACAATGTTGCCGTCGAGGCTATTTGCGGCAATGATGTGTCGTCACAGCGTACAGCATCCTTCACGACTCTTGTCTATTGCGCCAACGGTTCGTGTGACTTGAGCGTTTACCGTACCGACTCCTATGATGACAGCTGGAATGGCTGTTTGATTAATATTATGCAGAATGGCAATTTGGTTTCCTCCATTGATTGCCCGTCAGGTTATTCTGGTTCGACTGCTACATACACTGTTTGTAAGGGAACGCCTGTCACGCTGACTTTCACCAAGGGTTCTTATCCCGGTGAACTTGGCGGAACTATCAGTGATGGTGCAGGTGATGTCGTGTTCACAATAGAGAACATGAGTTCCTATAATACCGGCGATGTTATTGCTACCATTAGCGAGCCCTGCCCCAGCTGCTTCAAGCCCACGGCTTTGACTGCCTCCGACGAGACCGTCAGCGGCGCTACCCTCACTTGGACTCGCGACACTCGCAACGAGGCTGGCGAGACTTACACAATCTACAATGTCACCGACGATGTGGTGTATCAGACAGGTGTCACTGGCACCAGCATCACCCTCACGGGCTTGAACGAAAATACCAACTATGAGTTCACCGTCACCACCACCTGCAGTGCTACGGATAACGCCTCTGCTCTCAGTGTGACTTTCACCACTTTGGCCAACTGCCCTGCTCCGACCAATCTCGCTGCAAGCGATGTCACCGCCCACACGGCTGACATTACTTGGACGGGTAATGCCAGCAGCTACAATGTGAGATACCAGGTTTCCAGCGATGTTACCGAAGGCTTCGAGACTGGTAGTCTGCCTGCGGGCTGGACAAAAGAAGGTGACGGAACATGGAGCGTTGGAACTGGTGATAACAACAGTACCACAGGTGCTCACTCTGGCAGCTACAACGCAAAGATTACGCATGGCACGACGGGGAATGTAACCTACCTCGTAATGCCTGCAATGAATCTTGCCGGAGCAGCCGAAGCTTCGCTCAACATGTGGTATGTCAACCGTAGCTGGAGTGGCGACATCGACGGCTTCGGTGTGTGCTATCGTGTCAATGGTGGCGATTGGAACGAATTGTTCACCACTACTGCGGCACACTCCACCTGGACAGAGCTCAACATTAACCTTACGGGTCTTGCCGACAACTATCAGATTGGCTTCCGTATGACTGATAGTTATGGCTATGGTGTGGCAATTGACGACATTGTGGTCGTGGTGCCCAATGACGATTGGACTTCAGCCACTGCAACCACCAACAGCTATGCTCTCCAGAATCTTTCAGCAGAAACTACCTATAAGGCACAGGTGCAGGCGGTTTGCGCCAGTTCGCAGAGCGCATGGAGCGATGCCGTAAGCTTTACCACCGATATTGCCTGCCCGGTTCCCACAGCCCTTACCGCCAGCAATCCTACCACTAACAGTGTGGAGTTGAGCTGGACTGAGAATGGCGCAGCCACCGCTTGGCAGATTTGCGTCAATGGCGACGAGAGCAACTTGGTTGCCGCCACCACCAACCCCTTCACCCTGACGGGTCTTACCGATGCTACTGACTACACGGTGAAAGTGCGTGCCAACTGCGGCGGTATAGATGGTGTCAGTGAATGGAGCAATACCGAGTCCTTCACCACCGTGGCCAACTGCCAGGTTCCTGATTTTGCCGCCAGCAATATTTCCAACGTCGCTGGTTTCTCGGCCAATGTGGCATGGAATGCCGCCAATGGCAACCAGAGCTACATCCTCAGCTACCGCACGCAAGAATATTTCAACGGTGTTAATGAGCAATTCGGCAGCACCGCTGCTCCTTCCGAGTGGATGCGTTCAAACACTCTTTTGAGCGATGCTTTGAACGGTACCCCGCTTGCTGCCTATACCGGTGGTTGGAGCTTTGGTGCCAGCAATGGTGTCTTTGACAACCACGCCAAAGTCAACATCTATGGTACTTCCTGCAAATATTGGCTTGTTACTCCGAGTTTCACCGTGAGCGACAATCCTGTCCTCACCTTCGACCTTGCCCTGACCGCCTACAGTGGTACGCTTGGTGCCCCCTCAACTGCAGGTACCGATGATAAGTTCGTGGTGCTGATTACCACCAATAATATGGCCACATGGACTATCCTGCGTCAGTGGGACAATGCAGGTTCGGAATACGTATATAATAATATTAATAGCACCGCCACTGGCGAGGCTGTCAGCATCAACCTCTCGGCCTACGCTGGCCAGAATGTGAAGATTGCCTTCTACGGTGAGTCGACCACATCGAATGCCGACAACTACTTGCATGTCGACAATGTGCTTGTCGGTGCCGCCGTTGCCGCTGGTAACTGGCAGACTGTTGCCACCACCGAGACTTCCGCCCCCCTCACCGACCTTGTTCCCCTGACACCCTATGAGGTGAAGCTCCAGGCCCTGTGCGCCAACAACGCCCAGAGCGACGAGAGCAATGTGGTGACCTTCTCCACTTTGGAAGCTTGCCCCGATATCACGTATGTCGGCTTTAGTGAAATTACTCCCAATAGCATGACTATCGAGTGGACTGATGACATCAACACTGGTGCCACTTATACTATATATAATATGGCCAACCAGTCGGTTGTCGCCTCCGGCCTCACCAGCATGACCTATACTGTCAACAACCTCGAGTCCAACACCGCTTATGCTTTCGGTGTCGAGGCCAACTGCAATGCTGATTATTCTTCGAATATTCTGGTTGTCAGTGGCCGCACGGCTTGCGAGGCAATGAGCCTGCCCTGGACTTGTGGCTTCGAGGCCGACGAGATTCGAACCACCACGAACAGCGAGGCTACTCCCGCTCTGCCATGGTGCAGCTGGCGTTATTTCACTCCCAGTGCCACCAGTGGCCGTACATATCCATACAGCTACTCCAGTACCACCTATGCTCACGAAGGCAGCCGCAGCCTCTACTACTATGGCATCACCACTACCACCTATCCCGAAGTGATGGCTTTCATCCTGCCGCAGATAGATGTGGCCAGCTTCCCGATGAACGGCAACCGCGTGACCTTCTATGCCCGTATGGGTGCTGCTTCAAACAGTAAAGCCGTTAAAGCCTATACACTTACCGATCCCACCGATTGGAGCACCGCCACCTATGTGGGTGAAGTGACTGTCAGTGGTGCTACTATTGAGAAATACACTATCGTGCTTACCAATGCCGCCGCCAACGAGGCCTACTTGGCTCTCGCCGTTGAGCGTGGAACCGGTAGCCTTTATCTCGACGACCTTACCCTCGAGGTTGTTCCTTCGTGCTTGGATGTAACCGACGTCACTGCTGCTGAAGTTACAGGCAGCACTGTTACCTTGACTTGGACCGATGCCGACAACAATGGCGCCACTTATACTATATATAATATGGCCGACGAGTCGGTCGTTGCCAGCAATGTTGCCGCCACCACCTACACTGTGCAGAACCTTGAGAGCAACACAGCATACACCTTCGGTGTGCAGGCCAATTGCAGCAACGGCGATTCGCCCATTGCAACTGTCAACGCCCGCACCGCCTGCACTGCAATGAGCCTGCCCTGGACCTGTGGCTTTGAAGCCGATGAGATTCAGACCACCTCGAACAGCGAGGCTACTCCCGCTCTGCCATGGTGCAGCTGGCGTTATTTCACTCCCAGTGCCACCAGTGGCCGTACCTATCCTTACAGCTACTCCAGTACCACCTATGCTCACAACAGCAGCCGCTGCCTCTACTACTATGGCACCACTTCTACCAGCTATCCCGAAGTGATGGCTTTCATCCTGCCGCAGGTAGATGTGGCCAGCTTCCCGATGAACGGCAACCGCGTCAGGTTCTGGGCCCGCTCGTCGAGCGCCAGCTACAATAAGACCGTAAAGGTGTACACCCTTACCGATCCCACCGATTGGAACACCGCCACCTATGTGGACGAAGTGGTTGTAAGCGGTACTACTCATGAAGAATATATGATTCTCCTGAACAATGCCACTCCCACTGCCGCCTATCTGGCTCTCGCAGTTGAGAGAGGTTCGGGTAGCCTTTATCTCGACGACCTTACCCTCGACCTCAAGCCGAGAATGATTACCAACCTTGCTGCCACCGACATCACTGCCAACAGCGTAACCCTGACTTGGGAAGATGTCGATGCCGACAACAACACAACCTACACCGTAAGCTACGGCAATAGCAGCGAGAGCAATGTCACCGGTACCAGCTACACGGTTTCGGGTCTTGCCGCTAACACCAGCTACACCTTCACCGTGATGCCCAACAGCCCCAGCGCCGAAGCTTCCACTGTGACTGCCATCACCAAGCAGAACCCCGCCGCCCTGCCGTATGTCACCGGCTTCGAGGCTGGCGACGACAACAGCCAGTGGACTGTTATCAACGATGCCACCAACGGTTGGTACTTTGGCAGCGCCGCCGGTAACGATGGCAACGGCCTCTATATCTCGAACGACGGTGGCAACTCCAATGCCTATACCGTCAGCGGTATCCAGTGGTCGTATGCCTACCGCACGCTGAATCTTGCTGAGGCTGGCTGGTATCAGGTGGCCCTCGACTGGATGGCCTATGGCGAAGGCAACTACGACTACCTGCGCGTATGGCTTGCTCCGGCCGACATCAACCTTGTTGCCAACAAGAACCCTGAGCAGTCTAGCGTTTCTGTAAACGCCTATCGTACTGTCACCCCCGCCGGTTGGATCGACCTTGCCGGTGGCAAGCTGAACGTTCAGAGCAGCTGGCAGAACATGGCCAACCTGTTCGAGGTTGCCGCTGCCGGCCAGTACAACCTTGTGCTGATGTGGGCCAACGACGGTAGTGGCGGCACCCAGCCTCCCGCCGTTGTCGACAACATTGTCTTCAAGGCCAAGAAGGCCTTTGAGCCTGTCAACCTGACGGCCACAAACATCACCGCCACAAACGCCATGTTGACCTGGACCCGCGACGAGCGCAACAACAACACCGAGACCTACACCGTCATGAACGGCGACGTCGCTGTTGTCGAGAACGTCAATAACACCAACTGCCAGGTTCCCGTAATACCCAATGCTGACAACACCTTCACAGTCGTGGCCATGAACGGCAACGAGACCTCCGAGGCCAAGGCCGTGACCCTGCGTGTGAACGAATATCCCACCGAGGCCGGTAAGATGGTGAACCTCACCTATAGCTATAACTTCAGCGATTACAACGCTCCCGAAGTGAACTTCTATTACGGCATGGGCAACACCCGCGCTGCCCAGGCTGCCGAGACCAGAACGAGCACTTCTGCCAATGGTCTCACCTTCGCCAACACTACCAGTGCCAACTGGCCGGTCGACGGTCCCGTCACCGTGACCTTCCTCAATCACAACGCCACTCCGGTCAACTTCAGCAGCTGCGAGGTCAGCTATGTCTGCCCGAGCGTTGTTGTCGACAACGAGCCTGTGACCGTTGAAGCCAACGGTACCTACACATGGACTCCCGAGCCCAACATTGCCAACCACGCCACCTACACCCGCAACAACCACGCCACCACTGCCGATGCCACCGACCTCGTTGAGACCATCAACGATGTGGTGCTCAATGCCGGCAACTGTGACAGTGTGTACCACCACATGGCCCTCACCGTGCACCCAGACTACACCATCGACACCGATATGGTTATCTGCGAGCGTGAGAGCGTGACTATCGGCAACGAGACCTTCAGCGCCACCGGCAACTACACCGTGACCCTGCAGAGCGCCACGGGTGCCGACTCGGTCATCAACCTGCACCTGCAGGTGAATGCCGCCCCCATCGCGTACATATATTATAATAATAGGAGCGTGACGAGCGTTGCCGCCTACTGCGACAATGCCGACATGGAGATTAGCGCCCGCGCCAACATCACTAACGTCACCTATATGTGGGACGACCAGAGCAGCGACGTGAATCGCACTGTGAATCCCTCCGGTACTTCGACCTACACCCTCGTGGCCACCGACGCTTCCACCGGCTGCACCAGCCTGCCCGTCGAGCTGACGGTTGCCACCACCCCGGTTCCCGTGCTGACCATTGCCGGCGACGAGGCTATCTGCTACGGTGCCAACACCACGTTGACCGTCAGCGACTCGAACAACGTCGACGCCAGCTACCGCTGGAGCACCGGCGCCACCGGCAACAGCATCACTGTGAACCCCGTCGAGACTACCATCTACACCGTCACCGCCACCACCAACAACAGCAGCGCCTGCACGGCCACTGCCGAGTTCACCGTTACGGTGAATGCCCTGCCCGTTGTCGAGGTGTCGACTTCGGTTGATGCTCTCTGCGCCGGCAGCGAACTGACCCTCAACGCCACCAGCGTCGACGGCTACAGCTACAGCTGGAACAGCGGTGCCACCACCGCCCAGGCCACGGTGAACCCCACCGTGAGCGGCGCCTACACCCTGACGGTCACCGACCAGAACGAGTGCGTGAACGAGTTCACCACTGCCAACGTCACCGTCTACCCGGTGTATAACATCAACGACCAGCAGACCGTCTGCTACACCCAGAACCCCTACACTTGGGGCACCCAGACCCTCACTGCCGACGGCAACTACAGCCAGACCTTCCAGACGGTGAACCAGTGCGACAGCACGGTGAACCTGACCTTCAGCTTTGAGCAGATGTCGCAGCAGAACAGCTACCGCGAAGTCTGCCAGGGCACCGAGGTGACCTGGGGCGAGGAGACCATCGTCGCCAGCGAGGACACCACCCTCAGCTATATCGACAACAGCGGCGACTGCCCTGCCCAGTTCAACCTCATCCTGACCGTCAACCCGACCAAGGCCAGCTCGTTCGAGCAGGTGGCTTGCGACAGCTACAACTGGAACGTCAGCGGTGAGACCTACACCCAGAGCGGCGCCTACGACTATACCCTGGCTACCACCAAGGGTTGCGACAGCGTGGTTACGATGAACCTCACCGTCAACTACCAGAACACTGGCATCGATGTGCAGACCGCTTGCGACAAGTTCGTTTGGAACCTGAACGGCGTGACCTACACCGAGTCGACCAACGAGCCTGTCTTCACCCTGGCTGCCGCCAACGCCTATGGCTGCGACAGTGTGGTCACCCTGAACCTCACCGTCAACAACTCGACCTCGGGTGTGGACTTCCACCGCGTGTGCGATGCCAAGACCTTCACCTGGCTCGACGGCGACACCTACAGCCTGAGTGTTGAACCTACCGACAATATCACCTTCACCCTCGACGAGCCCAATGCCGTTGGTTGCGACTCTGTGGCTGTCCTGCACCTGGTGATGAACTATGTTAACGATACCCTCAACTGGACTAGCGTTACCGCTTGCGACGAATATGTGATCGACACCGTGGCTTGCGACGGCACTGTGGCACCTATGTATATCCGCGAGAGCGGCGACTACGAGATGCGCACTCACAATGCCACCACCGGCCGCGACCAGATCAGCCGCATCCACCTGACCCTTACCACCTCGAGCTACCACACCAACATTGTGAGCGCTTGCGTGCCTTACACTTGGCAGATTGTTGTCGGACAGGATGCCACCACCGGAGAGCCTCTCTACGAGACCGTGGGTACCTACAACCCCGTGGCCAACGACACCGTGGTGAGCTACGCTGTGGAGTCGAACAACTGCAACGTCATCGAGGTGCTGCGTCTCCACGCCCTGCGTCCCTCCGAGGTTGTCACCGAGGTGGCCCTCTGCCAGAACGGCAGCTGGACCGACGGTAACAACGTTGAGTACGTTGCCGCCAACTACGAGCTCGGCGAGAACGAGCCGATAGTGTGGAACCAGGCTACCAACGCCGACGGCTGCGACTCGATAGACAAGGTTGTCTTCACCGTCAACCCCGTGTACAATGTCAACGCCGAGCTGACCTACTGCGAGAGCGAGTTTGAGAACAACACCCTCGTGTATGCCAACCCCAACAACGCCGAGCAGACCATCGAGCTCACCATCCCCGGCGAGCTTGACCAGACGGCCTACACCAATAGTGTTGTTGCCAACTGGAGCACCGCCAACGGTTGCGACAGCGTGGTGACCATCAACTACACCGTCAACCCCATCACCTATGATACCGTTGAGCAGCAGAGCTGCTACACCTACCACTGGGATTTGAATGGTGAGGATTATGACGAGGATGCCAATGTGACCTTCAAGGATCCCCAGGCTAATCAGTACGGTTGCGAGAACTACGTCACCTTGAACCTGACCATCACCGACAGCCTGCTGACCTACGACACCATCGAGGTTTGCACCAGCTACCAGGGTCCGGACGGTGTGACCTACCGCGAGACCAAGACCTTCCGCGAGGCCCTCACCTCGACGGTCAACAGCTGCGATAGCATCCACTACACCACCTACCATGTGAATCAGCGCGCCCTCACCGAGCTGAACATTGTTACCAACATGCCTTACGATTTCGGTGGCAAGACCTACACCGCCAGCCAGAGCAACATCCAGATTGTCACCACCAGCGATGCTGGCTGCGACAGTTTGGTCGTGCTGAACCTGACCATGGTTGAGCCTCTGACCATCTGCGAGGGCCAGCTGCCTTACGAGAGCGAGTACGACTTCACGCTTCCTGTCAACGCTGTGAGCGGTATCTACACCACTGATGATGAGGACACCATCATTGCTTACACAGTCAACATGAACGTCCAGAATACTGTCGAGCAGACTGCTTGCGACAGCTACACCTGGGAGGCCACCGGCCTGACCTACAACGAGAGCACCGTTGAGAAGAAGGTCTACACTGCCGGTGCCGCCAACGGCTGCGACAGCATCGTGACCCTCAACCTGACTATCAACGAGTCGACCACCGCCGAGGATACTGTCACTATCTGCGACACCTACACTTGGACCAACGGCAACGGTCAGACCTACACCACCAGCGGCGACTACACTTGGAACACCACCAATGCTGAAAACTGTCCGCTCGTTGTTACCCTGCACCTTACCGTTAACAAGAACGAGGGCAGCACCGAAACCCTCGCGGTTTGCGACAGCGTGCGCTGGAACGAGACCCTCTACACCGAGAGCGGCACCTATACATATAATTATAGCGACGACAACCAGTGCGTCGGCACTGCCACCCTCAACCTGACTGTCAATCCCACCGTGTATGCCAGCAAGAGCATCACTATCAACGAGGCCTCCTATATCTTCGACGAGGTGCTCTACACTGCTCCCGCTGACGAGACCTTCGAGAAGACTGTCAGCGGTGTTGCCGCCGGCGGCTGCGACAGCGTCTACACCATCCACCTCACTGTGATGCAGGGCGACATTGTTGAAGATGTTATCAACGAATGCGGTACCTACACATGGATCAACGGTCACACCTACGGCTGGATTGCTGCCAACGAGGCTCCCGATCCTACCTTCAAGTACAAAGACCTGACCGATGACAGCTACATCTTCGAGAACCCGACCTTCGACACCGTCGAAAACGGCGTGATGTACACCCACGTCCTGTGGCTGACCTTGGCCGAAGCTTCTATCACTGATTCGACCATCGCCCGCTTCCCGCTGAGCCAGCAGACCCTGACTCTCGGCGACGCCGAGCATGGCACTCATACGCTTGACTTCAGCGCCTACACTGCCGACGCTACGCTCGACACTGCTCTGCGCTTCACCGATCCTACCGGTTACTACTGCGAGGTTATCGTCAACTATCACATCAACCTGGTGTGGAACTATGACGAGGCCGATACCGAGTATGTGTGCTACGATGTTGACAGCTACACCTGGAACAACACCGCACATGCCCTCACCGTTGGCGACAACACCTTCACCGAGACCTTCAACGCCGGTACCGCCGACGAGCAGGTGACCACCAAGACCGTTGTGCGTCGTCCGCAGGTTGTCGTTGTTGCTTCGCCCGAGACGGCTTGCGACAGCTACACCTGGACCGAGGCCAACATGGTCATCAACACCACCGGTAATTACGAGTACACCTTCACCGATGTGAATGGTTGCGACAGCCTGGTGACCATGGCAGTGACCATCAACGCCAGCAACACTAGTGTCGATGTGCAGGAAGCTTGCGACACCTATACATGGCAGAACGGTATCACCTATACCGCCAGCAACAATACCGACACTGTGGTGAAGACGAATGCCGCCGGTTGCGACAGTATTGTTACGCTGAACCTCACCATCAAGAACTCGGTTGCCACCGCCCTTACCGACGGCATCTGCCTTGGCGTCAACTACTCGGCCAACGACTTTGAGATTGCCGCCACCGAGCTGACCTCTGGCACCCATACCTACACCAAGGACAACCTCACCGCTGCCAACGGTTGCGACAGCACCGTGACCCTGACCCTGACTGTTAGCGAGATTATCGCCAACGCCTTCACCGCCGAGGCCTGCGACACCTACACTTGGAACCGCAGCGACAACAGCTCTGAGGAGAAGACCGCCAGCGGCACCTTCCGCTACGATTACACCACCGCTCAGGGTTGCAACGGCTACGACAGCCTCTACCTGACCATCAACAACAGCTACACCAAAGACAGCACCATCGTTTACTACGGCGGTAGCCTCCGTCTCGAGGGCGTCCTCTATGAGGCTCCTATCACCGATAGCCTTGTTGTGTTCCAGGGTGAGACCACGAATGGTTGCGACAGCATCATCAACTACCACCTGACCGTGCTGCAGTATACCTCCGAGATGGACAACATCGTTGCCTGCGGTGAGTATACCTGGGCTCGCAACAACCACACCTACCAGTATATCAGCAGCGCTGAGAGCGAGGCTAACAACGGAGCCCTCTATAAGGATATTACCAATCCTTCGAATGTGACCTACGTCTACACCTTGCCGAGCGTCACCGAGACTCCGAACACCTACTTCCTCAATCTGACCCTCAACGAGGCCTACTTCGGCGCCGTCGACACCACCGTGCCGCTGAGCATTGCCGAACTGACCATTGATACCAACCACTTCGACTACAGCCAGTACAAGGCCAACAAGCAGACCCCGACCTTCACAGAGACTCTGCGTCTGCACAGTGACTACTACTGCGACAGCATCATCACCTACACCATCCACTTGGTCAACAACTACGACACCACCGAGGCAACCGTCTGCAGCGATGTCGTTGAATACACCAATGGCAACAAGACTTGGCCGATGGCCGAGATGGGTACTACCTACTGGTTCTACGACACCGTGGATCAGGCTACTGTCAACGAGTTTGTCCACTGCTACAAGGTCTTCCGCCGCAGCACTACTCCCGTCAGCAACGACGTGGTGGCTTGCGACAGCTATGTTTGGACTGCTGCCAACGACACTGTTATCCTGACCAGTGGTAGCTACACGCACCACTTCCTGGATGCCAACCAGTGCGACTATGTCGAGGTGCTCAATGTTACCATCAACAACAACAGTGGTACCGCTTACACCGAGACCGCTTGCGACAGCTACACTTGGCATAGCATTGAGCGTACCGAGACAGGTGACTACTACTATGAGTACACCGATGCCAACACTTGCGCCAGCGTCGATACCCTGCACCTGACCATCAACAAGAACTCGGGTCACAACACTGAGGTCACCGTTTGCGTCAGCTACACTTGGGTTGAGAACAACAACACCGAGTACACCAATAGTGGTGTTTACAACCGTACCTACAATGATGTCAACGGTTGCGCCTCGGTCGACACCCTGACCTTGACTATCAACCCCATCACCTACAAGGATAGCGTAATCTGGACCAGCGAAGGTTCTTACCGCTTCAACGGCGAGATGCTCATGGCCACCGGTGTCTATCACCGTCAGATTGTTCACACTGGTGAAAACCAGTATGGTTGCGACAGCGTCGAAAGATTTGAAATCCATGTCGGCAATGCCAACTATGCTGTTATTGACACTATCAGCTGCAGCTCCTTCACCTGGATCGACGGCAACACCTATGTGTGGATCTCTGACGAAGATGCTGCTGCCAACATGAATGAATCGCAGGTGCCTGCTCTCTATAAGAACGAGACCACCGGTGCCTATGTCTACTACAACCCGACCTACAGTGTGCCTCAGGTTGGCGACTACGACAGCATCTATATGCTGCGCCTGACCTTGACGCAGAACACCACCAGCAGCGACGTGGTCACCTTCTATGTGAGCAACCAGGTTCTCAACTATGGTGACAGCACCTTCGACTTCACCACCGAGAATACTACCGCTTACAACAACGAAGGCTTCACCGGCACCACCGTTGTCAGCGAGGTTCACTTCGCCAACCCGCGCTACTGCGACAGCATCGTCACCTTGACCATCAATGTGGTGAACAACTACAGCGAGGTTGAGACTGCTGATATTTGCGCCACCGAGACCAGCTACACCTGGCGTAACCACACCGTCAGCACCGCTACCAATGACTTCGACCACATGCACACCTACCGCGTGTACGACACCGTTGGCACCGCCGAGGCTCCTGTGATTGAGTTCATCACGATCAACCAGCATCCGTTCAGCTATGCTACGGAGCGTCGTACGGCTTGCGACACTTACACCTGGAACGGTCTGACCTTCACCGAGAGCACCTCTGGTGCCACCGTGGTGCTTGAAGACCAGTTCGGTTGCGACAGCACTGTCACCCTCGTTCTTACTATTAATAAGAATACCAGCACCTCCACAGAGGCCACCGCTTGCGGCAGCTACAACTGGACTACCACCGACGGCTTCGAGCAGGTGTTGAACGAGAGCGGCGTTTACACGCACGACTATAACACTCCCGCCGGTTGCCCGAGCACCGATACACTGAACTTGACTATCAACCAGCATGTGGCTGTCGCCATCGACACCACTGTGTGCAACAGCTTGAGCTGGGCAGGCAGCAACTACACAACCTCCGGTACCTACACCAAGACTTTCACTGCTGAGAACACATGCGACAGCACCGTCACTATGAACCTCACCGTGAACACCAACACCTTCAGCACCGAGCCTGACGTTGTTGCTTGCGGTAGCTACGAGTGGTTCGGCACCGTCTACACTGCTTCGGCCACCAACTTGGAGTATCACACCGAGAATGTGAATGGCTGTGACAGCACTATCTTCTTGAACAACCTTACTATCAACCCGGTTTACGACCTGACCGAGAACATGACTGTTTGCGACAGCTACATTTGGAATGGTCAGACCTACACCGAGAGCGGCGAGTACACCTTCGAAGGTACCACCACTAAGGGCTGCGACAGCACTGTTACCCTCAACCTCACCGTCAACACCAGCACCCACAATGTGGAGACCACCGTCATGTGCGGCAGCTACACTTGGGCTACCAATGGTGAGACCTACACCGAGAGCGGTGACTACACCTACTCGTACACCAACAACGCCAACTGCCCCAGCGTGGATACCCTCCACCTGACCATTGGCGACGGCCGTACCTTCTCGATCCAGAATGTCAAGGTTTGCGGTAGCTACGACTGGGTTGTCAACGGCGAACTGGTTGAGACCTTCACCGAAAGCACCGAGACTTCGACCGACTTCGTCAATCCCAACACTGGATGCGACAGTATCGTCTACCTGAACCTCGTTATCTTCCCGACCTACGATGTTGAGCTGACAGACGTCGTCTGCCTTGGCAGTGGTTATACCAAGAACGGCTTCGATATCGCTGCCGAAGAGATTGCTGAGCCTGGTGAGTATGTCTTTACACTGAACCTGACCAGCGAGTACGACTGCGACAGCACCGTTACCCTGAAGCTTACTGTCGATAAGGTTGTCACCAACACCTTCACCGAGGTGGCTTGTGACAAGTATGAATGGAATGCCGGCGACGGTGAGACCTATGTCTTTACCGAGAGCGGCGTCTACTTCTCCGAAATGTACACCAATGCCGAGGGTTGCGCCAATGTCGACACACTGAACCTGACCATCAACGTCAATAGCAACACTGCCTACACCTATGCTGCTTGCGACACTTATACTTGGAACGGCGTAGAGTATAATGAGACTGGTGACTACACCTACGATTACACCAACGATCTCGGTTGCGCCAGCACCGATACACTGCACTTGACCATCAGTAACAGTGAGAATAACACCATCACCGAGACTGTCTGCGACAGCTACACTTGGACGAATGGCGACGGTGAGACTTACACCGAAAGCGGTGAGTACACCTATAATTATTCTACTGATGATGGTTGCACCGGTAAGTCGATCCTCGTACTGACGGTCAACAAGAGCACCTCTGGCGTAGAGACCGCCACTGCTTGCGACAGCTATGACTGGAACAATGAGACCTACACGGCTAACGGTGTGTACACCTTCGAGACCGTCAATGCCGCCGGTTGCGACAGTATTGTTACTCTGAATCTCACCATCAACAACAGCACTGTTGGTGAAGAGACTGCCACGGCTTGCAACTTCTACGAATGGAAAGGCAACGCCTACCTCCAGAGTGGTGACTACACCTTCGACACTGTCAATGCTATTGGTTGCGACAGCACTGTCACTCTGCACCTGACCATCAATACTCCGGTTAGCGAGGCTATTGACACTGTGGTTTGCGCAGTCTTTGAATGGGACGGCGCCACCTACGAGCAGTCTGGTGAATACACCCGCATGTATACTGCCGCTAACGGTTGCGACAGCATTGTTACCGTCAACCTGACTGTCAACAATGTCGTCAACACTGTTGTGACTGCCACCGCATGCGACAGCTACCTGTGGGAGAATGGCGACGGTGTGGCCTACACCGAGAGCGGTGACTACACTGCCACCTTCGAGAATGCCGCTGCCAACGGTTGCGACAGCATTGTCACTCTGACACTGACCATCAACAATAGCATTGCCTATGTTGACGAGCAGACTGCCTGCGACACCTATACTTGGATTAACGGTGTGACCTACACCGCCTCCAACGACACGGCCACCTACGTCATCGAAGGTGTTGCCGCCAACGGTTGCGACAGCATTGCTACCCTCAACTTGACAATCAACAACAGCAGCACTGGTGTTGATGTGCAGACCGCTTGCAGCAGCTTCGAGTGGATTGACGGCAACGTCTACACTGAAAGCAACAATACTGCCACCTTCACTCTGACCAACGCCGCCGGTTGCGACAGTGTGGTGACCCTCAACCTGACTGTCAACAATGCTGTTGCCACCGAGGTTGAAGCCACCGCTTGCGGTAGCTACGAGTGGAACAACAATGTTTACGATCAGAGCGGTGTCTATACCTACACCACCGAGGCCGCCAACGGCTGCGACAGTGTCGTCACCCTGACGCTCACTATCAACCAGCCCACCACGGCCACCGTCAGCCAGACCGCTTGCGGCAGCTACGAGTGGAATGGTACCACCTACACTGAAAGTGGCTTCTACACCTACAATACTCAAAATGCCAATGGGTGCGACAGCACTGTGACCCTGATCCTCACTGTCAAGTCGCCTGTCAGTTCGTCGCTCACTGCTGTGGCTTGCGACAGCTACAACTGGAACAACACCGACTACACTGTCAGTGGTGACTACACCGTGACCTTCGAAAATGCCGCTGCCAACGGTTGCGACAGCATCGTCACTCTGCACCTCACCATCAACAGCGCCGTTGCTACCAATGTTGAGGCTAGCGCTTGCGATAGCTATGTCTGGAATGGCCAGACCTACAGCGAGAGCGGTGTCTACACCTACAATGGCTACACCACCACCGGTTGCGACAGCACTGTCACTCTGACTCTCACCATCAGCAACACTGTCAACGTCAACGTTGAGGCGGCCGCTTGTGGCAGCTACACTTGGAACGGTCAGACCTATACCGAGAGCGGTGTCTACACCTACAATACCACAACCACCACTGGTTGCGATAGCACCACCACGCTGACGCTTACCATCAACAATGCTGTTGCCACTGCCGAGGAGGTTACCGCTTGCGGTAGCTACACTTGGAATGGCCAGACCTACAGCCAGAGCGGTGTCTATACCTACACCACCGAGGCTGCCAACGGTTGCGACAGCACTGTTACCTTGACCCTCACCATCAGCGATGTTGTGACCACTGCCGAGGAGGCCACCGCTTGCGGTAGCTACACCTGGAATGGCCAGACCTACACTGAGAGCGGTGTCTACACCTACACCACCGAGGCCGTCAACGGTTGCGACAGCACCGTGACTCTGACGCTCACCATCAGCAATGCCACTGTCGACAGCATAGAGGTCGCCGCTTGCGACAACTATGAATGGAACGACAGCATCTACACCGAGAGCGGTGTCTACACCTACACTGCTAGCGCTGCCACCGGTTGCGACAGCACCGTAGTCCTCACGCTCACCATCAACCAGTCGGTCGATACCGCTATCACCGTCACGGCTGTTGATAGCTATGAGTGGAACGACAGCGTCTACACCGAGAGCGGTGTCTACACCTACACTGGCACTGCTGCCAATGGTTGCGACAGCACCGTCACTCTGTATCTGACTATCACCACTGCACAGCAGAATACTCTGACTCTCGTCACCTCTGTCAACGGTTCATTCATGGGTAGTGTCAATCCTGAGCCTGGTACCTATATCTACCAGCTTGGCGACACCGTCAACATGAGCGCTACTGCCTTTGAAGGCTTCCAGTTCACTGGTTGGCACATCACCGTGTCCGACGTGATGCAGGAGGTTGTTCTCGATACCACAATTGAGACTTCCTTCAGCTCCTTCTCTCAGGTTGTCACCGACACCATGCTTGGCTTCACCGTCAATGCTATGGCAATGTTCGCTGTCGACAGCAACCAGCAGCCCAGCGTCTGGACTGTTACCTTGAGCAGTGCTGACGAGACTATGGGTACCGTTAGCCCCGCTGGTGTTAGCCAGGTGGCTGATGGCAGCAACTTCACTGCTACCGCTACACCTAACGAGGGTTACATCTTCTCGGCTTGGATGACTGGCAACACAGTTGTCTCCAACGAGCCTGTCCTCACCTTCATGGTCCTCACCAACGTCTCGCTCGTGGCAGTCTTCATGCCCGACACCACGCAGCCCGTGCTCTCCTATCATGTCAGTGGCGTTGCCAACGACACTTCGATGGGCTATGTCTCTGGCTCCGGTATGTATGAAGACGGTTCTGTGGCTACCCTCACCGCCCACGCATACGAAGGCTACCACTTCGTGCGCTGGAGCACCGGTGACACCACCGCCACCATCAACCTCATTGTCTCTGGCGAGGATATCAGCCTGATTGCCTACTTCGAGGCCAACACTGGTATCGATGATGTCGACATGAACGATGTGACTATCTACAGCACCGACAGCAAGATTGTTGTCAATGGTGCCGAGGGCAACGCAGTCTACGTCTTCGACGTGAACGGTCGCCTCATCAACAGCACCAACAACGCCACCGAGATTGTCGAGTTCCGCATGGCCAGCACCGGAGTCTACCTGGTTAAGGTAGGCAACGCACCTGCCAAGCGTGTCCTCGTGGTCCGTTAAGCGAGTGCTGACACTTCGATAGAAAAGGCTCCGGAAACCCGGAGCCTTTTCTGTTTTTTACCTTAGCTTTTCTGAATTCCCCGTAACTCCCTAAATAAATAAAATAGGAAACAATATTAAAAACACTTCGGCGTTATATATTAACTCATATTTTAAAAACTATATATATCATGACACAAGAACAACTTAAGTTCAATCCCAACCCCTTGGTGGCTTACTTGGAGAAACCCATGTGTGAGTTCACCAAGGCTGATATCCTCAAGGTCATCGAGGAATTCCAAATCGAGATGATCAACTTCCGTTACATGGCGGATGATGGCAAACTGCATACGCTGAACTTCGTCATTCAAAGCTTGGCTCATGCCGACGAAGTGCTAACCAGTGGCGAGCGTGTTGACGGTAGCTCACTGTTCCCCTACATCGAGGCTGGTAATTCCGACCTTTATGTTATCCCGCGCTTCCGCACAGCATTCCTCGACCCCTTCACCGATGTGCCTACCCTCGACCTGCTTTGCTCGTTCTACACAAAGGACGGCGAACCTTTTGAGATGGCTCCCGAATACACGCTGCAGAAAGCTGACCGCGCTTTCCGCGAGGCTACGGGCGGTATGGAGTTCGAAGTGATGGGCGAACTGGAATATTACGCCATCGCTCCCAAAGAAGACCAGTATTTGCCCGAGGACCAGCATGGCTACCATGTGAGCATGCCTTTCTGCAAATTCGAAGAGTTCCGCACCGAAGCTATGCGCATGATCGCTGCCGCCGGTGGCGAGATAAAGTACGGCCACAGTGAGGTGGGTAACTTCACCCATGGCGACCTGATGTACGAGCAGAACGAAATAGAGTTTCTTCCCACGCACTTAGAGGCTGCCGCCGACCAGCTGGTCATAGCCAAATGGATGATGCGCGAACTGGGCTATAAGTATGGAATCACCGTTACATTTGCTCCGAAGATTACCGTCGGCAAGGCTGGTAGCGGCATGCATATACACACTCGTGTGAGCCTCGACGGCAAGAATATGTATGTTGGCGAGAATGGTCTCAGCGACACCGCTATGAAGACTATGGCTGGTATTCTCTCGCTTGCAGGTTCTCTCACTGCATTTGGCAACACCAACCCCACTTCTTATTTCCGCCTTGTGCCTCATCAGGAGGCTCCCACTAACATCTGCTGGGGTGACCGCAACCGTAGCGCCATGGTACGTGTGCCGCTGGGCTGGAGTAAGAGCAGTGGAAATATGATGGCTCATGCCAATCCCTTGGAGAAGAAAGACCAGGTGGACTTCACCCGCAAGCAAACCATAGAGCTGCGCACCCCCGATGGCTCGGCCAATATCTATCTGTTGTTGGCTGGAATGACGGTGGCAGCTCGTCATGGCTTTGAAATGGAAAACGCCGTGCAGTATGCAAAAGACCGCTATGTTAGCGTCAATATTTTCGAGCACGAGGATGTGCTTGCCAAACTTGACGTGCTGCCTGATAGCTGCGCTGCCAGTGCCGACTTGCTTGAGCGTGACCGTAAGGTGTACGAGCAGGATGGTATCTTTGCACCCCAGCTTATCGATGGTATCCTTAAGGAGCTACGCTCGTTCAACGACCGCACTCTCCGTGCCGAGATTGGCAAGGACAGCGAAAAGACCCTCGCTCTTGTGGAGCGTTTTATCCATTGCGGATGATGAATAAAGTGGCTCTTCTCATTGGCGGAAACCAAGGCGACCGCCAGAATCTGATACAACAAGCGACCGTGCTGATACAAGAACGTATCGGCACGGTCGTTGCCGTTTCCAAAGTGTATGAGACCGAGCCGTGGGGTGAGTTTGAAGCGGAGAGTGGAGAGCAGAGGGTGGAGGACTTTATGAACCAGGCGTTGCTGGTGGAGACCTCCCTCACAGCTTATGAGGTGTTGCACGAAGTTCTAGCCATTGAAAAAGAATTAGGCCGTCAGCGCCCGCAGCTTTCAACTTTCAACTTTCAACTTTCAACTCGAAAGTATCATTCCCGTCCTATGGATATCGATGTCATATTCTACAACGACGAGGTGATAGATACTCCAGACCTCATTGTGCCACATCCAAGAATGCACCTGCGCCGCTTTGTATTGGAACCGCTGTCCGAGATTATGCCTGATTACCGACATCCTGTATTTGGAAAGACTGTGAAAGAAATGATGGAAGAAGTGAAATGAAACGACTGCTGATTATATTAATGCTATTCCCATTTGTCGCTTTGGCGCAAAACTACACTGTCAGTGGTACCATCACCGATGCTGGCAGTGGCGAGACGCTTATCGGAGCCACTGTGCTTGACGCGCGTAGTGGCAAGGGGGCTGTTACAAATCTTTACGGACACTATTCGCTTACGCTTAAGAAGGGCGAGGTTGAACTCAAGGTGCAATATGTGGGTTATGAGACACAGACTTTCAGTATTACCCTTGACCGTAACCACGAACTCAATGTGCGTTTGAAGGCCTCGCTCGAGCTCGACGAGGTGACCATTGTCGGCGAGAGAGTAGGCGACACCCGCTCGTCGCAGATGAGCGCCACGGAGATGACCGTGGAGAAGATTAAGTCCGTGCCAGTAATGTTCGGCGAGGCCGACATTATAAAAGCTTTGCAGCTAATGCCTGGTGTGCAGAGTGGAAGCGAGGGTAATAGCGGTATGTATGTGCGTGGGGGCGGTCCGGATGAGAATCTATTCCTGCTCGACGGTGTGCCGCTATACAATGTGAGCCATCTTGGTGGATTCTTCTCGGCTTTCAATACCGACGCTGTCAAGAATGTCACTCTTTATAAAGGTTCCTTCCCTGCACGCTTTGGTGGCCGTTTGAGTTCGGTGCTCGATATCACGCAAAACAATGGCAACTACCAGGAACTGCACGGCAACGCTTCTATAGGTCTTATTTCTGCCAAGTTCAACCTTGAAGGTCCTATTGTCAAGGAAAAAACCACATTCAGCATTTCGGCACGCCGTACTTATGCCGAACTGCTTGTCATCCCCACCATTATGTGGATCAACCGTGTCACCAGCGAGACCGACCTCGATGCCCCCGACGTGGTGGACAATGCCGAACTGGATGCAGGCTATTATTTCTACGACCTCAATGCCAAGCTTACGCACAAGTTCAGCGACAAAAGCCGTCTCTATGCCAGTTTCTACATGGGTGAGGACGATGTCCACGGCAAGATAAATACCGTAAGTACCCTTGGTGAGGACATACGCATGGGCATGGAAAACGAATGGGGCAATCTCATCGGTTCGTTGCGGTGGAACTATGCACTCTCTCCGAAGACATTTGTAAATCTTTCACTGTCATATACTCAGTATTCCAATAAAATTGTCGGTAGCATAGACAAGACACTCTCCGACAACGACACCAACCCTTCTCACATGGAAGGCGATTATCGCTCGGGGATACAGGACCTGACAGGCCGCATCGACTTCGATTATACCCCAAACCCGTCGCACAACGTCAAGTATGGTGGCTATTTCACCAGGCATCGCTTCCAACCCGAGGTCGCCAGTGGCAGAGTCGACTTCTACGACCAGGTGCAGATGAATGGCTCGTTCACTATGGACAGCACCATCATGAGTCAGATGGTGCCGGCCAACGAGTTGGTGCTTTTCGTCGAGGATGATTGGGCCGTTAACGATGCTGTGAAAGTAAATGCGGGTCTGCACTTCAGCGGCTTCGACGTGCAACGCTCTTTCTATCCTTCATTGCAGCCTCGTATTAGCGGACGTGTGATGCTCAGCGACGACCTTTCTGTCAAGGCAGGCTATGCATGGATGAAACAGTATGTGCACCTGCTCTCCACCAGTGGCATCAGCATGCCCACCGACCTTTGGGTGCCGGTCACCGACCGCGTGAAACCCATGGAGAGCCATCAGGTGGCAGGCGGCCTTTTCTATAGCCGCAGCGGTATCGCCGATTTCTCGGTCGAGGGCTATTACAAGCGCATGTCAAACTTGATAGAATATAAGGATGGAGCCACATTCTTCGGCAGCAGCGAGAATTGGGAAAACTTGGTTGTGGCTGGCGATGGCTGGAGCTATGGCATAGAGTTCCTTGTGCAGCGCGACATCGGCAACCTTACGGGCTGGGTGGCTTATACCTGGAGCCGCACCATGCGCCTCTTCGACCGCGAAGGACAAGTCCTTAACGGTGGCGAACCTTTCCCTGCCAAATACGACCGCCGTCACGACCTGTCCATCGTTCTTTCGTATAAGTTAAGCAAGCGGTGCGATGTCAGTGCTACGTGGGTGTTCTCCACAGGCAACACAGCAACTTTGAGCACCAAGCGCTATCCGGTGGCCTCCGACGACCCTGATGATTATGATGGCGACAACAACATCTATTCAGAATTGTCGTACATGGAAGGCCGCAACAACTATCGTCTGCCCAACTACCACCGCCTCGACTTGGGAGTAAACTTCCACCGCCAGTTCAAGCATTGTCGGCGCACCATCAATGTCAGTGTTTACAACGTATACAATCGACAGAACCCATACCTGATATACCAGAGCGCAACCAACACCTATAACGGCTATCCTTCGGCGCTGATGCAGCTCTCGCTCTTCCCAATCCTGCCTTCGGCAGCATATACGTTGTACTTCTAATGGATAAAACAAAGACAGATTAATAACTGTGCAATAGAACCTACGTGACAAAGAAAAATGAAGAAAATAGTTTATATAGCATTTATGGTATTGTCTGGAATGCTTTTCGCCTCGTGCGAGAAGGTGTTGGACGTAGACGACACCGGTGCCGGCGACATCCTTGTCCTCAACGGAGTGCCGTCGGCTGGCAACCGAGCCTTTGTCTATTTCAGTCACACGCATTTCTTCCTCGACAGCTCAATTACGCATCCGGTCGCCGGTGCATCGCCGACGCTCACTGTCAATGGTGTGCCCTACACCCCTGACTCCATATCGGGATGCAAGTATTTCTTCCCGTATATCTGCCAACCTGGCGACAGTCTCTCAGTTTCCATTACTTCGGCCGACGGCAACCTTCATGGCAAGACCTACGTGCCCCTCTATCCCGAGGTGAAAAACTTCAGCGTCAAGGAATATGCCAGTCCGTCGTTCAACTTCTATTGGGCACAGTACAACCTTTGCGATCATGCCAATAACCCCGAGTACTACTACCTCAAGGTCGAAGTGCGCGACAGCGGCATGCGCTTCAACGAGTGGACCCGCCAGTACGACACTGTCGATACGGTTCATTCCACATATTTCCTTATGCCCAACAACCCGGAGCTTACAGACAACGACGTCTCGCCCAATGCAGCTCTTGGAGGTTATCTTTACACTAGTCTTATGAGCACCGACCGCCGCATCGATGGACAGGACTATGCCGTCAATCTCTATGTCCTGCTTTTGAAAGATACCAATGAAGTAAACGACAGCCTGCATCTCTTCAAGCATTGGTACGACATAACAATCGAGTCCATCACTCCCGCGCGCTTGCGCTATTTGATAAGTGTAGCTCAAAACCTTAACACCGTATCGTTCTTTGCCGAGCCCGTGCAGCCCTATACCAACATCGAGGGTGGCGGAGTGGGAATCTTTGCAGGCTCTTCTAAATGGAAGTTCTCCTTCGACCCCGACACCATCCCCCATGTCGGTGGTGCACCTGCGTCAATACCCATAGAAGCAGTCGAAAATGCCGCTATGGGTCGAGGCAGACCGTAGTAAAAAAGGAATTACCAGAGTTCCACCAGGGGTGCTGAAAAGTGGTTCTCATTCTCAATTATTTACCGATTGTTCTTCGATTGTTCTTCGATTGACTATCGAAGAACAATCGAAGAACAATCGAAGAACAGACGAAGAACAGAGCACCTTTTCCCCTGGTGGTTGCCAGGCTGCGTCAGATTATCGGCATTTCGCTGTCAACAGGTATTTAAATCCACCAAACAAAAAAAAAGATTGTTATTTATTTGGCAGGTTGTTATTTATTTGTATCTTTGCCCCAAATGTACGGAATGTGTTTTTTATAAAGTACTTGAAATTAAATTAATTAATAAACGATAAAAAGAGATGAAAAAACATTTAACAATTACAGCTCTGTTTGTGGCAATGCTGCTACCGTCGTTGGCCAAAGCACAGCTGACAACAACTGTCGCTGACGGCACAACGACAAACACCTACATCCCCATATATGGATTGTGGGTGGATGACTACACCCGTAGCCAGATGATTTATCCGGCCTCGATGCTGGAGGACTTGACTCCTGGCAGCGAGATCTCTTCGCTGACATTCTTCTCAAGTACCGCCAACCAGAACTGGGGTGCTGCAACGTTCGACGTGAAGTTGGGCGAGGTGACCGAGACGACACTCTCCAGCTACCTCACCTATTCAGCCACCACTGTCTACAGCGGTGCGCTGACCATCAGCAACACCGAGATGACCATCACGTTCACCACCCCCTACACCTACCAGGGCGGCAATCTTTTGATTGAGTTTTGGCAAACTGTCGAAGGCACCTACCATGGTGAACCTTTCTATGGTATTTCTGTTAACGGCGCCAGTACTTCGGGCTATAACTCGAGCTCTGCAGGTTCGGCCACATTCAACCAGCGCAACTTCCTTGCCAAGATGGAGATTGAATACGTTCCTAGCAGTGGCGATGTCTGCTACCGTGTGCGCGACATCCAGGTCTCTGCCATCACCTCCGATGGCTGCACCCTCTCGTGGACCGACACCCTCAACAGCGGTGCATCCTACACCATCTACGACATGTCCGACACCACCGTCCTCGGCACCTCTTACTCTACCACCTATACCATCACTGGCCTCAATTCCAACACCGACTATAATATCGCTGTCGTGGCCGAATGCAGCTCCAGTTCGTCCTCTTCCTATGCCCGTGTCTCCTTCCGCACCGCTTGCGGCGGATACACTGCCGTGCCCTATTTCAACGACTTTGAAGGCTACAACACCAACGACGTCCCCGAATGTTGGCTCCAGGTTGTCACCGGCACCAACAGCGGTGGCGACCATGTCTACCCTTCGGTCTACAACTATAGCAACAATACCTATCATGGCAACGGTTACCTCGAGCTCGAGGCTGCCGCCAGCAGTTCCGACACCGAGATAATTGCACTGCCCGTTATGTATAACATCAGTGGTCTAACTCTCAATATGTGGGTCTCCAACAGCTCCGACCTCCCCGGCATCCTTGAAGTCGGTGTGCTCGAGGACGACAACAGCTTCACCCTTGTCGACAGCATTGAAATTATAAGATTCCCAGGCACCAATAACTGGAAACAGAACTACCACGAATTCACCACCTACTTTACCGACTATACCGGCAGCGGCGAGCGTATTGCCCTCCGCGGACGTCGCGTGTCGGGCCAGTACACCATCTTCATCGACGACCTCACCGTCTCCGAGAACAACGGTTGCTACCCGTTGAGCAACCTCCACCTCGAGGCTGCCGACAGCAGCGATATCACCATCGCCTGGACCGACGAGATGAACGGTGGTATCAGCTACACCGTGACCTACTGGAAAGACGGTGGCGACACCACCGAGGTCTACAACGTCAACGACACCACCTACACAGCCTCGGGTCTCGACGCCAACACCAACTATCATTTCATCGTCACTCCCAACTGCTCATCTGGCGACGGCACACCCATCGACGGTTCCTACCGTACCACCTGCGGCTCCATATCGATACCGTTCTTCGACGACTTCGACAGCTATCCCAACGGTCAGTTCCCGCCCTGCTGGCAGCGTATCCGTGCCCATGGCACCGACCCCAGCGTCAACAACGTCTACCACCACAGCGGCTCGCAGTCCATGTTCCTGCTGGCTTTGAGCGACACCACGCTCTTCTGCACCCCCTCCACGGTGCCGCTGCCAGGCAACATGATCAAGGTTACCTATCAGGCCTATATGGGCTATTCGTCGTATATGAACTACGTGATGTGGATTAAGGCTGGTGTCATGACCAACCCCTACGACCTCAGCACCTTCATTTCGCTCGACAGCGTGGGCTACCACAACTTCAACAATGTCTTCGAGGAGCGTGAGTTCAACACCTCCAACCTCGATGCCGATGCCGAATACTACGTGGCCTGGATGTACTACAGCAACAACAACAGCTACCGCGGTGCTGTCGACGATGTCAGCATCGTCGAGAATACTGGTTGCAACAAGCCTCACGACGCTTATATCGACAGTGTTGGCCCCTATACCGCCAATCTGCGTTGGACTAGCGGTGGTGCATTAGCCTCGTCGTATACCCTCTACTATGGCACGCAGAACGACATAACCGCCGCCACCGCCATCACCTCTGTCACCGACACCATCTACACTCTTACCAACCTCATGCCGCAGACCACTTACTACGCATGGGTGCGCACCGAGTGCAGCGGCGACAGTTCCGATGCCAAGCCTTTCGGCAGCTTCACCACCGATATGACCTGCGCTGCCCTCACTAATGTAACCATGGGCGATATAAGCTACACTGCTGCTGTCGTCAGCTGGAGCTATAACACCACCGTAGGTTTTCCGAGCAGCGAGGTGGTCATCACCCTTGTCGACAACACCGACCCCACTGTAGCTCCCGTGGTCGTTTCTGCCACTGGCACCAGCTACACCTTCACCGGCCTCGAAGCCGGCCATGGCTACTCCGTGACCCTCCGCAACGTCTGCGATGCTTTGGGCCAGTACGACACCGCCGCCAACAACACGGTCTCCTTCATGACTACTTCCTGCGCCGAGGTGTCTCAAACAGGCAGCAGCACATCCACCTATGTGCCATTCAACTCTTACTATAACTATAGCTACACCCAGAGCATATATACCCCTGCAGAGATGCCGAATATCGATACCATTCACGGTATAGCTTTCTACACCACTGGCAGCGACAGCAAGACTATCGAGGTCTATCTTGGACACACTTCGCTCAGCACGTTGGGCACAAGCAGTTATGTTTCTGCCGACAGCCTGGTGCAGATGGCATCGAACTACACCTATTCCTTCACTCCGGGTTGGAATGTGATTAACTTCGACAGCGTCTTCGTTTACGACCACACTTTGGGCAATCTAGTTGTGGCTGTGCGCAACGTTAGCGGCTCATATACCAGCAATCGTAACTGGGCTACCCACGCCACCAATGGTAATCAATCGGTCTATTGGTATCAAGATGGTTCCAGCATTAGTATGGCAGCACCGTCGGCCTCTAACAGCGGAGCACTCAACCAGGTTCCCGCCGTCCGTTTCGTGGCCAACTGCGAGGTGCCCACCTGCTTCGCCCCGATGGTGACCGTCGACGCTACCGACAGCGCCAGCATCTCCATCCACTGGACAGTCGAAGGTATCGAGAATAGCTGGCAGGTAGGCATCAAAGCCGCCGGCGACGCCAACTACACCTACAACCTCACCCCCGTGGCCGACACCTTCTACACCTTCACCGGCCTCAACGCCGCCACCACCTACACCATCATCGTCAGCTCGCTTTGCACCGACACGTTGAGCGCCACAGTCACCGCCACAACCACATGCGGTGCAGTGTCAATACCGTACTTCACCGACTTCGAAGGCCTCACCACCGGCCAAATGCCCGTCTGCTGGCAGCAGATACAGACCGGCAACAGCGGCTCCGGTACCTTCCCCTCGGCCTACGTCTACAGCAATGCCCTTAGCGGCAGTGTTTACTTCGAGTTCGAAAGCAACAGCGGCCAGACCGAAGTGGCAGCCCTTCCGGCCATGAACAACATCAGCTCCCTCATGCTCTCCTTCTGGGCTTCGCTGATGAATGCCAACTTCACGCTCGAAGTCGGCGTCATGGAGGGCAGCACCTTCGTGCCTGTCGACACTGTCAATAATCTTATTGTCGGCAGCGGTAACAACTGGCATGGCTCTTACCACGAGTATGAAGTCTATTTCACCAACTACACCGGAACTGGCAACCGCATTGCCATGCGCGTCACCAGCAGCGGCAGCTACACCCTGATGCTCGACGACTTCACCGTCTCGGTCAACACCGGCTGCCCGCGTCCCGACTTCCCCGTCGTCACCAGCGTGCTCGCCGACCAGATTAGCGTCAGCTTCAGCGGCAGCACCTCCGGCGACTATATGCTCTACATCACCGATGGCGCCTCCTATGTCGACAGCGTCTCTGTCATGGGCGACAGCACCTACACCTTCACAGGCCTCACGCCGGTCACTACCTACACCATCGATGTGCGTGCCGATTGCGGCACGGCCCTCTCCAATCCGCGCTCCGTCAGCGCCACCACCACCATGGTGGCCGACACACTGCCCTACAGCACTGGCTTCGAAGCTGGACAGGATGTCAGCTGGATGCTTGTCAACGGTACCCAGGCCAACCAGTGGGTCGTCGACAGCGCCACCGGCAATGGCAGCAGCCATGCCCTCTACATCAGCGACAATAATGGCGCGAGCAACAGCTACAACATCTCCTCGACCACCAACGTCTATGCCACCAAGCTCTTCAACTTCGCCTCTGCCGGCGACTATACCATCAGCTATGACTGGCAAGCCAACGGCGAGAGCAGCTGGGACTACCTCCGCGTGTTCCTTGTGCCCGGCACCGTCGAATTGACCGCTGGCAGCACCAACAGCATCGGCACCTCTGGCTCGCCCAGCGGCTGGGTGGCTCTCGATGGTGGCAGCAAACTCAATGGTGTCAACACATGGCAGAACTACAATGAGGTGTTCACCATCGCCAATGCCGGCAACTACCAGATTGTATTCTTCTGGCACAACGATGGCTCCGGAGGCACCAATCCTCCTGCCGCCATCGACAATGTGCAGATAGCAGCCCTCAGCTGCCCTCAACCCCAGAACATCGTCATCTCTTCTTTGAGCGATGTCAGCGCCACCGTCCAGTGGACTCCCGTTGGCAGCGAGGCTGAATGGGAAGTCACCTGCAACGGTGTCACCAACATCGTCACCACTCCCGCCACCACCATCACCGGTCTCGAGGCTTCGCACAGCTACACCGTCTCGGTGCGTGCCGTCTGCGGCATGGGCGACACCAGCTTCTTCACTACCGCAAGCTTCATCACCGACATGTGCGGCTCGGCCGTCACCATGGAGAACTTCGACAGCACTGCCACGTCTGCCACCAGCAGCTATTCGCCTGTGGGATACAGTCTCTACAACTACAGCTATGTGCAGACCATCATCCCTGCAGCATGCATGGATGCCAATGGCACAGAAATCTCTGCCATGGCCTTCAAACCGGCTTCTACCAGCGCAGGTTCCTACTTCACCAACATGGATGTCTATATGGCCAACGTCAGCGAGAACGACCTCAGTAGCGCCTTTATCATGCCCGGCGCCTCCGCTCAGTTTGTGCATGTGATATCTTCAGCCGACTTCAGTTATGGCAGCACCGACTGGCAGACCCATGCCTTCGACTCCACCTTCGTCTGGGACGGCCACAGCAACGTGCTCGTAGCCGTTCGTCGTAGTCACGGCACATATACTAGCGGTTCGTCGTTCAGTGCTCACAACGACTCCTTGGCACGCACGCGTTATGCCTATACCGATGCAGCTGCCTACGACATCAACACCGTCAGCGGCGGCTACTCCTCCACTACTGTGGGCGACATACGCCTCGTCAGCTGCGCCGCCGGCTGCTCGGCTCCTTTGGTTGCATCCATCACCAAGGACTATGAGAGCGCCACCATCACCCTCGCCGGTTCGGCCGTCAACTTCGAGCTGGAGTACGGCACCAACCCCGCCGCCCTCGGCAACCCGATGACCTCCGCCACCGGTGTGTTCACCCTCACCGGCCTGGCCCCTGCCACGCAGTACCACTTCCGCGTGCGCAAGGAGTGCGAGGACAACGAGACGAGCCCCTGGACCGAGAGCTACTTCATCACCGACTCGCTGCCTTGCCTGGCCGTCACGGGTCTGACCGTCACCGGCACGAGCTACAACAGCGTGAGCCTGAGCTGGACCGCCGTCGGCGAGGAGACCCACTGGGAGGTGAAAGCCTACAGCACCGTCGACTCTGTCGTGGCCACTGTTACCAGCACCAGCGCCACCGTCAGCGGTCTTGTGCCGCAGCGTGCCTACAGCGCCGTCGTGCGTCCGCTGTGCGGCAGCAACGGCACCGTCGAAGGCCCGTGGAGCGACCCCGTGCAGTTCACCACCGATGCCTGCCAGCCTGTGAGCAATGTCACTGTCAGCAATGTCACCGGCACCAGCGCCGCTGTGGCCTGGACGGCTCCCGAGGGAGCTGAGAACTTCCGTGTGGCCTTCGGCTACCAGGGCTTCAGCCAGGGCGAGGAACTCGGCATCTACAACACCAGCTCCAACCCCTACATGCTGACCGACCTCGAGCCTACAACGGCCTACACCGTGCAGGTGGCCACCGTCTGCACCGAGAACCTCGTCTCGGCTTACGTCGGCGCCGACTTCACCACCACCGACGGCCAGCAGGGCATCGACGGTGCCGACATGGCCGACGCCATCAGCCTCTACCCGAACCCCGCCAGCACCATGGTCACCCTGCGTGTCGGCGAGCAGATGGTTGGCTCGACGGTGAGCATTGTCGACGTCAACGGCCGCGAGGCTGCTAAATTCGAAATCCGGAATTCGAAGTTCGACATTGATGTCAGCCATCTGGCCAAGGGTGCCTACTTTGTCCGCCTCACCGGCGAGCAGAGCACTGTGGTCCGCAAGCTGATAGTCAAGTAGTCTGTAACTTGACTCGACCCACTTTTTG
>JAFXUY010000124.1 GCA_017524785.1 Bacteroidales bacterium | reverse complement strand
GGTATCTCGCGCTTGTCGAGCTCGGTATACAGATGCTCTGCATTGACGTTCTCGGCCTCTATCTCGTGGGCGTATCGCCAGTCGACATAGTTCATCTGTATCTGGGCGAAGTCCCAGTGGTATTTGTCGGTCCATGCCACCACCTTGTCGAACTCCGACTGCTCGCCGTGGAACGACCAGCCGAGGTTGCGTATGCGGCCTTTCTCGCGCTCCTCCATCAGGAAGTCGAGCATGCCGTTGTCTACGAAACGTTTCTCAAAGTCGCTGGTGCCGTCTTTGTCCACGCCGCCGAACGAGTGCAGCAGGTAGTAGTCGATGTAGTCGACGCCGAGCTTCTGGAAACTCTCCTCGTACATCTTCAGGCTGGCTTCGCGGGTCCAGGTGCGGAAGTTCGAGAGCTTGGTGGCCACGAGCCACTTGTCTCTCGGATGACGGTTCAGGGCTATGCCCGTGGCAGTCTCCGACATGCCGCGCATGTAGACGGGGGCTGTGTCGTAGTAGTTCACGCCGTGCTCCATGGCGTAGTCGACCATGCGGTTGATAAGCTCCTGGTCGAGCTTGGCATCGGGATTGTCGCGCAGGCTGCCGCCGCCTTCCACGGGCAGACGCATCATGCCGAAGCCCAGCAGGCTCACCTGCTGTCCATGCTTGTCGGTGCGGTAGGTCATCTGCCCTTCCGGCACCTCGCCGGCGACAAAGCCTTCGCTCTTCACGGCATTGGGGTTGTCGCACCCCACGGCCAACGCAGCTCCGGCAGCCACGCCACCGGCCAGTCCTTTCAAAAACGTTCTTCTGTCCATAATATTCCTTTCTTGGTAGTTAAGGAGATAAGTAGTTATCGCTTCGCTCGCCCTTGGCTCCATAAAGTCGCCGACCTATGGTTCGGGCAGTAGTTAAGACAATAGCATGTCGTCTGCCAGCAGTATTGCCTTAACTACTTAACTACTGTCTACTTAACTACTACCGTTTGTTCATCTGCTCTTCGAGCTCTTTGCGCTTCTTTGCGCTGAACCACAAGCCGTACACCTCGCTGACGTTGTTGGCGGTGGTGAAGGCGTTGATCTGCTCCTGCTTCATCCAGGCCATCAGGCTGCTGAAGTCGTCCTTGTTGAGCAGCACCTCGAGCTCGATGCTCTTCTCGCCCGAGTAGCCGCCGATAACCTCATAGAGGGTGCAGCCGCGGTGCAGCTTGTCGGTGATATAATGGCGTATGCGCTCGTAGTCTTTCGACACGATGCACACTCTCTTCCTGCGGTTGAGCGAAGCGGTGAAGTAGTCGACCACCAAGCCATTTATCCAGGTGCCGATGAGGCCGATGATGACCATGCGGAAGGGGTTGATGAAGAAGGCAGTGCAGCAGATGACGGCACCGGCCACCGAAACAGAGGCGCCGATGTCGAAGTGCAGGTATTTGTTCACTATCTTGGCTAGGATGTCCAGTCCGCCGGTCGAGGCGTTGATGCTGAACATCAGGGCCTGCGAAGCCGACAGCAGCAGCACGAAGCAGCAGAGGTCGAGCCACGGGTCGCCCATGACGGAGTAGTCGTTGATGACGCTGTTATACGAAGCCAGGATGTACTCGCCGGCGGCATTCTTGGCATCCCACGGCAGCACCCATGCCCAGAAGTCGGTCAACGGACCGAGGATAAGGGCGGTGAAGACAGTCTTGAAGCCAAACTCGCGGTCGATGAGGATGAAGGCGAGGATAAGCAGGATGATGTTGATGATCATGATGAGTGTGCCGAGGCTGAGGATATTGCCCATCAGCTGGTTCAGCACAATCGACAGACCCGAGATGGTGCCGATAATCAGCTTGCTGGGCACCAGGAAATAGTAGACGGCGGCAGCGCACACCATCATACCCAGAATCATTATAACCAGCTCCTTCCAGAACTTGAAGGTGCCCACATACTTGATTGCTTCAGTAAATTTGTTGCTCATAGTTGTTGTTGCTTGATTGTTTTATTGTTTGATTGTTTTTGTTAGATTTCAGCATGTATTTCGCGGCCTTCGACATAGATGGCT
The DNA here is from genome assembly GCA_017524785.1 of Bacteroidales bacterium. Taxonomy (GTDB): domain Bacteria; phylum Bacteroidota; class Bacteroidia; order Bacteroidales; family P3; genus Colimorpha. The sequence continues at coordinate 3,321 of JAFXUY010000124.1, read as the reverse complement.
GTCACCGGGCGTGCCGGGCAGTAGTATTCGCAGGCACCGCAGCCGAGGCAGCGGCTCTCGTTGACAGCGGGCTTGCCGTCGACCATGCTGATGGCCGCCGACGGACAATGGCGCGCGCAGGTGCCGCAGCCTATGCAGTTGTCCTTGAGCACCACGGCACAGCCGATGCTGACGGCCGTCTTCTCTTCTTTGCTTATCGGCAGTATGGCTCCCGCCGGGCACACCTCGCTGCAGCGCGTGCAGGCCATGCGGCAGTAGCCGTCGCTGTAGTTCATCTCGGGCTGCATCAGCGACGTCAGCTTGGTGGAGGGACGCAGCACCTTCTCTGGGCACTGGCTAACGCACAGCTGGCAGGCGGTGCAGCGCTGGCTGAAGTTCTTCAGGCTGCGGGCGCCGAAGGGCTTCAGCGGGGTCTTGCGGTCGGGCACCTGCTTGCCGGCAATGGCTGCCAGACCGCCGTCCATCTTCTGTTCCTGCGCCTGCACGGCCATGGCGGTGCCAACGGCGACAGCACCAGCCACGAACTTGCGGCGGCTGTCGTCGATTTCTCTAGAATCTCTAGATTGTCTAGATAATCTAGAAATCTTTATCGCCCCGGCCTTGCACTCGCCTATGCAGTTGAAGCAGTCGACGCAGCGCGACATGTCGACGCTCTTGTGCTCCGAGTCGATGCACATGGCCTTGCACTTGTGCTCGCAGCGGTGACAGCCGCCACACTTCGAGGCGTCGATGCGTATGCCGAAGAGGCTGTACTTGCTCACCAGGCCCAGCAGCGAGCCCACGGGGCAGATGGTGTTGCACCACAGACGGCCCCACACGAAGCTCATAACACCCACCACCACGATGGTGACGATGGCTATGGCCAGCGGCAGCCCCGTGCCGTGTATGTTGGTCACCATGCGGGCATAGGCGCTGTAGGGGGCTATCAGAGCCGCCAGGCTGCCGAGGCCGGCAACCATCAGCACCACGAAGAGAGCCAGCACGATGTAGCGCACCCAGTTGGCCGCACGGCGATACTGGAACTTGCGCTTGGGGAACAGCAGACCGCTTATCCACGTCACGAAGTCCTGGAAGATACCCATGGGGCACACCACCGAGCAGTAGAGGCGACCCACCAATGCAGTGACCACCAGCACGACGGCCACCACCACGAAGTTCAATGCCAAAATGGCAGGCAGCAGCTGCACCTTGGGCATCCAGCCAAGCCAGTGACGCAGCACGCCGGTGGCGTCCAACAGCAGCGCCGTGATGCCAAGCAGCATCGCCGCCGCCAAAAAAATCCTTACAGTCTTCAATGCTTTCATATTATGACTTTCAATTTTCAACTAATCACTATTCACTTCTCACTCTTCAACTTCCAGTACACCGCCAGGCCGGCCACACTCTTGATGCCGGTCTTCTTGGTGATGCTCTTGCGGTGGGTGTTCACCGTATTGACGGCAATGTTCAACCGCGAGCCAATCTCTTTGCTCGAGAGACCCTGCGCCACAAGCTCGAGCACCTCCTGCTCGCGGTCGCTCAGCTGGTAGTCCTCGGGCGGCAGCAGCAGCATCTCCTCTATCTCGGCATGCTTTTCCAGGTCACGGCTCAGCTGCAGTATGTCGAACACCAGCTCCATCATCTCCTCGTTCAGCCGCTCGCCGGGGATATACTTGTAGATAATCTGCGTCAGGTCGGTCAGCTTGTCCTTGATGTTGTCGTGGCTGCGCTGGTAGTGCTCGCTCTGGCGCTCGCCGTTGCGCAGGCTCTCCAGCATGGCGTCGAGGTTCTTTTCCTCGCAGCGCACATGCTCCTTCACCTCGCGGCAGTAGTCGGCGAAGTATTTCTTCAACAGCGCGGCCGACTTCTCGCCCGAGTGCTCGGCGATGTGGTCCAGGTGGTGCTGCAGGTGCGGCAGACGCTCCTCGATATAGTAGCGGTGCGAGGCCTGCAGGTGCTCCACGACAAGGCGGTTGTCGATGCGTGCCACCTCCTCGTCGTCGGGGCTGTAGTCGTCGAAAGTGTATATGTTGCACACCGTCAGGAAGAAGGTTTCGTCGACCCCTGCTTCGCGGCACACCTCCTTCACGCTCCTGTCGCCGAAGCCCAGCGGAATGCCGAAACGTGGCAGCATGAGTATCAAGTCGTAGTTCGCCGCCACCATGTCGGCCATCTTCATACGGCCTGTAAATATCGTTCTTTTCATATAATTACGTCAAAAATCATCAAACTATTAGAAAGGCAAAAATAATAAAAAAAAACAATATATGAGGATATTATTCTAAAAACGCAGAATTCTCCCTATTTGGACGCCCATTTCTTCGGTATTTCTTCGGTATTTCTTCGGTGGATGACCGAAGAAATACCGAAAAAACACCGGTAAATGACTGAGGATGAGTGCTAGTTTACAGCGGACGAGGTGGAATCCTGGTGACACTCTGGCGACACACTCCAAAGAAAAAAGCCAGCGAGTCGCTGGCTTCTTTATTCATACGTCGCCTGGCTATCGTTTCAGCAGCTTGGCGGTTCCTGCGGATGTGCTTAGCAGGTAAAGCCCGGGGGCCAGTCCTCCAAGGTCGATGGTGGCTTCGTTTCCATGCCACGAGGCGCGAAGTGGCAGAGTGCGTCCCGTCATGTCGACGAGCTCGATTTCCGCATGTGCTTCAAGGCCGGTGACTGAAACGAGGCCTGACGTAGGATTGGGGTAGACGGCTATCCGGTTACCGTCAATCGTGGCGATGCCGGAAATGTAAAAATACTGATATTTTTTCTTTCCATGCAAATAATGAATAAAAAGTTCTTTGTCCATGTATTGCGACTGCCATACCGACTGCCATTTTGTCAGTCAAACTTGGGACTTGGAACATGAAACCTGAAACTTTACAAGTTGGCACGGATGTTGTTGTATGAGGGGTGTGAACATCCCGCCCGACGGCGGAAATCCATAAATCCAATTAGATTTATAGATTACGCAAAGCGGGAGAATAATAACAAGCAAACAAAAAAGAAAGGAACAATATTATGGCAAAAATCATCGGAATCGACCTCGGCACAACCAACAGCTGTGTCAGCGTCATGGAAGGCAACGAGCCTGTAGTTATTGCTAACAGCGAGGGCAACCGCACCACCCCCTCGGTGGTGGGATTCCTCGAGAACGGCGACCGCAAGGTGGGCGACCCCGCCAAGCGTCAGGCCATCACCAACCCCCACAACACCGTCTACAGCATCAAGCGCTTCATGGGCGAGACCTACGAACAGGTGACCAAAGAGATTGAGGCCGTGCCCTACAAGGTGGTGCGCGGCAACAACAACACCCCCTGCGTCGACATCACCGGCCGCCAG
>JAFXUY010000123.1 GCA_017524785.1 Bacteroidales bacterium | reverse complement strand
TGGACAAACCAACAAATGCACAGCGTTTCTTTTAGTACTCCGGGTGGGACTTGAACCCACACGCCCTTGCGGGCAAGGGATTTTAAGTCCCTCGTGTCTACCATTCCACCACCAGAGCCTCTCTCTCTGATTTTGGAGTCTATATGAGCGGAAAACGAGACTCGAACTCGCGACCCCGACCTTGGCAAGGTCGTGCTCTACCAACTGAGCTATTTCCGCATCGCTTTTTTAACCTTTCAATTAACTCTTTTTGCTGTTGGATTTCCGCCCAAAAGCGGGTGCAAAAGTACAACCTTTTTTGAAACTGACAAAATAATTTTTATTTTTTCGCCACAATTTTTTTAATCTCATTCAGTTTCAGCAAAGCTTCAAGTGGCGTAAGTGTATCAATATCAATATCCAATATCTTATCTCTTATTTCCAGCAACGTTGGGTCGTCAAGCTGGATAAAACTGAGTTGATAGCCTTCCAAAACGTCCTCTTTCTTGCTTTTTTTTCCATTTTTTGCCCCTTCGACATTAGAGCTTTCGGTGTCTCTATTCTTGGCCTCGAGTTCCTGCAACATGGCATCGGCCCGGTTCACCACTTTGGGTGGCATACCAGCCAATCGGGCCACATGTATACCGAAACTGCGGTCGCTGCCACCAGGCACCAGTTTGCGCAAGAATATGACTCGTCCGTCGACCTCCTTGACACTGACATGGTAGTTCTTTATCCGCTCATACTGCCGCTCCATCTCTATCAACTCGTGATAATGGGTAGCGAACATCACTTTGGGGCGCACCTTGCCATTGTCGTGCAGGTACTCGGTGATGGCCCATGCTATGGAAATGCCATCGTAGGTCGACGTGCCGCGGCCTATCTCGTCAAGCAGCACCAGACTGCGACTGCTGACATTGTTAAGGATGCTCGCCGTCTCATTCATCTCCACCATGAAGGTACTCTCACCACTGCTGATGTTATCGCTCGCGCCCACGCGCGTGAATACCTTATCTACAACACCTATAGAGGCCTTCTTTGCCGGACAGTAGCAGCCCATCTGTGCCATGAGCACTATCAGGGCCGTCTGCCGCAGCAGGGCCGACTTACCGCTCATGTTCGGTCCGGTTATAATCATTATCTGCTGACTGTCATTGTCCAGCGTCACGTCGTTGCTTACATACTGCTCCCCCGGCGCCATCATTGTCTCTATCACCGGATGCCGTCCTTCTTTTATCTCTATCCGACTGCTCTCATTGAGTTCCGGACGACAATAGTTGCCCTCCAGAGCCACCTTGGCAAAGCTCAACAAACAATCTATCTGTGCCACCACCTGTGCGTCGTGCTGCACAGGCTGCACATACTCCGTCACTGCCTCCACCAGCTGGCCATATAGCTGGGCCTCGAGGGCCAGCATTTTCTCTTCGGCACCAAGTATTTTGTCCTCGTATTCTTTCAGTTCTGGGGTAATATAGCGCTCGGCATTTGTCAGCGTCTGGCGCCGCACCCACTCGGCTGGCACCTTGTCTTTATGGGTGTTGTATACTTCAAAGTAGTAGCCGAATACGTTGTTGAAACCAATCTTCAGCGACGGTATGCCCGTAACCTCGCTCTCTTTGCGCTGCAAGGCCGACAGGTATTCCTTTCCAGAACCTGCCATAGAGCGTAGCTCGTCAAGTTCGGCGCTAACACCTGCTGCCATCACGCCACCCTTCTCCACCTTCACAGGGGGTTCTTCCACCACTTCGCGGCCAATACGTTCGGCCAGCACCAGGCAGGGGTTCATCTGGCCAGCCATATGTTGCAAGGCCTCGCTGCCGTTGGCCATACACAGTCGCTGAACCTCTTCCACGGCACCGAGCGAACGGCGCAGTTGCTGCATCTCACGAGGATTGATACGGCTCACCGCAGCTTTGGTAATCAAGCGTTCCAAGTCGCCTATCGACTTCACCTGCTGCGCCAGCTCCTGCCGCAGAGCAGCGTCGCGCAACAGTATGTCTACCACCTCTAACCTCGCCTCTATTGGAGCCACCTCTTTAAGCGGCATCAGCAACCAGCGCCGCATCAGGCGCGAACCCATTGGGGTCAGCGTTTGGTCTATCACGTTGAGCAGGGTTCGTGCATTGTCGTTGGCCGACCCTACAAGTTCAAGGTTGCGCACCGTAAAGCGGTCGAGCCACACATAGCGGTCTTTCTCCACACGGCTCAACCTCGTGATGTTGCCCGTGCGGTCGTGCTGTGTGTCCTGCAGGTAGTAGAGCACCGCGCCGGCGGCTATGATACCCTTGTCCAAATCTTCCACACCGAAACCCTTTAGGCTCGACGTGCCGAACTGCTTCAGCAGCAGTTCGTGCGCAAAATCGGGTGCAAAGACCCAATCTTCAAAGGTATTGCAGTAGTATTTCTCTGCAAAGTGTTCCTGCATCCAGCGCAGCCGTTTGCGTTCCACCACCACTTCCGAAGGGTGGAAGTTGCTCATCAACTTGTCGATATAGGCCATGTCGCCTTGCGCAACATAGAATTCGCCGGTCGACACATCGAGGAAGCTCACGCCATGCTCTTTGTCGGATATATATAGCCCGCAAAGGAAGTTATTCTCCTTCACCTCGAGCACCATGTCGTTGTAGGCCACGCCGGGCGTCACTAATTCGGTTATACCGCGCTTCACCAAGCCCTTGGCACTCTTGGGGTCTTCCAGCTGTTCGCAGATTGCCACCCTCAATCCGGCCCTCACCAGCCGCGGCAGGTACTGCTCCAACGCATGGTGCGGCACACCGGCCAGGTCGGTATATTCGCCGCCTCCGGCCATCTTGCGCGTCAACGTAAGACCCAGTATCTGCGATGCCTTGCGGGCATCCTCGCCGAAAGTCTCGTAGAAATCGCCTACACGGAACAGCAGCACCGCGTCGGGGAACTTCTTCTTCATCTCAGCGTGCTGCCGCATCAGCGGCGATTCAGTATCAGTCTTTTTGGCCATCGGAGTCTTTCTGCAAACAGATTGCAAAAGTACAAACTTTTTCCCTATCCCGGCCAAAAAGATTTCAACACCCGCCCATGTCGTTTTTTTTGCGTACTTTTGCACCATGAGACAGACACTGCATACCCTCAGCCGCATAGCCGTCATAGCACTTATACTCAACATCTTCGGCACCATCAGGGCGCAGTCCTACCCTTGGCAGGACACCACCTTAAGCCTCGACAGTCGCGCCGAATGGCTCGTCCGCAACCTAACCCTCGACGAGAAACTTTCACTCATGGTGCACCAAAACCCCGCCATCCCGCGTGTGGGACTGCCTGCCTACAGCTGGTGGAACGAGGCGCTGCACGGCGTGGGACGCGCCGGCTTGGCCACAGTCTATCCCATGCCCATCGCCCTCGCCGCCACCTTCAATCCCGATCTGGTGCAAAACATCTTTGAATTCGTGGCCGCCGAGGCACGTTACAAATACCATTTGGCGCAAGATACCGGCTACTTTGGCGATTACTCAGGGCTTACATTCTTCACCCCCAACATCAACATTTTCCGTGACCCACGCTGGGGTCGCGGCATGGAGACCTACGGCGAAGACCCCTACCTCACCGCCACGATGGGCATGGCCTGTGTCAACGGGATACAAAATTGGGACTCCGAATTTTGGGCTGCAGGCAACGCAATCTCTGCCGCCGCCTGCCTCAAACACTTCGCCGTCCACAGCGGTCCCGAAGGCATACGCCATGAGTTCGACAGCCGCGTCTCCGAGCGCGACCTCCGCAGCACCTACCTGCCAGCCTTCGAATACATTATCAAGAACAGCGATGTACAACAAGTGATGTGCGGATACAACAGGCTCAACGGCGAGCCCTGCTGCACCAACCGCCGTCTCTTCGATATCCTGCGAAATGAGTGGCAATACGACGGCATCCTCGTCACCGACTGCTGGGCCCTCAACGACGCCTACGAGACCGACACCGTCATCCCGCGCCACCGCACCCACGCCACCGCCGCCCTTGCCTACGGCGACGCCTTCGGCCGCGAGGTTGACCTCGAATGCGGCAGCGGCCTGCCCGCCCTGCGCGAAGCAGTACAACAGGGACTAGTGTCCGAGAGCAAGGTCGACGAGCATGTGCGCCGCATCCTGCGCACCCGCCTGCGTGTCACCGACGAACCCCGGCTAGTCAACGACAGTGTGGATAGCGACCCCGACGTGCTACAACCATACACTCAAAGTATGGTGCTACTTAAGAACAACGGTGTGCTGCCGCTGAAGAAAGGCGAGTCCCTGCGCCTCGAAGGCCCCAATGTGTGGGACAGCCTGATGCCTTTGGGCAACTACAACGGCACTCCTCGCCATACCGTCACCATCGGCGAAGCATTGGGTAAATACCAAGTCCTCAGTGCCGGCGATGGAAAGACGCTGGTATACGCCGGTGGTCTCAACCCTCAGCTCGAAGGCGAGGAATTGCCAGTAGAGAAGGAAGGCTTCTACAAGGGCGACCGCACACTCATCGAGCTGCCCAAGGAGCAGGTGGAGGAAATCAAGGCTTTCAAGGCACAAGGCTATCGCATAGTGCTTGTACTTTGCACAGGCTCGGCCATTGCTCTTGAGAATGTAATTGATGATTGCGATGCTGTATTGGTTGGTTGGTATGGTGGTGAGCTAATGGGTACGGCTGTTCACGAGCTACTCTTTGGCCGTCGTGATGATTTCGGCCGCCTGCCGGTCACTTTCTACCGTTCTACCGACGACCTGCCCTCCTTCGACGACTACGCCATGCAGCAGCGCACCTACCGATATGCGGACCGCGAGCGCGTGGAGTTCCCCTTCGGCTACGGCCTCTCCTATTCCTTCCACCAGCTCTGGGGCGCCCCCGTCGTCGACGAAGCTAACTTCACCGTCAGCGGCCTTGTCAGCCAGTGTAACACCGACGCCCCAAATGCCCGCAACCACCGCACCGTAGTGCAAGTATATCTAAAAAACGAGAACGACAACAACGCGCCAGTCAAACAGCTGATAGCCGTACTGCCCGTCACTACCGTCGATTTCGACCATAAGGTGCCCTTCAAGATAGAGCTCGACCCCTTCTGGTTCCGCCAATACAACACAGCCACCGGCCAGATGGAAGAACCCAAGGACGGCACCTTGTTCACCCTGCAAGTGGGCTTCAGCAGCGACGACCGCGACCTTGTCGACCTGCCCTACACTTACCACAACCGCAAATAGCCATGACCCACAACACGACCATACGCCCCTCATGCGAGGCCGACATAGAGACCATGCTGCACATGTTCGACCACTCGCGCAGCCTAATGCGCGCCGCAGGCAACACCGTGCAGTGGACCGGCTACCCCACAGCCAACGACCTGCGCAAGGACATCCGCCGCGATGCATCGTATATTGTAGAGCAGGACGGCATACCCGTGGGCACCTTCGCCCTCGTGCCCAGCATCGAGCCCACCTACGGCGTCATCGACCACGGCCGCTGGATCGACACGCTGTCGCCCTATGCCACAGTGCACCGCGTGGCCAAAGTCGAGGGCGTCGGCGGCATCGCCGCGGCGGTGTTCCGCTACGCCAAAGAGCACCACAGCCACCTGCGCGCCGACACCCATGTCAGCAACCGCGCCATGCGCCACCTACTCGAGAAGCAGGGCTTCGTCTACTGCGGCATCGTCTACATGAACGACGGCACACCGCGCCTGGCCTACGAATGGTGGCGCTACGACGAGGTCCCCTCCGACCTCAAGGCATGGGTCGAGGACACGGTGCTGCCGCAGCACGAACACTACGACAGCGCCCACCGTCCCGACCACATACGCCGCGTAATAGCCCGCGCCATGCTGCAGCAGCCATCGCCGATGACATTTGCAGCCGCAGCATTGCACGACATAGGCATCTGCGAGGGCCGCGAGGTGCACCACCTGGCTTCAGGCCGCATCATTCGTGCCTGCCAAGAGTTGCATCAATGGTTCAGAGACGACGAGATCGAGCAGATTGCCCAGGCCGCCGAAGACCACCGTGCCTCGGCCACATCCAGGCCTCGCTCCATGCTGGGCTGCATCATCGCCGAGGCCGACCGCGACGTGGAGCCCGAGACCATAGTGCGCCGCACCGTGGAATACGGCCTATCGCACTATCCCGAACTGGACCGCGAAGGCCATTGGCAACGCACCCTGCAGCACCTCGACGAGAAATATTCCGAACATGGATATATAAAGCTGTGGCTAGACGACTCGCCCAACGCCGCCCCGCTGGCCGAACTGCGCGACCTCATCCGCGACCACTCACGCCTCCGCCCCCTCTTCGACGAACTCTTCGGCACACTGACACATTAACACACTGACACATTAACGCACTAACACATTAACGCATTCCTATGAACACCGTCCTCATCATCCTGGCCTTCATCTGCCTCATCGTGGGCATCCTCGGCGCCATCATCCCAGGCCTGCCGGGACCGCCCATCAGCTGGGTGGGACTGCTGTTGGCGTCGCTGACGCCCTATATTGAGGTAAGCACTGCCATGCTTGTGGGCACTGCCGTGGCGGCGGCCGTCATCACGGTGCTCGACTATGTGGTGCCGTCGCTCTCCACCAAGCGCAATGGCGGCTCAAAATACGGCGTCTGGGGCTGCAATATAGGCCTCGTCATCTCCATCATAGGCCTCCCCTTCGGTCCACAGGGCCTACTGGGCGTCATCTTCTGGCCTTTCATCGGCGCCCTCGTGGGAGAATATATTAAAAGCCGCGAAATGGCCCCAGCGCTCAAAGCCGCCTGGGGCGCATTCCTCGGCTTCCTTACTGGCACCCTCCTCAAACTTGTCTACTGTGTGGCCCTGCTAGTAATCGTCATCGTCGGTCTTTTTTAGTCCCGTAGAGACTCCAGCTAGCTGGCGCTCACTATGCGGGCTATTAAAATGAATAGCCGACTTTAAAGCACAACAAGTGCTTTAAGATATACATTGTCCTGACGTCTTCAAAAAGTGGAGTAACACCCTCATTAGTAAAATGGACAGCTATCAATGGGTTCAATTGAACTTCAAGGCTAATGCCTTTCCATTGGCCTCCGTTAACACCAATTCCATAGATGGGGCAAAAACGATGTTCGCTATAATGATATGCTTGAGTATAGATGTCCCACCCATCGCTGCCAGCAAAAATGTCGTAAGTTCCCCATGCGTAAACAAACGACACACCTCCTTGGGCAAACATCCTGACAAAACGGGTGTCAAGGAAATACCAACGATAGGTCAGCGATGGGAAAAGCATGTTTGTTGGATATGTATGGAAATTCCCACCCCCATTAAGTTTCGGGGAAATACCTACAGACAATTCGATAGCGTGACGACGAGCAAAGCCTAATTCGTAAGAAACAACTGGACAAGCAATAGCCCACAAATTGGCTTTCACCACCTGACGGAAATTTTGATTTGCCGTTGTCTGTACGGTATCCTGCGCACAAATAGAGGCACCGTATACCAGCAACATCAGTATGATAAGACTCTTTCTCATTTATCCCTCCAATCCATACCGATATATAGCGATAGGGTATCTGGTGGCCATAGATATTCAAATCTACAAAGAGTATCTTCCTGATGGAGGATAGACACCTCGGCGTATTCTATATGCATCTTGGCGTCACCTCGGGCTATCGGGTCAATGCCAATATTGTAGGCAAAGCCAAAGCGCCCTTGGCTGTCGGTGCGTACCGTACCAAGAGTATCACCATACGCAGACCTATACGTGAATGTAAGGTCTTCTCCCGGCACTGGGACAGTAATGGTGCTGTCGGTATACAGCGTACCACGGACATAGTATGTTTCCGTATCGGTACACGACACCAATAGCAGTACGCTTAACAGCGCAAGGGCAATCTTTTTCATAGAATTACAGCTCCATGCCGATGCGAATGCCGGCACCGCTGTGGTTGACGTTGACGTAGTCGCCAAGGCTGTAGCTATAGTGCTCGGTGGGCTCGAAGAAGGTGCCAGTGAGCATCACACTGATGGCGAAGTGGTGCTTCGAAGCAAAGCGCACGCCGAAGCCCAGGTCGGCATAGAGACCGGTGCTCTCGGAGAGGTAGGAACCGGCACGGAGCGACAGCACGGGAGTGACGTTGCTCTTGTAGCCGAAGTTGTAGCGCACGGCGGCATAGATAGGCATCAGGAAGTCGTCCTCGTTGCCCATCAGCGTGAAGCCGAGACCCACGAAGCAGTGCTCGTTCATGTAGAAGCCATGGGTGGTGCCCACGCCGATGATTGAATGCTCTTTGCTGACGAGCTGCATAGAGTTCTCCTCCTCGATGAAGGCGCGGTAACCGCTGGGGATGCTGATTTTCTTCTCCTCCTGTGCGGAGAGGCCGAGGGCCATGATAAGCATGGCTACGATAAGAATGGTCTTTTTCATTGTTGTATTGTTTTTTGATTTGTTATTTGTATGTTTTCTCTTTCATAACGACATCTTGTGTAATGACAGCAGAACCTTCATTCCAATGACCGTCGCCACCAGAACGGGGAACATCTTTGGTCTTTACCGTCACTACCGTGTCGATATAGTTGCCGTTTTCGGCATTGTCGATATCGTGGAAGTCAATATCTATGTCAGAACCTGGAAACCAATAATTGTAGGTAACACTATAGCGTCCGTCGGTGTCTGTTGTATCATGATATCCGGCAGACCTCAAGGTATCCGTCTCTTCATCCCATGTGATGTAGCGGCCAACGCCGATGCCTGGAATAGGCTGCCCTTCGGCATTGGTGACGGTACCGATAACATGGTAGGTCGCTTCTGGGGTGCCATACTCGCAGGCTGTGTTGAATATCTTTTCACAACCGACAAGATTGATGCCTAGCAACCCTCCAAGGGTGACCAGCAGCCAGTTCTTCAGTTTCAGGTACTTTATCTTCATAACGTTTGGGGGTTAGAACGCCCATCCTATGCGGGTGGAAAACTGCGTGCCGAAGTAGACGGGAAAGACTTCGCCCGAGATGTCGTTGTCTTCGTTCATCACCAGCCCTAGCACTGCACCCATGGTGCTCTCGATAGTAAGGCCGAAGGGTATGTTGACCTTTATGCCGAAGGCCAAGGTGGGCCGCAGGGCCTGGTCGTGGATGGTATAGCGGGCGGTGTGTATGTCCCAGCCATCATTGCCGGTGAAGCAGTTGAAGGGTACCCAGGCTCGGGTGAAGTTGGCACCGAAGCCGAAGAACGGCATCACGCCGTTGCGACGCTGGCGGTTCAAATAAAGACGGTATTGCGCCTGGGCGAACAAGACATGCGTCGTCATGGGACGACTGACGGGTTTCATGAAGTTGCCGCCGAGGTCGAAGGCCACGGCCGAATGGTTGGCGATGCGGTACTCGTAGTTGAAGTCGATGCTCGAGGCTATGGGCGACAGCAGATTGAACTTCACAGCATGGCGCGCCACGCCGTCCTCGGGCTGCTGCGCGCGGAGCGGCAGGAGCAGCATCACGGCTGCGGCCAGAAGGATTATACGTCTCATAGCAGGCCTCCTTTCCACTTGGTGCTGTCGACGGCGGTGGTGTCTACCGCTGTGGTGTCGGGCTGCTGATACCACCAGTCGGGACGCTGCCACTTGCCAGGCCACAAGTCTATGGTGTCGTTATTCCTGCTGCTGAAGCTGCCGGCGAAACCCCAGTAGAGAGTGTCGTCGCCACAGGTGATAAGCAGGAAATACTCCACCATACTGAACTTAGCGCCAGCAGGCTCCTGCATATACGGGTTGTCGAAACCACGGATGTACTGGAAGCCCCAGCGGCCACGGGCGTCGGTGACGGCCTGGCCGAGATACTTGCTGTCGGCATCCGGTTCCATATAATTCGACTCACGGAAGGTGAGCGTGTCGCCCGCCAGCGGCGTGGTCTTGGTGCTGTCGGCATACAGCGTGCCGCGGATAATCTGCTCCGAATAGGGCTTGCAGGCCGCGAAGAGCATCGCGACGAGGAGCAGAGGGATTAGCTTCAGTTTCATAGCAGTGTTATTTCTTTAATGCCTGTAGTTTGTACACTTTATTCTTCTTGTCATAGGAGACGATGACCACGTAGCCCTCCTTGCCGCGCTCGCTGGCCCATTTCTCGGCCTCGCGACGATTGCCGGTCTTGAAGGAGAGCGGACGCTTGGCATCCAGCGTGTCCGTCACCTGTTCGTAGGTAGTGGAGGTGCACTGAAAGAGCACGGGATATCCCTCGCCGACCTTGTCGAAAAGCATGACGATGAAATCGTCCCACTCGGTGTCGCCACGCAGCACGAGGTCGAACGACTTGCCGTTGACGGCGTAGGTCACCTTGCGGACTGGAGTGCCGTCCTCAAAATAATGTTCCTCGCTGCATCCCGCAAAGGCAGCGGGCAGGACAAGCAACATCAGTAATGGCAGTAGTCTTTTCATATACATATATTATTGTTCAAGATTGTCGAATTGGTTTTTCAGCAGGCGGTCGTACTGCACCTCGGTGGCGATATGGAATATACAGACGGTGCTCTCGGCTGGCCACAGCACCACGAGGTCGCAGAGGCCTGGGGAGAAGGGCACGCGCTGGTCGGGATGCTCCTTGGCGGCGAGGTAGTGGACGAAGAAGTCGTCGTCGGCCTCGACATCGAAATCTGGCATGTCGAGGTCGCGCAGCAGGGTGACCCAAGAGGTGCTGTCGGTGGCCTGGAGGAGGGTGACATCAACCTGCTCGTCGCCGCCGATGTGCTTGTCCTTGATGTAGGTGGCTTCGACGCCCTCGACTGCGGCATAGTGGCGGTAGACGGTGCCGCACTGGTCGGGCGACAGAGTGCGGGGCCACAGGCGGAAGGCCAGGGCTCCTCCCAGGACGGCCACACAGAGCAGCAATGTTATGAGCCAGCGGCGTTTCACAGATTATCTATCACATAGTTTACATCGGAGAGCACGGCGGCACGGTCGGCGCTTGTCATATCGCGTCCGTCGGGCACCGAGGTGCAGGCAATCACTCCTGCCGCCAGCACGACGGCTACCACCGCGACGACGGCATAGTGGCGCACGGCAGCCACGAGACTACGGTGGCCATAGCCTGCGTCGACCTCGGCGAGCAGACGCTGCTCGGCGGCCTGACGGGTACGGCGGGCCACGAGGAGTTCGATGTCGGGGGTGCTATGGGGTTGGTGTTGCATATTGTTGTTCGTATATCGTTTTCAGTTTCTTTGTTATGCGGCTCAGCCGCTGGTTCATCGTGTTCACCGTCGTGTGGTGTCGTTCGGCCATCTCGGCGGGAGTGTAGCCTTCAAAGCGTTCGGCTATGAGTTGCTGCTCGTCGGGGTCGAGGCGTGCCACCAGGTCGTCGAGCAGCTCGCGGTCGTAGTCCTCGCTCTCTGGCATCATGGCCACCTCGTCGAGCGGCACTGTGGTTGGCTGTCGTCGGCGGAAGTAGCGGTCGAATACCACCTGTCGCATCAACTTGTGCAGCCAGCGGTTCACCTGCCGCGGGGTGCTGGCTGGGTCGAGGTTGTCGAGCTTCTGCCAGAGGGTCACCATGACGTCCTGCACCAACTCGCGGGTCTCGCCGCGTCCTACGGCGTGGCGCGAGCAGTAACTGGCGATGTGCCGTCCGAAGTCGTGCAGCAGCACGTCGTATCGGCAGTTCTTGTCATAGTCGCCCGTGCTCATTCTGGACCGTTTCTATATTATTAAACTACACTAGGTGGCAAAAAGTGACAACGAAGTGAAAATATTTTTCTATTCCACCCCTTCGAGGCTCATCAGCGAGCGCACGGGAGCCACTCTCTCAAGCAGTTTGCGGCCGCCGAGGGCGGGCAACTCGACGAGGAAGACGAACTCCTTGACCACCACACGGCGACCGTCAACGACCTCGCCATTGAGGGCGGTGGCTATGCCGAGGGCGGTGCCGCCGGTGGCCAGCAGGTCGTCGAGAAGGGTGAGCTCGATGGTGTCGCCACTGATGCGGCATGCTGCCAAGTCGCTGCGACGGTAGAACACTTCGTCGCTGCCGTACTCTTTCTCGATGCACACACGTTGTATGTCGCCTTCGGCATGCGGCAGCTTGCCTTTCTTGCGGATGGGCACGATGGTGTGCACGTGGTCGGAGACCGACAGCAGCGGTGCCGCGAAGAGGAAGCCGCGGGCTTCGACGGTGGCAACGTTGGGAGCCGTGCAGCAGCGGTCTATCTCACGGATGGCATCGGCGAAGGCCTTCTTGTCCTGCAGGAAGGGCAGCACATCGATGAAATCTATTCCCGGCTTCGGGAAATCGGGGTAGTGTTTTATTACTTCTTCGAACATAATTTCAATTTTCAATTTTCAACTTTACATTGCCCATATCAACAGTCCGCCGCAGATGATGACGCCCGTGACGAGCAGGTCGATGAGGCAGTAACCCATGATGTCCTTGGCGTCGAGCTTTGCTATGGCCAAAGCCGGCAATGCCCAGAAGGGCTGTATAAGGTTTGTCCA
This sequence comes from Bacteroidales bacterium, assembly GCA_017524785.1. Taxonomy (GTDB): domain Bacteria; phylum Bacteroidota; class Bacteroidia; order Bacteroidales; family P3; genus Colimorpha. The sequence goes on along the minus strand of JAFXUY010000123.1, from coordinate 1,611 downwards.
TGCGTCGCCCCAGGCTATGGCGGTGCCCGTCAGGCCTGGGTCGACACCGAGGTCGGCACCGGCGGTGAACATGATGGGCGCCTGTATGGCCCAGTGGCCGCCGCCGCTCGGCACGAAGAGGTTGAGCAACGCAGCGCATAGGAAAGTGAGTAGCGGATAGGTGGGGGGGGTGCTGATGCGTATACAGCCGTCGGCAAGCACATTGCCCAGACTGATGCCGCTGGCACCGATGCCGGTGATGATGCCCATGATGCCAGCGTAGAATGGGAACTGCAAGATGATTCCGGCGGCACCTGTGGCAGCCTTGCCGAAGGCACGGACGTATGCCACTGGGGTGCCGTGCAGCAGCAGACCCAGCGAGAGGAATATCATAATAACGGCTCCGAGATCGAGCGTGCCACCGCGGAAGCCTAGACGCAGCACCAGATAGGCTATCAGCAGCAAGCCTATCAGCCACGACAGCACAGGGCTGTGCTCCATGCGCTGTGCCGGCGAGGGCTTCTCAGGGCGCACAGGCGCCGTATGCTCTTCGGCGAGCAGCATCGGGTCGACGGTCACGGCACCTTGCTTGGGGTGCATCAGGGTGTTGGCCACGGTGATGCCCACGATGACCAGCAACACCATGACGAGGTTATGCGGGTCGAGGATGGTCTGGCTCACCGGCACGGGATCGACAAGTGCGCCGTTGGTGGCCATGGCGAGTGACTCGCCGGGAGTGGCCATGGTCAGCGGTATGGAGCCCGACAGACCGGCGTGCCACACCACGAAGCCGCTGTAGGCCGAGGCTATGAGCAGACGGTAGTCGATGCCCTGCAGCTGGCGTGCTATCTCTTTGGCGAAGATGACACCCACGATGAGGCCGAAGCCCCAGTTGAGCCAGCAGGCCATGGCCGAGACGACTGTTACCAGCGCTATGGCGGCAGGGGCACTCTTGGGCAGACGTGCCAAGGCGGTGATGCCGCGCTTTACCGACGGCGCCGCCGCCAAGGCCGAGCCACAGACAAGCACCAAGGCCATCTGCATGGCGAAGGCCAACAGGTTCCACACTCCCCCACCCCAGTGCTCGACAACCTCTATCGGGCTTTGGTGGCACACGGGAATGGCTATCACCGCCGCCACGAAAGTGAGCAGGATGGCGAAGATGAACGGCTCGGGGAGCCAGCGCTGTACCAATCTGACGCAGAACTTAATCATGTCTTTCTATCTTAGCTCTAGTATTTCTAGATAATCTAGATAATCTAGACAATCTAGTCTTACCACCCCATCAACTCTCTTATCTTCCTGGGGATATCCGTATTCTGCTGTATGCCGCTGAAGCGCTCGGCACCGGGGCCGTAGGCGAAGACGGGCACCATGCAGCCGGTGTGGCTGCCCCAATGGAAGCGGAAGTTGTTGATGCCTTCCTCGATGTCACCGTCGGGCAGCGTGAGGCCGCCGGTCTCATGGTCGGCGGTGACCACCACCAGGGTATTGCCGTCCTTCTCGGCCCAGTCGAGCACGGCATGGAGCATCAGTTCGAAGTCGGCCAGCTCGGCACGCAGGTAGGCCGAGTCGTTGTCGTGGCAGGCCCAGTCAATCTGCGAACCTTCAATCATCATGGTGAAGCCCTTG
>JAFXUY010000122.1 GCA_017524785.1 Bacteroidales bacterium | reverse complement strand
GTTCGTGCTGACAAACTGCCGGCGGTCGAAGCTCTCGCCGAAACGCTTGTGGGCCTTCTCCACCTCCTTCTCAATCTTCTCCTCCAGCTTGGCTATATGGTCCTCGATGAGCACGTCGGCACGGTAGCGCTTCTTGCTGTCGCGGTTGTCTATCAGCGGGTCGTTGAAAGCGTCCACGTGGCCGCTAGCCTTCCAGATGCGCGGGTGCATGAAGATTGCCGAGTCCAGACCCACGATATTCTCGTGCATCTGCACCATAGCCTTCCACCAGTACTGCTTTATATTGTTCTTCAGTTCCACGCCCAGCTGCCCGTAGTCGTACACCGCGGCCAGGCCGTCGTAAATCTCCGAACTCGGGAAGATGAAACCGTACTCCTTGGCGTGAGCCACCACCTTCTTGAAGAAATCGTCTTGATTTGCCATATTGTTATTGCTTGATTGTTTGATTGCTTGAATATTTGAGAAAGTAAACTCTGATTCTTTGAAAATATTGTGTCGCGGAAGAATTATTCATATCGCAGCGCCTGTATCGGGTCTAGATTGGCCGCCTTGCGCGCCGGGTACCAGCCGAAGAAAATCCCCACCACCGTGCAGACTCCGAAGGAGATGAGTATTGCAGTGCCGTTCAGCACGAAGGGCAGCTGCTCGATGAAGGCGGAGGCAATGGCATAGATGGAGAGGCCAGAGAAGATGCCTATGAGGCCGCCGGCGAGGCTGAGGACGACGCTTTCGGAGAGGAATTGTGTGAGGATGTTGCTGCGGCGGGCGCCCAGTGCTTTGCGGAGTCCTATTTCGCGAGTGCGTTCGGTGACGGTGACGTACATGATGTTCATGATGCCGACGCCGCCCACGATGAGGGAGATGCCTGCGATGAGTGAAAGTATGAGGACGACGATGTTGAGTACGGAGGAGAGCTGGTCCATGGTTTCGCTCTGCACTTCTATTTCGAAGTCGTCTTCATCGTCGGGTTGTAGGCCGTGATATATGCGGAGGATCTGCCGCACTTCCTCGACGGTACGGTCGTTGTCGGAGGTGGCTGCGATGGAAATCTGATCTATGTCGGTGCGGCCGAGGAGGCGTTTCTGGAGTGTGGTGTAGGGGGTGATGACGAGGTTGTTGAAGTCGTAGTTGAATTGCTTCTCGCGGGCCTGGAGGGTTCCGATGACGATGAGCGGTACGTTGCCGCAGCGGATGGTCTGTCCGATGGGCTCTTGGCCGTCGGGGAAGAGTTTCTCGACGACAGTTTGGCCGATGAGGCATACTTTGGCGAGTGAGCGGACGTCGGATTCGTCGAACATGGAACCGCGAGCTACAGACATGCCGTTGAGTTTAAGGTAGTATTCGTTGCCGCCGGTGATGATGGCGTTGTGATTGTTGTTGCCGAAGACGATGGGTGTCGAGGTGCTTAGGTCTGGGGAGATGTATTTGACGGATTGACAGTTGTCGTGGAGAGCGAGGTAGTCGGCCTCGTCGGTACTATGGAGAACGCGCCAGGTGCCGCCGTCGCGAACCCATTTGTCGCGGACGTTGATGACATTAGTGCCGATGGAGGAGAAGACGTTGTCCATGTAGTGTGTCAGGCTGGAGCCGAGACTCATCATGATGATGACGGAAGAAATGCCGATGATGATGCCGAGCATGGTGAGGAAGGTGCGTGTGCGGTTGCGCATGAGGGCACGGAGGGCGAGCTTTATGGTGTCGAGGGGAAACATGGTGGAAGTTATGAGTTATGGGTTAAATTCTCTGCGGCAGAGAGGGGTGTGTTGGGACGGTCTTCGACGATGTGGCCGTCGCGGAGGCGGATGATGCGTGTGGTGAAGGCGGCGATGTCCGGTTCGTGGGTTACGAAGACTATGGTTTTGCCTTGTGAGTTTAGGCGCTGGAAGATGGCCATGATCTCGTAGGAGGTGCGGGTGTCGAGGTTGCCGGTGGCTTCGTCGGCGAGGATGAGTACTGGGTCGGTGGCGAGAGCGCGGGCGATGGCGACGCGCTGCTGCTGGCCGCCGGAGAGCTGGGCGGAGGTGTGGGACATGCGGTTCTCGAGGCCTACGATGCGCAGGGCTTCGAGTGCCCGCTGGCGCCGCTGGCGGGCACCGATGTGGCGGTTGTAGAAGAGGGGTAGCTCAACGTTTTCGAGTGCCGTTGTTCGCGGCAGCAGGTTGTAACTCTGGAAGACGAAGCCTATCTTGCGGTTGCGGATGGAGGCGAGCTGGTCGTCGTCCATCAGCTGCACGTCTTCGCCGTCTAGCCGGTATGTGCCGGAGGTAGGGGTGTCCAGACAGCCGAGAATGTTGAGGAGAGTTGACTTACCACTGCCGGAGGTGCCCATGATGCTGACGAATTCGCCCGGGGCGATGGAGAAGCTGACGTCGTCGAGGGCGTGCACGGTCTCGCTGCCTACTTGGAAATCGCGATGCAGATGCTCTATGTCAATAATGTTCACCGGGTTTCGGGTTTCAGTGTTCTAGAACATTAATTCTTGGCGTGCGGCGCGCTGGCTTATCACGTCGACCATGCTGCTCACCACCGTGTCGCCTTCGGCAACGCCGCTGGTGACTATGGCACTCACCTTGGTGTGTGCGCCGAGGGTGACTTCGACTTGCTGCAGCCGCTTGCCGTTCTTGAGCCATAGGTAGCTGTGGCCCTCGTCGCGACGGGCAACGGTGTCGAAGGTGTAGCCTTCGCGGACCATGGAGGCGCGCATATCGGCATCGGGGTTTATTTGCGTGGCGTAGTAGGGAATCTTGAGTCCTTCGGCATGCTGGACGACAATGGTGACGCTGGCGGTCATTCCTGGGAAGAGTTTTTCGTCGGGGTTGTGGGCGTTGATGATGACGACGTAGGTGACGACGTTGTTGTTGGTCTGCGGCTCCATGCGAATCTGCGAGACTGTGCCGTGGAACTCGTCGTCTGGGTAGGCGTCGACCTTGAAGCTGACTTCCTGTCCGGTGTGTACCTGTCCGATGTCGGCCTCGTCGACGCGTGCTTCTACCTGCATCTCGGTCATGTTCATGGCAATGGTGAAGAGGTTTGGCACGCTGTAGGCGCCCTGCACGGTCTGACCTTCCTCGACCTGCTTGCTTATGATGATGCCGTCGATGGGCGAATAGATTTCAGCGTAGCGCAGCTGGGTGACGGCGTTGCCGTAGTTGGCCTTTGCGGTGACGAGGTGGTTCTTGGCCTGTTCGAGCTGGGCTTCGGCCTGGTCGAATTCCTGCTGTGTGGCAGCCTTACTGGCGTAGAGCGCCTGGATGCGGTCGAAGTCTTTCTGCGCGAGGTCGCGCTGACTGGTGGCCACCGACATGTTGGCGCGGTTCACGTTGACCTGCTCTTGGAGGAGCGACTTGTCTAGCTCGGCCAGCAGGTCGCCTTTCTTCACGCGGCTGTTGTAGTCGACGTACAGTTTCTTCACAATGCCGCTCACCTGTGTGCCGACGGTAACTTTGTAGACAGGCTGCACCACACCGGTGGCGGTGACGGTCTGTGTTATCTCGCCCATGGCGACAGTCTCGGTGTCGATCATGTAGCGGCTGACTTTCTTGCGTCCGAACACTGCCAGCACCACCACGAGGGCAACGATGCCTATAAGCACCCAGAGCCAAATATGTCTTTTCTTCTTCATAAGAATAATTATATATCAATCACTATTCTCTATCTCCCGGTATAGATTTCCAGTTGTTTCTCGGCGAGGATGTAGGAGTATTTGCTTTGCAGGTAGTCGTTGAGGGCCGAGAGGTAGCGGTCCTGCTGCTGAAGGAGTTCGACGGTGGTGACGGCGCCTTGGGTGTACTTGATGGTGTAGATGTCGTAGCTGGCCTTGTAGGCTTCCATCAGGGCCTCGGCCGAGCGGAAGCGGTTCAGCGCCTGCCGCATGGCGATATATACATCCTCGACCATCGACGCAATGTCTATCAGGTCCTGTTGGTGCCGCAGCTCGGCTTCCTGCAGGGCTATTTTGCTTTGCTTCAGTTGGGTGTAGGAACTGCCGCTGTTCAGTATCGGAATGTTGATGCCAAGGGTGAGGTGGCTGTTGTCGGAGAAGTTGCTGGAAGGCTCAGTGACGGCAGGAAGCCAGCCTCCGCCATAACCGGCGTTGAGGCTCACGGTCGGGATGAAAGCGCTACGGGCCATGTCGACGTTGATTTCTGCCAGCTTGACGTCCAGTTCGCTTATCTGCCAGTCGGGGATGGAGCGCATAGCCTGCGCCATAACGCTGTCGAAATCGGGGATGCTGCGGCTGGCGGCGCGAAGGGTGTCGTCAAGCGGCATGATGGTTATCAGCGTGTCGCCGGTGTTGTAAAGCAGGTCGTTGAGGGTATTGATATTGTCGCTGATGGTGATGCTTGTGTTGTCGATCTCGCTCTGGGCCGAGGTGTAGTTGGCGGCCAGCAGCATGTAGTCGCTCTCCAGTATGCGGCCCACCTTGTGTTTCACCTCGCCTTCCAGCTGCTGCTGGCGGCTGGTCTCCAGCACTTCCTGCTGGAACGAGAGCTTCTCTTCGTTCATCAGGATGGTGAGGTAGGCCTGCACTATCTGCACCCCGATGCTGTTCTCGGTTTGACGTACTCTCAGTTGGCTCTGTTCGGCCGCCATCTTGCTGTGCTGCAGGTTGCGCAGGTTGGCCAAACCGCTGAAGAGGGTGAGGCTGCCGTTGATGCCGTAGTTGGTGTTGCTACCCGAGCCGCCGGGGTTGCTCCAGTCCCAACCCTGCGAGGCAGATGCGCTTATGGAAGGCAGGTAGCGCATTTTGGCACCGCGCAGGTTGACCTCGGCCGACTCGTTGCCTAGAGTTGCGCTGCGCACGGTGAGGTTGTGCTCATAAGCATAGCGCAGGCAGCTGTCGAGGGTCATGCGGACAGTGTCCTGTGCCTGCGCAGAATTGGAAACAGAAAATTTAAGACAGAAAACAAGACTGACGCTCAAAAGTATCGGGATGATTCGCCTCATTGAACAAGAATTTGATTTATAACTCTTAACTCTTAACTTTTAACTCTTAACTCTTAACTCTTCCGCAGCACTATGCGGAAGCAGCTGCCTTGTCCGGGAACGCTGTATTTGAGGTAGAGGCGGCCGCGGTGGTATTGGTTCACGATGCGGCGTGCCAGCGGGAGGCCGAGGCCCCAGCCGCGTGTCTTGGTGGTGAATCCGCTGTCGAAGATATGCTTTTGTACGGCGGCCGACATACCGCGCCCTGTGTCGCTGATGTCGAGGTATATCTTGCGGGCGTCTTGTGAGGCGGTGATGGATATGGTGCCGTCGCCTTCCATAGCGTCTACAGCATTCTTGCAGAGGTTTTCTATGACCCACTGGAAGAGGTGACTGTTGACGGGGGCTATGAATGGTTCGCCTTCGGGGAAAGCGACGTTGAATTTGACGCGGCGCGGCGAGCGGCTCTGCAGGTAGGCTACGGCGGCGAGGGTGGCCTCGCGCACGTCCTCTTCCTTCAGTTCGGGCACGGAGCCTATCTTCGAGAAGCGGTGTGTGATGGTCTCCAGCCGCTGCAGGTCTTTGCCCACCTCGGCAGCATAGTCGTCGGTGAACTCTTTGCCGCGCAGGTATTCGAGCCAGCCCGAGAGCGAGCTGATGGGGGTGCCGAGCTGGTGGGCCGTCTCTTTGGCGAGGCCTGCCCAGATGCGGTTCTGCTCGGCGGTGCGGGCGGTGCGGAACAGGAAGTAGCTGACGACCACCAGCACCAGGGCTATGAAGATGTAGAACAGCGGCAGCCAGCGCAGCGAGCGCAGCAGGGGGGTGGAGGAGTAGTGGACATAGGCGGGCGAACCGTCGGGCATGGTGATGCGGATAGGGTCGTTGTTGAAGCGCAGCGTGTGCAGCTGGAGGCTGTCGGTGTTGCCTATGGCTATGATGTTGCGGTGTGTGCTGTCGAAGATGACCACGGGCACCAGCACCGAGTTCTGCGTGATGTCGGTGAGGAAGCTCTGCGTGAAGCCGTCGAGCACCTCGCGCAGACGGGTGAAGTATTCCGACTCTTTGTAGTAGAGCGTCATGCGCATGCCCCATATGCGGTAGTTGAAGGGCGGGTTCACCGAGTATTCTTCCATAAGGCAGCCGTCGAGCTTCTGGCCCGCCAGCTCCTGCGGCACGGTGATGATGGAGTCTTTCGAGGTGGTGATGATTATGGGCGTGTGCGAGCTGTCGACGATGTAGTTGACGTAGGCCAGGCTGAACTTGAGGTCGGTCGACAGGTCGGGGTCGTTGAACGACTGCAGTATGTCGGTGTAGAGCCGCATCTTGCGGTGCTCGTCGAGCATGGCTTCCTGGAAGAACTGCGCTGTGGCGGCAGCCATCTGGTTGCGCTGTCCCACGGCGGCGGCCCAGAGGCGCACTTTCTCTTCTTCGCCGTGCCGTATCTGCTCGGCAATGCGTTGCACCTGCCACAAAGCCACCAGCGCCATCACCACGGTGACGGCCATTATTATCCATTTCAGCCTAACCTTCATATTCCACTCTTTTACTTTTTACCTTTCCACCCTCATCGTCCTTGCGGGATTTATACCGCTGATGTAGCGTGCCGGCAGCAGCAGTGCCAGCAGGCATACGGCCACGGTGCCCAGCGTTATGGCCACATAGGTCCAGGCGCTTATCTCCACGGGCACGTGGGCCATCGAATAGCTCTCGGGGTCGAGGGTCAGCAGGTGCCAGCGGTTCTGCACGTAGCTCAGCGCCAGCGCCACAGCGTCGCCCACAAGCACGCCGGTCGCTATCAGCCGCGAGGCTTTGAGCATGAAGATGCGGCGCACCGAGCGGTTGCTGGCCCCGAGGGCTTTCAGCAGGCCGATGGTGGCGCTCTTCTCGAATATCATTATCAGCAGGGCCGACACGATTGCCACTGCCGACACAAGGCACATGATGGCCAATATCAGCGTGATGTTGGCTTCCAGCAGGTCGAGCCACGAGAAGAGGGCAGGGTTGGCCTGGCGCACCGTTGTCAGCTGCAGGTCGTAGGGCAGGTGCTCCACCACACGTGCCGCCGTCTCGTCGAGGCGGTCGAAGTCGTCCACCAGCAGTTCGTAGCCACCCACCATGGTGCTATCCCATCCGTTCAGCTTCTGCACCTGCCGCAGGTCGCCCACCACGTATAGCTCGTCCATCTCGGTGAGGTCGGTGTTGTACAGGCCGCAGACGACGAAGGCCCGCGAGCGGTAGCCGTTGTCCTGCCAGAAGTAGGTGCGCAGCTTGTCGCCCACGGCAAGGTGCAGCTTCGAGGCTATCGTGGTCGATACCAGCACGTCGTTGCTGGTCTTTGCCGCCATGTCGGGCAAGCGTCCTTCGGTGAGGCACGAGGCGAAGAACGTGGTGTCGTAGTCGGCGCTCAGTCCGCGGAACATGATGCCGTATATCTGCTCCTCCGTTTTCACCATGCCGCCCTTGTTGGCGTAGCACTGCACGTGGCGCACACCCTCGGTGGCGCGCAGCGTGGCCATGAGGGCGTCGTCGGTCTCCACCGGCGCGTCGGCATAGGCCAGCTGTCCGCCGAACGAGCTTATGGTGATATGGCTGCCGAAGCCCACCACCTTGCCGCTGATGTCGGCCTGGAAGCCGCGCAGTATGCTCACGGCCATCACCATCACCACCACGCCGAGGGCTATGCCGGCGACGGCAATGCTCGACAGCGGGCCGGAAAAACCGCCCCCGCGCCGCGGCATGAACCGCTGTGCTACGAACCGCTCGAACAGCATGATTTTATAAGTGAAAAGTGAATAGTGAATTGAATGGGGCAACCGCGCCCAATTCACTATTCACTTTTCACTATTCACAATTTACTAATTAGAACGCAGTGACAATACCCATGAAGTCGGCTGCTTTCAGCGAGGCGCCGCCGATGAGGCCGCCGTCGATGTCGGGGCATGCGAAGAGCTCCTTGGCGTTGCCGGGCTTGCAGCTGCCGCCGTAGAGAATGCTTATCTCGTCGGCCACCTCTTTGCCGTATTTGGCGGCAAGCAGTCCGCGGATGTGGGCGTGTATCTCCTGCGCCTGCTCGGGAGTGGCGGTCTTGCCGGTGCCGATGGCCCACACGGGCTCGTAGGCTACGACAATCTTCTTGATGTTCTCGGCGTCGAGGTGGAACAGGCCTTTCTCCACCTGCGTCTTCACCACGTCGAACTGGCGTCCGGCTTCGCGCTCCTCGAGCACCTCGCCGACGCACACTATCGGCCTCAGGTCGTGCTTCAGCAGCTGGTCCACTTTCGCGGCCACCAGCTCGTCGGTCTCGCCGTAGTAGGCGCGGCGCTCCGAGTGACCCACGATGCACCAGTCAATAGCGCAGCTCTCGAGCATCTCGGCGCTCACCTCGCCGGTGTAGGCACCCTTGTCCTTGTCGCTCACATTCTGTGCGCCGACCTGGAAATAGCTGTCGTTGGCATAGTCGCTGGCCATCTCGATATACGGGAACGGCGGGCACACCACAACCTGCTCGTCGCGGGGCAGTTCCATCTTCTCGAGCTCGCTCATCAGTTCGTCGAGCAACTCATCGGCTTCGGTGAAGGTGAGGTTCATCTTCCAGTTGCCGGCAACAATGTGTTTTCTCATATCGGTAGGTATTTTTATTGATATTCTTATATTAGGTAACGCCGTCCCCGTGGTTTTATTATGTCACATCGGTATTTTTTGTTACAACTACATCATCGCGCCCGGTGTCTACCTGTCGACAAGATATCAATACAATAAACCTACAACGCCAAACGTCAAACCACCAATCACTATTGCAGTATCAGCTTCCTCGCTGTGATGCCCAGGGGCGTGTGTATGCGGACTATGCAGGTGCCGCGACGGAAACGCGGATAGGTTCCAGTGTCGGTTCGTCGTGTTTTCATTGGTGCAGAATTTACCCCCTCTATATATAGTTAGTAGCAAAAAGGGCCAAAAAGTGACATCCGTTAATGTTATTTATGAATTATTAACACTTCCGCCGCCCGGAACCCCGTAGGGGTGACACAATAGCAACCCTTGTGCCGCCCCGACAGGGCTCGGTGTTGTGGTTGGCCGCACGCACCGTGGGCTGTCGGCCGAGCCGACGGCACACCATGCACCCACGGCTATTATATGCCGCCCCGACGGGGCTGTAGCATGAACCAAAATGGAATGAGTATTTTCTATATTTTTTTTCAATTTTCCTATAATTTTGAGGTCGGAGGCCGACCCTCAAGCCGCTGTAAACCAGCCCATGAGTTGCCACCCTCTCTTACTATACTCCTACTGCTCCGCTTATGCTCCAATTACATAAATTTACTCTAGTAGGAAATGATATGTCGGATTCAATTTTAAGACTACCAAAACACAAATTAAATATACCGAATCATGGCTAGGCAGACGGCAGGATTTATGGTAGGATTTATTATATATTTTTGCGCGTATTAACTTTTTTTTTGTATATTTGCAGTCTGCAAAGATGGGTGATATATGCCCTGACGTGCTCATTATCAAATAGTAGAACGATGAAAAGGACAACAATAATGCTCTTCGCGGCCATGGTGGTGGCCAGCGTGTGCCTTGTGGGCTGCAAGGAGGGTATCCTCGGCGGCGGAGGCGGCGAGGAGGAAGAGCTGCATGGCGGTTTCAACAGCATGGGCGCTTCGTATACCGTCTATTCGGTGGCTCCCGGCAAGCGGGTGCACTTCTCGAAGGGCAACCTGCAGCACCACCCGGCCTTCGGTGCCTGGCGTTTCGCCGAGAACCAGTACGATGCCGTGCTCGACAGCAACGCTTTCGCTGACGAGGACTACAAGAGCTGGATAGACCTCTTCGGGTGGGGCACCAGCGGATGGGACGGCGGTGCCTTCGCCTATCAGCCTTGGTCCACCAACAACCAGGACACCAGCTATTGTCCTGGCGGCGACTGGACCAACGGCCTCTTCGGCCCTGGCGAGAATGCCGACTGGGGTATGTACAACTCCATCTTCGGCGGTGGCAACCAGCCCAAGATGTGGCGCACCCTGAAACGCGACGAATGGCTCTATTTGATAGACACCAACGAAGTACGCAAAGATAAATTCGGCTTCGGCGTGATAGGCGACAAACATTTTGGCCTGATAATACTGCCCGACGACTGGAAAAAACCTGCCGGGCTGTCGTTCACGGCTTCGAACGGCACCGACACCTGCTCGGAGCTCAACCATTACTCGTACAACGAATGGATGAAGATGGACTCGGTGGGAGCCATATTCCTGCCGGTGAGCAGCATGCGCAACGGCAAGGACGTGGATGCATGGGATATCGACGGCCATCGCTTCGGCTACTACTGGACAGCCTCGTACGAGTTTACCAACACGGCCTACGCTTTTGTGTTCAACAACCAAGGCGTGATGGACAACAGTACTGTCAAAACAGACCCCCGTGGCCGGCATTATGGCATGGCAGTGCGACTGGTGCGAGACGAAAAATAGCACGGGATAAAGAAAAAGTTGTATCTTTGCAGATACGCGACAAGGATAGAAAACGATTACAATTAATTAAATATAAACCTTTTAAAACAAAACACAACAATGAAAACCGCTTATAACTTCAATGCAGGTCCCTGCGTCCTGCCGAAAGAGGCCATCGAAAGCACGATTGCCGCTATCCGTGACTTCGACAACACCGGTATCGGTCTGCTCGAAATCAGCCACCGCACTCCGGGTTGGGAGCGCACCATGGAAGAGACCCGCCAGCTGTGGCGCGACCTGCTGAACATCCCCGCCGAATACGAGATTCTGTTCCTCGGTGGCGGTGCCAGCACCGGCTTCATGGATGTCCCCGCCAACCTACTGAACAAGAAGGCTGCCTACCTGCAGACCGGCGTGTGGGCCAAGAAGGCCGCCAAAGAGGCCAAGAACTTCGGCGAGACCGTGATCGTGGCCAGCAGCGAAGACAAGACCTACAGCTACATCCCGAAGGGTTGGACCGTCCCCGCCGATGCCGACTACTTCCACATCACCAACAACAACACCATCTACGGCACC
>JAFXUY010000121.1 GCA_017524785.1 Bacteroidales bacterium | reverse complement strand
GGCCCCTTCCTCTCGCGCAAGCAGCAGATACTCGACGCACTGCAAGAAGCCATCGACCACGCCGACATCGACGCCATGACCCGCCGCCGACAGCAGAAACGAGGGCTGTGAACACAATAATTCTGGCACTTTGTCGTTAATCAATTTACTATGAAAAAAGCACTGTTTGTCAACGGGAGTCCCCGTAAGAATTTCAACACGGCGCAGCTGCTGCAGAAAGCCTTGGAGGGTGCGCAAGAGGCTGGCGCCGAGGTGGATATGGTCAACCTTTATGACCGCAATTTGAACTACAAAGGCTGCATGAGCTGCTTCGCCTGCAAAGTGAAAGGTGGAAAGAAAGGCGTCTGCTCCTTCCCCGACGACCTGAAGCCCATTATGGAGAAGGCCGTCGAGGCCGACGTGCTGGTGTGCGGCTCGCCGGTCTATTGCGGCTACCCCACGGCGGGTTTGCGCGCCTTCATGGAGAGGCTCATCTTTCCTGGGGTGAACTACTCTGACTTCCGCAGCCCTGTGGTGGTCAAGCCCAAGCGTTCAGCCACTATTTTCACCATGAACTGTCCGGACGAGGAGATGTACCGCGCCAACGACTACCACATACTGATGGACACCACTGCCCGCCAGCTGGGCATGTTCGGCCCCACGGAAATCCTCTACAGTTTCGACACCTACCAGTTCAACGACTACAGCCGCTACGACGCCGCCATGCTCCCCGAAGAGCACAAAGCCCGCATGCGCGACACGCAGTTCCCCCAAGACCTGCAGAAAGCCTACGAACTCGGCAAACGGCTGGCGTCTCTGAACTCCGACGGGGAAAGCCCCGTCTCGCGGCGGAAATAGCGGCTGAAAGCCGCCTGTTCACTAAAGCCCAACATGTAGGCGATGGCCTGCACCGAGAGGTCGTGCCGCATGTGGAGAAGCATCTTGGCTTCCCTCACAATATGGCGATGTATCCAATATGCAGCCGTTTGCCCGGTTTCATGCTTAATGATGGCACTAAAATGCTTGGTCGACAGGCAGGCCTGACTAGCGTAAAAGCCCACGTCGCGATGCTCGCGGAAATGCTGTGCAAGGCCGTTATGAAACCGTATGCTAACCTGCTTGTCCGTGTGGCTTTCGTTCAGTCTGCTCTCGCGGTAACGACTTAGCAGCCGCAGGAGGAATTCCAGCAGGCGCGACATCAGCATGCGCCGGTCGGACAGCTCAAGACGCTTGATTTCGCGCATGCCATCCACCACACTCGCAATCATCTTGTACTCGTGTCTGTCGAGCTTCACATTGGGATGCGGCTCGTAGCGGTAGCGCATCTGGTTGATGATTTGAAGCATGGGGTCGTTAAGCACCGAGGCATCGACAATAATCAGAGTGGCAAGATAATCGTCGGTCACACTCACCTTGCGCAGACAGTGGTTGGGGAAAATCACCGCCACAGTGCGCTGCTCTGAATAGTCGACGAGGTCGTCGTACATAAGCTCGATATGCCCCCTATGGCCAATACAAATTACATAATCGGACGAAACAAAGGGCTCGTCGCCCGTGGGCAGTTCCCTCACGTCGTCGAAGACCACGATGCCTTCCTCTTTGATTCTTTGAGGATAAAGATTCATCGGGTGAGTGTATAGTTGCGCTGTATTCATAGTGCAAAAATACGGATTTTTTTTGACACAAACAGAAAATCCGACTTTTTGCCAAACACTGCCGTCGATATGCTATTGTGCAAACAATCTTTTCACCGTAATTTTGCAAAACGAAAATAAATACGCTATTATTATGAAAAAGGCATCCATCTTATTCATTCTGTTTGCATTCGCATCCTACAGCATTGCACAGGCACAAACCGACAACACCGTGGAAATCGCCTACAACGGCACCACGGCGACAGTAACCGTGGCCGACAACATCAGCCAGCACCTGACCGTCACCCAGCAAGGGGCTCACGTCTCCATTGCGCAAAGCGACTCCCTCGCCAGCGAAATCACCTACAGACTCACCGGCACATCGACCGACGGCGAGTTCTACATGTCAGGCAGCTACAAAGCTACCGTCGAACTGAACGGTCTCACCTTGACCAACGCCACGCCCGTCTACAGCGGTGCCGCCATACACATCCAGAACGGCAAGCGCATCAATGTAAAGGTCATCACCGGCACCACAAACACCCTTGTCGATGCCGCCAGCGGCTCGCAAAAAGGCTGCCTCTACGTGAAAGGGCACGCCGAGTTCAAGCAGCAGGGCACCCTCAACGTGGTAGGCAACGTGAAGCACGCCATCAAGGCAGGCGAGTACATCAGCCTCAAGAACGCCACGCTCAACATCACCTCGGCCGTGGGCGACGGCATCTCGTGCAACCAATATTTCCTGATGGAAAGTGGCACCGTCAACATCAGCGGAACCGGCGATGACGGCATCCAGTGCGACCTGGAGGGCGACACTGCCACCGCCATCACCGAGGACCACGAGGACGAGGACAGCGGCAATATCTATATTGAGGGCGGCACACTCACCATCAACTGCGCCGCCATCGCCGCCAAGGGCATCAAGGCGGCCGGCGATATTTTCATCTCCGGTGAGCCTGTCATTGATGTAACCACCAGCGGCAAAGGCGAGTGGGACGAGGACGACCTGGAGACCAATGCAGCCTGTGGCATCAGTGCTGACGGCGACATCGACATCAG
>JAFXUY010000120.1 GCA_017524785.1 Bacteroidales bacterium | reverse complement strand
GGTGGGGGTAAAAATCAGTGAGTTATGAGCATTATTCGGCATCGTCCCGTTTCCGTTTCACAATGCAAATATACACATTTCCCGCCACATGGAAAAATATAATTTCCTTGGTTTCGCAAAAAGTGAGTATCTTTGCAACCGATAACAGCATAGCTATGGATAAGAAGGATAATGTCGAGAAACCACGCATCCACTGGACTTTGGCGCTGATACCGCTGGCGGTGCTGGTGGCGTTGCAGGTGCTCGTCATCAAGGAATTCGGCTCCGACGCCCTCGACGGGGCGAGCCAGACGGCGCTGCTTGTGGCGGCGGCGGTGGCAGTGGCCATGGGGATGGTGTTCTTCAAGGTGCCGTGGAAGGACATCGACCACGCCATCTCGGACAATGTGCGCACCATCGGCGGCGCCATACTGATACTGTTCCTTATCGGCGCCGTGTCGGGCAGCTGGATGCTGAGCGGCGTGGTGCCGACGATGATATACTACGGCATGCAGGTGGTCTCGCCGTCGGTGTTCCTCTTCATCGCCTGCCTCATCAGCGCCCTGGTGTCGCTGGTGACGGGAAGCTCGTGGACCACCATCGCCACCATAGGCATCGCCCTGATGGGCATCGGCACGGCGCACGGCTACAGCGTGGGCTGGACGGCGGGCGCCATCATCTCCGGCGCCTACTTCGGCGACAAGATTTCGCCCCTTTCCGACACCACGGTGCTGGCCTCGTCGGTGGGCGAGGTGCCGCTGTTCAAACACATCCGCTACATGCTTATCACCACCGTGCCGTCGTTCTCCATCGCCCTCGTCGTGTTCCTCGTGGCGAGCCTGATGCATGCCGACGCGGCAGCCATGCAGTCGGCCCAGTTCGCCGAGGGGCTACGGAGCGTTTTCAATATCAATCCATGGCTGTTCCTGGTGCCGGTAGCCACGGGCGTTCTCATCGCGTTGCGATTGCCGGCCGCTATCGTGCTGTTCCTCTCGGCGGCGATGGCAGGAGTGGCGATGCTCGTTGCGCAGCCCGGCATCGTGCAGCAAGTGGGCGACGGCAACACCTTCAAGGGACTGATGCTTTCCTACTATGGCGGCACGTCGCTGGACGCCGGCAACGAGGCACTCAGCAGCCTGGTGCAGACACGCGGCATGCGGGGTATGCTCAGCACGGTGTTCCTCATCTTCTGCGCCGCCGCCTTCGGAGGTGCGATGACGGGCACCGGCATGATACAGAGCCTCACCTCGGCCTTGGCCAAAGGCATCAGCGGCCGCCGCTCGCTGGTGTCGACCACGGTGGCCACAGGCTTGTTTGCCAACATGGTCACCGGCGACCAGTACCTCAGCATAGTGCTTACCGGAAACATCTATAAGAAACTGTACAAAGAGAAGGGCTTCGAGGGGCGTCTGCTGAGTCGCTCGACAGAAGACTCGGCCACGGTGACCTCGGTGCTTGTGCCGTGGAACACCTGCGGCATGACGCAGTCGCTGGTGCTGCATGTCCCCACGCTCACCTACCTGCCCTACTGCTTCTTCAACATCATCTCGCCCTTGATGTCCATCACCATCGCCATGCTGGGCTACAAGATTTTCCGCACAGAGGAAAAATAATTTACACCAAGTGTCACTTTTTAGCATTTTGTGTAGTTTAATATAGTAAGAACAAAAAAAAGACATAAAGATATGAAATGGATTAGAAAGATACTGAAAGGTGTGTCGTTGACGGCGGCGATGTTTGTCTTTCAGGCCTGCTACGGCACGATGGAAGATTACTACGACACCAAAGTTACATTCCATGTTGTCGCTGAGGATACGGGCGAGCCGTTGCAGGATGTCCGTATTTGGGCCCAGGAACTCAACTATAGTGATTCTGCGGATATTGGTAACCAGAGACATATTGCCGAATATACCGATGGGAATGGATTTGCCACAGTATGGACATACGATGAAATTATCCGTTATTCGTTTGAGGACAAGGACTCGCTGTATGTTCCGGTTGACACCATTATCAACCCTGCGAAATACGATACCGTTGAAATCGTACTTCACAAGCTAGACTGATGTCCCACGAAGTCCGCGATTTCCTCTTCCGTCGTTTCCGTGCCATGGAGACACGGGTGCACGAGCTGAACTACCTGTTCTGGGAGTGCACCACGCGTTGCAACCTGCACTGCCGCCACTGTGGCAGCGACTGCAAAGACTGCAGTGGCGAGAAAGATATGCCTTTCGAAGATTTCCTGCGTGCCTTCGACACTATCCCCGAGGCCGAGCGGGCACCGCACTTCACGGTGGTGATTACCGGCGGCGAGCCGACCCTGCGGCCCGACCTGCCCGAGATTGGCAGGACCCTGAGAAGACGCGGTGTGGGGTGGGGGATGGTCAGCAACGGTTGGCTCTACGACGAGGAGATGCACCGGCGGCTGATGGCTGCGGGCATGGGCTCGTTGACCATCAGTCTCGACGGCATGCGGGATGACCATGACTGGATGCGCGGACGGGCAGGCAGCTACGAGCGTGCCTTGAATGCCATGGCCCTTGCGGCACGACAGCCCCGACTTAACTTCGACGTGGTCACCTGCGTCAACCAGCGTAACCTGCCTCACCTGCAGGAGATACACGACACACTGGCGGCGTTGGGCGTTGGGCAGTGGCGCATCTTCACCATCATTCCCATCGGGCGTGCCCTTGACGATGCGGAGTTGCACCTCAGTAACAATCAGTTCGTCAGCTTGATGGACTTTATCGCTGACAAGCGCAAGACGCGCCCCACGCCGATGAACGTCACCTTCAGCTGCGAAGGCTATCTTGGCCAGTACGAGTGCAAGGTGCGGCAGACGCCCTACTTCTGCCATGCAGGCATCAATATCGCCTCTGTGCTCATCGACGGCACCATCTGTGCCTGTCCCAACATCGACCGCAAGCGTTTCGCCCAAGGCAACATCTACAGCGACAGCCTATGGGATGTGTGGCAGACGCGCTTCGAGCCTTTCCGCAACCGCGAGTGGGCACGGCAGGGGATGTGCAAAGACTGCAAGGTGTTCAAGAACTGTCTCGGCAACGGAATGCATAACTGGCATGGCGACGGTACGTCGCCCATCAACTGCCACTATGGGAAGTTGAAAACTGAAAGTTGAAAGTTGAAATTTGGGGGCGGGAGCCGGTCAAGGTCTTCATATCCCCTTGACTACGGAATCTGTTAACTTCCTTGTGTGATGAAAGGTTAAAAATGAAATAATTTGGTCAGTTTATAAAAAGTGCGTATCTTTGCAGCGTGAAATAAAGTGATTTATTATGATGAACGCAACGCAAATAACTCCAACGCAGATGCATCTGCTCAAGCTCTTTTCATTCGATAGGAGTGAAAGCCGCGCTTTGGAAATCAAGGACGTGCTGATGCGCTACTTCCAAGGCCGCCTCGATGCTGAGTCCGATCGTCTGTGGGACGAAGGTGTGCTTGACCAAGAGCGACTTGAAGAGCTTCGGAACAAAGACCTTCACGCCAAAGCATGAAACTCGTCCTCGACACAAACAGCCTGATACAATGTGTATCGCGCCGCAGCCGCTACCACGACCTGTGGCTGTCGTTCATTGACGGCCGCAATCATTTGTGTGTCACAACCGAGATTCTGAACGAATATATCGAGATACTCCAACGAGAGACATCCGAGACTTTCGCTTCATTGGTACTGGAGGTTATTCTCAACAACCCACATACACTGTTCATCAATACATTCTACAAGTTCAACCTGATAATTGCCGACCCCGACGACAACAAGTTTATCGATTGCGCGGTGGCGGCTCAAGCCAAATATATCGTCACCGAAGACCGCCACTATGACGTGCTCCGCGAGGTGGAATTCCCCAAAGTGGACATCATCGGGCTGGACGAAGTAATGAAAATATTATAAACAACAAATAAAAACTGAATACATTATGTCAATCATCAAACCTTTTAAAGGATTCCGCCCCCCGGTGGACATCGTCGAAAAACTGGCTTCGCGTCCCTACGACGTACTGAACAGCGAAGAGGCCCGCGTGGAGTGCGAGGGCAACCCCTACAGCCTGCTGCACGTCACCAAGGCTGAGATCGACCTCCCCAAAGGCACCGACGAGCACTCGCCCGAAGTGTACCTCCAGGTCGTCAAGAACTACAACCTGTTCAAAGACCTCGGCTGGCTGGTGAAGGATGAAGAGGAGAAACTCTACATCTATGCCCAGAGCATGAACCCCAAGGACAAGGACGCCAAGTGGCAGTACGGCATCGTGGCCTGCGCCTACAGCGAGGACTATGTCAACAAGGTCATCAAGAAACACGAGCTCACCCGCAAGGACAAGGAAGAG
>JAFXUY010000009.1 GCA_017524785.1 Bacteroidales bacterium | reverse complement strand
GGTGCACGGATGCTGAAGCATACAGAGTACTATGACCGCCACGGATACAGTGCCGACACCGCCTATCGCAATGTGTATGACGATCTGGGCCGCCTGGTTTTGCACGAGACTTATCAATGGGTCAGTTCCTCCGCCAACCCGATGCCGCGCCGCGAAATGATGTCACGATGCAGTATTGAGTATGCCGCTGACGGTATTGTGCAGCATGTCAAGCGTGAGAGTTTCGGCAAGTATCATGAGGGCGTAAGCGAATACCATCTCTATTCTCACAAGGTGCATCCCCGTTTCGGCCTTACGGAGTGTGTCTATGTTATTAATTGGGGGCAGGAATATAGCGACACGCTCCGATATTTGTGCGAATATGATTCCGCAGGGCGTATGCTGCATGAGTATTGCGACGGCGAAGGGAGCGGGTACCGCGACAGGAATCTATTTTATGATGCCGCAGGCCGCATTGTCGCCAGCAGGACCTATTATTATGAATCGTGGGATACACTCGACTATAACTATGATGCCAACGGGGTCCTCGTCTCGCAGACAGGAAAGATGTACGATCTGGACCTGGAGGCCGACGTGACCATTACCTTCCGCCCCGACGGCACTCGCAAGGAACGCCGTGAGCACTGGATAAACTACGATGACCCGACAGACACGTCCGATGAATATTATCGCTACGATGAACATGATGTGCTTGTCTATTCGAAATCCCCTATGGGTATCATCGAATACGAAATAGAATACTGGGAATAAATAAGGAATTTATATACCTGTTGACAGCAAAATGCCGATAATTTGACAAAGCCTTGCAACCATCAGGAAATAGGAGTTGAAGCGAGGATTCAAAAAAACATAATACTCCATATAGGGTTGCTCTGTTCTTCGATTGTTCTTCGATTGTTCTTCGATTGTTTTTCGATTGACTATCGAAGAACAATCGAAGAACAAACGGCAAACAATTGAAAATGAGGGTCGCTTTTCGGCATCTCTGGTCTTTTCCTGGCGGTGCATGGTGCAGAGGCTCCATTACGACTAGGCATACAAATATAATACCCTTTTGTGGACATTGCATTCATGCCATGAAGAAAGTGTGGCAGCCCATCGTGGGATGCCACACATGACGGCACGCCGTGTCCTCAAGGTGCATTTGTGTGGATGCTGCTGTACCACAGCGATGTAGAGCCGTTGCAGAGGCAAAAGATGGTGGGTGCGGTACTCCTGCTGCGATAGAAGTTTGGGAAATATTTTGTTGTATCGTAAAATGTTTGTATCTTTGCAGTCGTTTAAAGACTGAAAGATATGAGGACACTTGTTAAGAATATCAAGGAACTGGTGGGCGTGGAGACCTCACCGAAACTGCGCAAGCAGGGCAAGGAGATGGCCCAAATGGAGACCGTCAAGGATGCCTACCTGCTCGTCGAGGACGGAAAGATAAAAGCCTTCGGGCCGATGATCGAGTTGAAGGAGGGAAATGTCGACCGTGTGGTCGATGCCACTGGAAGGCTGGTGATGCCGACGTTCTGCGACTCGCACACGCACATCGTCTACGCTAACTCGCGCGAGCATGAGTTCGTCGACAAGATACGCGGCCTCAGCTACGAGGAGATAGCCAAGAGGGGAGGAGGTATCCTCAACTCGGCAAAGGCCACTGCGGCGGCCTCGGAGGACGAGCTCTACGACATGGCCAAGCGGCGTCTAGACGACGTGATGCGCATGGGTACTGGAGCCATCGAGATAAAGAGCGGCTATGGCCTCTCGACCGAGAGCGAGCTGAAGCTGCTGCGCGTCATACGCCGCCTGAAGGAGACCTCGCCCATGACCATCAAGTCTAACTTCCTCGGCGCCCACGGCATCCCCATGGAATACCGCGGACACCAGGAAGACTACGTGGACCTGGTCATCAACGAGATGATACCGCGTGTGGCGGCCGAAGGACTGGCCGACTTCATCGACGTGTTCTGCGACCAGGGTTTCTTCACCGTCGAGGACACCGAGCGCATACTGACGGCGGGCATCAAATACGGCATGCGCCCCAAGATACACGCCAACGAGATGGCCGTGTCGGGCGGCGTGCAGGTGGGCGTGAAATACAACGCCATTTCGGTCGACCACCTGGAGCAGATGGGCGACGCTGAGATTGAGTGTCTGAAGGGCACCGACACGATGCCCACGATACTTCCCGGCTGCGCCTTCTTCCTCAACCTGCCGCTGTCGCCGGCACGCAAGATGATAGAGGCCGGCCTGCCGGTGGCTATGGCGTCGGACTACAACCCGGGCACGTCGCCTTCGGGCAACATGCAGCTCATCCTCTCGATGGCATGCATCCGTTACAGGCTTACGCCCGAAGAGGCTTTGAATGCCACCACCCTCAACACCGCCTACGCCATGGGCGTGAGCGAAGAGGTGGGCTCCATTGCCGTCGGCAAGAAGGCCAACTTCTACATCACCAAGCCCATAGCGAGCTACGAGTATATGCCCTACGCATATGGCGAGAACAAAGTGGAGCGGGTGTACCTGAACGGCGTGGAGGTGTAATGGTTAAGGGTTAAAGGTTAATGATTAAGGCAGTCAATATCAACAAGAGTTATGGGGCGCTGCATGTGCTGCGCGACATCAACTTGACCATAGAGAAGGGCGAGGTGGTGTCGATTGTGGGCGCAAGTGGCGCCGGAAAGACGACCCTGCTGCAGATTATGGGCACGCTGGACCGTGCCGACAGTGGCAGCGTGATGTACGGCGACGTGGATGTCACCAAGCTTGGCGAACGCGACCTGGCGCGCTTCCGCAACGACAGGATTGGCTTCGTGTTCCAGGCCCACCACCTGCTGCCGGAATTCACGGCAGTGGAGAATGTGATGATACCGGCCTTGATACGTGGCGAAAAGCAGGACGACGCACGCCACCGTGCCATGGAACTTCTGGAACGGCTGCGGCTCGCCGACAGGGCCTTGCACAAGCCCGCGGCCATGAGCGGCGGCGAGTGCCAGCGGGTGGCCGTGGCAAGGGCACTGATGAACAACCCCATGGTGGTGCTTGCCGACGAACCAACGGGCAACCTAGACTCGCAGCATGCCAACGAATTGCATCAGCTTTTCTTCGCGCTGCGGAAGGAATTGGGACAGACCTTTGTCATTGTTACACACAACGAACAACTGGCCGCTATGGCCGACAGAAAAATAACTATCAAAGATGGAAAAAACACAGAATAAGCAGCAGGTGGTCTATGGCCTGCGACCTGTGATAGAGGCCCTCGACAGCGGTGTCCAGATAGAACGCGTGCTGATACAGAACGGCCTCAATTCGTCGCTGCTGAATGAACTGCGCGGCAAGATGAAAGAACGCGACGTGCCCTTCCAGTTTGTGCCTGTGGAGAAACTGAACAAGATGACCACGGGCAACCATCAGGGTGTTGTGGCCACCGTCGCCGCCATAAAGTACCGCTCGTTTATGGACTTGATGGAAGAACTGTCGACCGACGAAAACCATGCTCCATTTGTGGTGCTGCTCGACCATGTGACCGATGTGCGCAACATGGGTGCCATAGCCCGTACGGCCGAGTGCACGGGCGTCGACGCGTTAGTGGTGCCCGACCGTGGCAGTGCAGCCATCAATGCCGATGCGGTGAAGACAAGCAGCGGTGCATTGCTGCGCTTGCCAGTGTGTCGCGAGCAGAATATGAAGACTGTGGTGAATCTTGCCAAACAGTATGGTATGCAGATTGTTGGGGCTACGGAGAAAGGGGCAGTGCACTATCGTGAAGTAGATTTCCGCCAGCCAACCCTGCTCGTCATGGGCAACGAAGAGACAGGCATCAGTCCCGAACTGCTGAAAATGTGTGACCAGAGGGCAAAGTTGCCTATCGTCGGCGAGGTGCAGTCGCTCAACGTTTCGGTGGCAGCAGGTGTGTTCATGTATGAGGCTCTGGAACAGCGGAATAAGTAGTAATTAATTTTTTTTAATATAAAAATGGGAGTAATATCCCATTTTTTTTGTATCTTTGTATTGCGATTTTTGCGCCCCAAAAGGGTGCGCATTGTCGGTATAAATTGTTATAATGAACTGTATTATAGAAAAATAGTAATATAAGATATGAAAACAAAGTCTTTGCTTTTTGGAGCGATTTTTGTGATTTTGGGCTTCGTTGCCCGTGGTCAGGTGTTCCAGATGTACTATCAGGGTTTCGAAGCGTCGGAACCAGTGAACTACACCGTGGTGTCGAACGAAACACCGATAACGTCGACTACGTTGTTCAAGGGTGGCTTGCAGTCGCTGCAGTTGTGCCAATCGACGCAGGTGCACACCGAGATGTTTACCGACACCATCGACTTCACGCAGAACACATCGCTTCGCTACATTGTGTTGGAATTTGACCATATCTGCAACATGGCTACCGACCAAGGTTCGGGCGGCGAGCTGTGCAAGATTTACGTCAAGCGTGCCAACCAGGACGACAACTCGTGGGTGCAGCTGCTGGGCAACGAGCACTACGACAGGACCGAGACCTACAGCTCCTCGTTCGTTACCTTGTCGAGTTTCAGCAAGAACTCCTATTCTGAATGGAGCCAGAACACGATGACCAACGAATACTGGAAGCATGAGCGTTTCAACTTGAACAATATTCTGACTTCGTCGGTTCCGGTCAATGAGAGAAAGCTTATCTTCAAGTTTCGCATCAACCGCAAGCTCAGCGGCGGACTGACTCCTGGTAAGGGCTGGTGGCTCGACAACATCAACATCCGAGCCAGCCAGAACCAGATAGTGTCGCCGAATATCGAGATGGTGCTCTACCCCGACGGCGGCCCGCACCCCAGCAGTCGTGGCGCCCGCATCGAGCTTGCCGCCACCACTACCCTGCAGCAGGGTATCAATCCCGACTCGGTGTATGTGGTGTACAAAGTGGGCAGCGATACGACAGAGCATCGCCTGTATATGACTCCTTACACCCAGAACAGCCCCGTTTACGGTACGCGCACCGTCTTCCGCACCCGTATCCCCTTCGAGGGTTATGACACTGTGATGCAGTTCTACTGCATGGTGAAGGATGCCACTACCAATGCCAACGAAAGGACTTTCCCGAGGTCGGCGGGTTCGTGGATAAGCTATTGGTGTGTGCGAGGGTCGGGCCGAAACTACACACCGATGCCCGATAACTTCATGGCAGCGTCGAACACCAACTATTTCCCATTCCCGAACTATGCCGACAACAGGGCGGAATACATCTACGACTCGGCACTGCTTGCCAATGCCGGCTATGGCCCCGGAGCAATAACCGACCTGCGTTTCCTTCTTGGCCAAGACCTGCTGGCGGCCCAAACGCGCACCAAGTTCCAGTTGAGGATGAAGAATGCGCCCACCAACCGTACGGTAAACACCTCGACGGGTTCGCCGATGTTTACCTCCGACTATATGCATGTGGTTTATGACTCGACCTTTATCATTGGAGTTGGAAGCAACGGCTCGGAACGCCTGATACATCTGAAAGACACATTCTTCTATGCCGGTAAAGACATCATTGTGCAGACAATCTACGACTGCAATGTAGACCCTGGCGCCACATCGGTGAAGACTATGCCTACCGCTGCCAATAAACCTACGATTTTCTACAACGGACTGGAAGCCACGTATGCCACCAGTGCATACACCAACGACGATATGGGATCGGCTACCGATAATACGAATCAGCGCCCGGTGTTTCTCATCACCCAGCATGCCAACCAGCCGCTGGTTTACGATGCCGGTGTGTCGGCCCTGGTAGACCCCAACTACAACACCCCTATATCCAACGTGCCGGCACAGATAACCGTACAGTTGAAAAACTTTGGCGTTTCTCCCATCAATGCTGTACGTGTGAGCTATCGAATTGTCACCCCTACTTCCGGCGACACCCTCTCGGGCTATTATGACTGGAGCGGCAACCTTGCCTCGATGGCTACCGCCAACGTTGTTATCGCCACGGGCATCAATCTGGCAGCAGGTTATCACGAGTTGTGCGCATGGGTCGAAGACACCTTGCAAGTAGGTAGCGGCAACAATGCCCAATACTATCGTGACCACGAGCCGTATAACGACACTAGTTTCTCGCCCTTCATCGTCTGCGAAGGCCCGATGCATGGCGTGCGCAACATTGGTGGCGCCAATGCCGACTACAACAACATTGAGGACTTCCTCTTCTCGCTCAGCCGCTGCGGTATCGACGACACGCTTGTGGTGCGTCTGGCTCCCGGCAGCTATCCTCCATTCACAATGCCGGCGGTGAGCGGACTGACGCCGCAGCACTACATAGTGTTCTGTCCGCAGAACGGCCAGGTGAGTTTGTACAGCGACGAATTGACGCAGGGCGAGGCCATTGTCAACCTTAGTGCGGTGGCCAATATCCGCTTCCGCGACATCACCTTCACGCGCCGTGGCGGTATGCTGACGAACATGGTGAGCCTTGGCATGGGCAGCCACAACTGCCGTTTCGAGCGCTGCACCTTTGTCGACAGCATGTCCAATGTGCCTGCATCGATGAGAATTGCGGCACTGCTGCATTCTGGTTTTGCCAACAATATGAGGGTCACCAACAGCACCTTTATAGGTGGTATCATCGGTGTGAACCTTATAGGACAGTCTGTCGAGAACCGTGCCAACGGCAACCGAATTGAGAACTGCCTCTTCCGCATGCAGAACAACAGTGCAGTGGCTACTCAGTTCCTCTCCAACACCACCATCAAGGGCAACGAGATGTACGATGTTACAGGCAATGCCAACTATGTGCTGCTGGTGTACGCTTGCTACGATACGGTGAACGTCATGGCCAACAAGATATACACGTCGCATGGTGCCGGTGCAATAGGTGTCAGCGATGTGCATGGCAGTTCGTCGCGCCACGCTTTCATCGCCAACAACATGATTGTGTGTAACGACGACGGTTCGGCCAACCAGTTGACCACCCCCCTCAATGTTATCCAGGGCGAGTGGATTGATGTGGTGTACAACTCGGTGAAACTTACCGCTCCCGAGCGATACAGCATTGCCGCTGCAACGTTTGGTGGTGGTACAGGCATATCCAACAGCCGCTTCTTGAACAACATTGTTACCAGCTTCGACCAGGTGAACTATGCGTTCAACTATATTCCCAGTGCCGCTTCTGCTACCAACACTATCGGCCACAATATCTACTATTCCGAAGGTTATACTTTGAACCGCCGTTCGCCAGGCGGTGCCTATACCAACTTGGCTGCTTGGCGTAACGCCATGCCTGCCGACAGCTTGTCGCAGTCGTTCGACCCCGGATTCCTTAATGGTTCGTTGGTCGACCTGCGTACCTTCAACCGTCTGGTCAAAGGTATCGGTACTCCGATTGCAGGCATTACGACCGATATGTTCGACACTGTGCGTAACACCACAGCCCCGTGCCCAGGTGCTTTCGAGTTCGTGTCGCTGCTCTACGACTTTGAGGTCGAGGCGTTGGTCAACCCGACCGACAACTGCAATATGCCTGCCAGTGTAGAGATGGTGCTGCGCCTGCGCAACAACGGTGTGAACAGCTTCACTCCCGGCGGTAGCGTCTCTTTGGGCATAAGCTATAGCATCAATGGCGGAACGACGCAGACCTTCCCAGTGAACGTCACCGTTCCTGCCGATGGTTTTGTGGTTTATAACACCGGACGCATGCTTACTCTGCCTGCCGGCAACAATAGAGATTCTGTTTACCGCATCAGGATGTGGCTCACCTGCGCCAACGACCCCAACCAGACCAATGACACCTCGGTGTTTGTCGTCGTCAGCCATTTCCACGAGCCGGCTGCTTCAAATGTGAACATCAGCGTGCCTTATGCCACCAAGGCAACCATAATTCCTACCGCGGGTGTCATCAATTGGCCTCTGTATAACTCCACGGCCGCCAATGCCCCAACCAAACGTGGTATTCTTTATTGGTACAACAGCCCTGATGCCGACGAGCCCTTCTTCTGTGGCGATACATTGGTCACCGACACCTTGCGCAACGATACAGTCATCTACTTTATGCAGCACCGCGAAGTGCCGTTGGTGCGTATCACCCAAGTTCAGCTCAAGCTGGGCTATACAGAAGGTCTCACGACACCACAGCCGGCATGGATGTTTAACCCGACTGGAAACAATGCTGCCATAACACCGGTGCTCGCCGTGCAGCTTACCAACCTTGGCGACGACACCGCATACCTGCAGGGTAACAAGCTATACACGGTCTCGCCGACGAATAATATCAACAATAAGGCGATAACCTTTGGCAATACCAAACTTGCGCCCGGTCAGTCTATAGTGGTGCAGTATGCCTCGGGTAGTGCTTCGGCGGCCAACTCGGTGTATACCATTCACACCGGCTCCCTACTTGCCAACAACACCAACCTGATGGCCAACCTCGGCCTAATCTATAAAGAAGGTAGCACGGTGGTCGATGCCGTTGCCCTCAACGGGGTTATAACAGTAAGCTCGAGCCAGAGCGTCAAATGGTCTAACCAGAACGTACCTGCCTATGTGTGGTCTGGCGATGCCAAACAGATTACCAACGACACGGTGGGTGGCATCTACCGTGTGGCTTTCAACGGCAATGCATCGGACTGGACAGAAGCTACTGTTGAGTCGCCGATGTTCATCGACAGGATTAACAACGACTGGATACGCTATTACGATAATGGTTGCCAGGGTGACTTTGCCCAGGCCAACCTCACTATGCTGGCACCGCCCACAGCCGAAATAGCCCTCACCTCGCGTCCGCTTGCAGCAGGATGTAACCTCGGCATGGAAGATGTTTCGGTCTATGTGCGCAACTATGGTGTGCAGCCAGTGAGTGGACTCACGCTTAACTATAACGCCGGTGGCACCACCGTAACAGAGACTCTGACGGCTCCTATCGCTGCTGGTGGCGACACGGTCTACACCTTCCAGCAGCAAATTAACATGGCTACCGCTGTGGATTCGATGTTCAATGTGAGGATATGGGCCTCTGGCGTCAGTGGAGATACTTATCATCTCAACGACACATGCTGGGCCACGGCATTGGCGCAGTTCACACCTGCCATGCCTAACCGTCCAGCAGTGGAGAATGTGACTTATGCTACCCGTGACACCATCACCATCTATCCTGGTCCTCGTATGATTCCGGTGTGGTACGACCACAACATGAATCCCGTTGATACGACCCATACGTTCATCACAGACATCTTATATGCCGACGAGAATATAGGTGTTGCCTATCTTGTTGCCGACAGCAGTCATACATATCAGGTCGGTACAGGTACTACGGCGAATGGCAACACTGCCTATCCTTCGCCCTACCAGGCCAACAACAAGCATGCCAAGCAGCAGTTCATCTATTCTGCTGCCGAACTTCGCGCCCAGGGTATGGAAGCCGGCCCCATATGGAAGGTGGCGTTCTACCTCGATGCCTTCCTTGGTTCGGCCAATACGGTCTCTTTCGACGAGTATTCTATCGCTATGGGATTGTGCAGCGACACAATCTTTGCCAATACATCCGATTGGAAGAACGCATCGATGGTTTATACAAGCACTCCGTTCGTCCTTTATAAAACCAGTGCCGGTGGCTGGATAGAGCATGTGTTCGACACCCCCTTCATGTGGGATGGCGTGTCGAGCGTCGTTGTACAGATAGCCGCCGACCTCACCACAGCTTATACGTCGGGCATCAAGACCAGATACACCGCCAAACCCAACACTACTCTGGTAAAAAACAGCAACAACGCCCTGGCAACCAATGTGGCTACTGCCGACTATGTTGGTGCCGGTACAAAGGGCAACAACCGCCCCAACATAATCTTCGGTGGCGTGAAGTATGGCTGTATCAGCGGAGTCGCCACCACACAGCTGCATCTCATCGGTGTGCCAAATACCGATGCCAAGATTTATTGGCCCGATGGTTCCGACTCTATGGTCTACAATAACTGCGCCAATGTTTCGATGGATGTCAATGTACGCAACCTAGGTCTCAGCACCCTAGAAGGTTTCACCCTCAAGTATTACCTCGACAATCAGCCTGTCGATTCTGTCGTGCTTACCACATCGCTGGTTGCAGGAACCTTGACGCAGAGCCAGCTGTTCAGCCAGCCTCTCGATCCCGGTCGACATACGGTGACGGCAATTGTCGTAGCATCCGGCGACGATGTCTCCAGCAACGATACCATCACCCGCAACTTCATGGTGCGTTTCTGTGGAGGCACATATAACATCGCATCAGGCAGCACTACGGCCGACTACAACTCCATAGGCGAGGCGGTCGACACCCTAACCATCGTTGGTGTCGACGGCCCTGTCGTGTTCAGCATAGCACCTGGCACATACAACGAGCAGATACTGTTGCAACCCTTCTTTGGTTCGTCGGCCACCAACACCGTCACCTTCCGTGGCGAGACCGACAGCACTACCCTTATAACCTTCCTCACTACGGCTGCTGCCAATTATGTGTTTAACATCTCCGGAGCCTCCAATATCGTTGTCAGCCAGCTGGGCATACTGTCGGTGCCTGCCACCACAACAGGTAGCGGTGCCAACAACGCCAATGCTGTGAGCATAGGCAATGCCGACAACATCACATTCCGTAACACAACGGTGCGAGTCCGTGGCACAGTGAACAATACCAATGCTTCGTGCATTGTGCTGCAAGACAGTGTCAGCAACTTGCTTGTCGATAGCTGCTGGATTGACAGTGGTTACTACTCGGTAAAGAGCATGAGTACCACTACAAGATACACCAGCCTGACATTCCAGAACAGCCGTATAACAAACTTCTGGAACCGCGGTTTCGACATGTCGGGTATTACCAATGTCGACATCTCCGCCAACGTCATTCGTTCGGGTGTCAATGTCAACAGCCGTGGCTTGGTGGGTATCTACCTCCAGCAGGTCGATAGCGCTATCAACATTCAGAAGAACTACATCACTCTTGTCGACGACCGTAATGGTGGCAAGGTTGGTATGTTTCTCAAGAACGTGGCCGGTAGTGCCATGCGTTGGGGTATGATAGTGAACAACATGATTAGTGGCGTCAGCACAGGTACTGCCGGTGGTGCTCCTTGCACCAATCCCTCGGGCATTTATATCGACGATGGCTGCAGCTACCTCAACATCTACTACAACACCATGCGTACGTCGGCCGGCTTGCAGAACAACGGTAACGGTATCGCCGCCACCCGCGGTCTGCTGATACAGGGTGCCAATACCCACCATATGCAGGTGATGAACAACGTCATCGCCAACGCCAGTAAGTCGTATGCCTACTTCGTCAATGTCGCCACCAACGTCTCGGTTTCCGACTATAACGACTACTTCACCGAAGGCCCCAATGTTGCCAAGTGGGGTGTCGACTGCGCCACATTGGTCGACTTGCAGGCTGCCAATAATAAAGACGCCAACTCCGTTTCCGACGAACCTTATTTCGCTGCCGAAGACGACCTGCACCTCATTGTGAACAACCTTGCCTCGAAAGCCCAGTACAACACCGATGTTATCGAAGACATCGATGGCACGGTGCGTCCGCAGATTCCTGCGCCTACCATCGGTGCCCACGAGGTGGAGCGGCCCTCGCACAATATGTCGGTTGTCCGCATCCTGTTGCCCGTCTTGCCCAAGCTTATCACCCAGCCCAACAACGTCGAGTCCGACTCTATTAAAGTCAAGGTCGAGTTCTACAACAACGGTAACTCTACCGAGACCAACGTCCAGTGGTATGCCTACCTCGAAGGCTACGAGAATTCGACCCATTCGGTCACCCGCAACCTCGGCACCTTCCTCTCCCACCAGATGAAGACCGACTCTGTTCTGGTGCCCACCCAGTTGGGAATCATCGATACTCAGTATGTCAGGGTTGTCCTCCTTGTCGACCTCGACGACGACACCACCGACAACCAACTTAACGCTCCCGTCTACCTTGCTCCAGCATTCGATGTCAAGGCCGAAAATGTACGTGCCGATAAGAGTGGCTGCGATATGCAGCAGACCACTATCTCCATCACTTTGAAGAACGCAGGCTTCAAGGATATTCCTTCGGGAGTGCCTATCACCATTTCCTACAATGCCCAGGCTTATAGTCCTAACTATCAGGCCAACAACCCGACCAACAACATGGTGAACATTCCGACCATGCCCCACGATGTTGTTGAAACGCATATATTGACCAATCCGCTCGACTCTGCCGGCATGGTCGTTCTCACTTTCGACTCCATCGCCAACCTCTATCCAACCGACACCGTGCTCAACATCAAGGTGCGACTGACCGGTTGGGTGAGATACCAGTTCGACGTCAATACCACCAACGACTCGACGCCTCCTACTCCGGCATCGGCCACCAGCCCGTCTCCAGTCATCGACGCATACTATACGCCGGCATCGCCTGTAGGCCGCGACACCACATTCAACTATGGCACATGGGGTGTGGTCACAGCTTCGCAGGTCAACAGCCGTCCCATCAGGTGGTATCGCGACTCTACGGCGTCGCCGTTCTTCCCGCTCGATGCCAACGGCAGCATTGTCAACAACTACAACACCTCGCGCATCTGGAATACCACCCCGCAGTATTTCCACGACTCCACCTACTATCTCCTGTGCCTCAGCGACAAGGGTTGCTCAAGCTACTTCTCGCCGGTCACCGTCCATGTGGCGCCGCAGAAAGCTATCGATGCAGCCCTCGAGACTGTGCTCGCCCCTGCCGGTGGCCGCGTCTATACCGAGAACGACACTGTGCGTGTGCGTATCGCCAACTACGGCACCACGCCTCTCTCCGGTATTCCTATAACCTATGCCTTGCGCAAGGGCAACAACACCAACCCCATCCAGGTTGTCACCGAGACCTACAACGGTACTCTTGCCCCCAACCAGACTTATGTCTACACCTTCGACTCCCTGTTGATTTTCAACAACCCCTTGCAGGGTGGCAGCTATCAACTGCGTGTATGGACCGATATCGAGGGCGATGGCGAACGTCGCAACGACACCCTCCGCTGGGTCGAGAAACTTCGTCCTGCAGCCAACAATAACACCATGCTCGACTATCCGTTCAACACCCTTCCCGAAACGACATATCCCGGTGGTACTGCCAATGCCGAATCCATGAGCGTCGACATCATTCGCATCTCCTACAACGAGATTGACCTCGACATGCCTCCTCTCGGCCGTAGCTACACCAACCTCGCACAGCCCTTCTCCAACCCCGAATGGCCTGTGCTCCATGTCAAGCGCGGCACCGTCGACTCGTTGCTAATCATGCTTGCCTCGCCCGAGGATCTCAACACCATCAACCGAGGCAAGCTGGCAGTGTATATCGACTTCAACCGCAACGGCTCCTATCAGGATGCCGGCGAGTGTGTGGTCATGCCTCAGGTGGCCTACTACAACAACCTGCTCGCCTTCCAGGTGGCCATCCCCAACAACGCCTCTTACGGCTTCATGCGTATGCGTGTGGTGGCATGCACCTTCGAGAACGATCCCACTCCTGTCATCGAGCCTAGTGCAGGACATGTGATAGACTTCCTTATGTTTGTCGATTCCCGTCCGCCGGTTTCCGACATAGCATTCACGCAGATTGTCTCTCCGCGCAGCTACCTCATCCGCGACGATTCGCCGGTCACCGTGTCGTTCCGTATGTCCAACAAGGGCTCGCAGACCGTCAACACGGCACAAGTCAAATATCGTTTCATAAGCAAGATAGGCGACTCGCTGGTAATGTCGTCGGGCAACTTCAACTGGAACGGCAACCTGGCCTCGGGCCGCAGCACCATTGTCGAACTGCCTCCCTTCAACTTCCCGTATGGCACCACCACCGTCCGCATCTGGCACACCTACGATGCCGACGAGAACCCGCACAACGACACACTGCTCTACGAGTACCACCGCTTCAACACCATCACTCTGCCTATGGAAGACTGCTTCGACTCGCTCAACTATTGGTACGCACCTACGGGCTACAACGCCTTCACCCGCAACTACTGGCAGTGTGGCGCGCCCGGCAAGACCAACATCACCATGGCCTACTCCGAGCCCAACGCATGGGTCACCGACCTCTCTTCCCCCATCATGTCGGGCCGTCGCGGCAATGTGAGCTACCTCTACAGCCCAATCATCAACATAGCGCAGATCCGACCCGACACCATCTCCATGATGCTGCAGCGCCACATACAGAACAACAGTAATGTCTATGTCGAATTCTACAACTACGCCAACATGTGGCAGAAGCTCGACCTCGACACCCTCTCCCAGGCTGTATGGTACAACGACGAGGAAAACCACGTCTTCACCGGCACTTCTACCGGCAACTCCTACAACCGCTATTGGATAAGCACCCACGCCTTCTCCAGCGACTTCAACGAGAAGCTCCAGTTCCGCTTCGTCTACAGTGCGCCGCAGGGCAGCAACGACAATGCAGCCTTCGGCGAAGGCTGCTCTGTCGACGACTTCCGCATCGGACGTGCTCCGCGTCGTATCGATGTCGGCGTTGTCAACGTCACCCACCCCACCGAGCCTAAGTATGGCCAGACCATCTATCCCAAGGTCGTCGTCAAGAACTTCGGTACCGACACGGCACGCCAGCTCGAAATAGGCTACATCCACTATGGCATCTACCTTGCCAAGGTATCCTACCACGACTGCCACATCCCGCCGCAGGGCACCGACACCATCGAACTCACCAACCCGATGATCATCAGCAGCGACTTCCCCGACACCTTCGCCATCAAGGCTTTCACCATCAACACCGCCGACCTCTACCGCGACAACGACTCTGTCGAGTGCCTGTTCGGCCTTGCGCCTCTCGACGACGATATCAGCGCCCATAGCTTCGTCGCGCCGCTCGACCGTGTTATCGCCGGCGACTCGGTTACTGTCACCTTGCGCTTCCGCAACTTCGGCACCAGCGAGATCACCAACGCCACGTTGTCCTACATCCTCAACGGTGTGATTCGTGTCGACGAGGAGGTCGACATAGTCTCTCTCATCGGTCGTCCTCTGCAGTCTATGGAATACTTCAACTACACCTTCCATCAACGCTTCCGAGCCGCCATGGGACTCATGAACCTCGTCGGCATCGTCAAGGACGACCACAACGACTACATCTATAACGACACCATCACCAAGCGCGTCGAGGGCATCTCGTCCATCACCGACATTGCCGCCGCTGCTGTCGTTGTCGACACCTCGTCCTACAACTATGTCAAGGTGCAGCTCGTCATCGACAACCGCGGTGCCCGTGGCGCCAACAACTTCGAGGTGGGCTTCTGGTACGACAACGACACCTCCACGCGCTTCAGCGAAATCTATAGCCACTCAGACCCGCTGCCGGCACTCACCACTGGCTATCATGTCTTCTCTGTCGAACTCGAGACGCGTCCCGCCCCGTGGGATCACTTCGTCGGCTTTGTGCATATCGACGACGACAACGACCCCTCCAACGACACCACTACCGATATCAGCCGCCAGTATGTCGACATCGAGGTGCTGGGTCTCATCGTCGAGGAGAATGCCGCGCCCGACTGTCGTGTCTTCATCCAGCTGCGCAACATCGGCAACCTGACCCTTGCCGGCAAGGCTCTCCAGATACGTGCCACCGTCAACGACTCATCGCTCTCCAACGCTATTGTCCGCACCCTTGAGCCTGGCCGTGTTGTGACCATCGAGTTCACCAAGCGCATACCCAAAGACCACATGCGCCACTACGTGGGCTCCGGCCGCCTCGTCCAGCTCATGGCCGATGTCGACCAGTCCAACAACCAGTCCACCAACGTCACCGTTGTCAACTACTTCGAGGGCATGCCCACCGTCAATGCCGGCAACTTTGTGCTCGACCAGAACTATCCCAACCCCTTCTCCGGCCTCACCACCGTGCCCTTCTCGCTGCCCGAGGCCGGCATCGTGCGCTTCTTCGTCATGGATGCCATGGGCAAGATAGTCAATAGCTTCGAACGCTTCTTCCCCGAGGGCGACAACACCATCTCCCTCGACATGGAGGCCTACTCCTCCGGCGTCTACTACTATGGTATCGAGGTCGACGGTCAGCGTCAGATGCGCAAGATGATTCTCCGCTGATGCTCGAACGCTTCCAACAGTTTGTCGACGAGCAACACCTCTTCCCTTCGGGGCAGATGGTGTTGCTCGCCGTTAGTGGTGGCCGCGACTCCGTGGCCATGTTCGACCTCTGCCGCCGTGCAGGCATCCCCTTTGCCGTTGCCCACTGCAATTTCCACCTCAGGCCCGGCGACTGCGACCGCGACCAGCAGTTCGTCGCCGACCTTGCCGCCAGCCATGACGTGCCGTTCCACACCGCCGACTTCGACACCCATGCCGTGGCCGCCGCCACAGGCCAGAGCATCGAGGAGGCTGCCCGCAGCCTGCGCTATGCTTTCTTCGCCGACCTCTGCCGCAGGCACGCCTACCCCTGTGTCGCCACGGCCCACCATGCCGACGACTCGGTCGAGACCTTCTTCCTCAACCTCTTCCGCGGCACCGGCATCGACGGCCTGCACGGCATCCGTCCGCTCTCGGAGTTAAAAATGCAGAATGAAGAATTAAGGATTATCCGCCCACTGCTCTGCTTCTCCCGTGCCGATATCGACGCCTATGTCGACGCCCGCGGCCTGGCCTATGTCGAGGACAGCACCAACGCCGAGCTCGACGCCCGCCGCAACCGCATACGCCACCGCCTCATGCCCCTGCTGCGCGAGCTCTACCCCTCGGTCGACGCCACCATGCAGGCCAACATAGCCCGCCTGTCCGATGTCGGCGAGGTCTATCGCGCCTATGTCGACGACCTTCGCGCGCGTGTGATACATAAATATGACTCCCGGCTGCCCTCGTTGCCGGTCGCAGTGCAGGCCATCGCCCTGTCCGACATCCAAGCCCTCAACCCTCGGCGCACGCTGCTCTTCGAGCTGTTGCGCACTTATGGCTTCAACGCCGCCACCGTCGACGACATCCTCGCCGCCCGTGGCACTGGCCGCCTCTTCTATTCCGCGACCCACGTCGCCGAGCTCCACCGCGGCCAGCTTCTCATAGCCCCGCAGTCTCAACTTCCCGCTTCCCACCATCAACCTTCAACCCGCCCCTGGCGTCCTGGCGACCGTTTCCGTCCCAAGGGCATGCGGGGTTCCCGTCTTGTCAGCGATTTCCTGAAAGACCTTCACCTTTCGCGCATCGAGCGCCAGTATGTGATGGTAAGTGTCGACGCCGACGGCGTCATCCGTTCCGTCATTGGCCTCCGTGACGCCGAGTAGCGGCTATCAGCCTGTCGGCACGGTCGGCCGGCGAGCGGTGGTAGACATACACCGTGTAGTGGTTCTGCGTCTCGCGGTGGTCGCCCTCCAGCTGCCGCGTCTTGCTGTCGTAGGCTGGGGCTTGCCGCCGTGCCACCAGCAGCTGGTAGGCATAGTAGCCCTGCTTCAGCAGCAGCCGTTTGGTGTATGCGCGGCGCGAGGCCGAATAGTCCATCATCGACAGTGAGTCGAGCCGCCAGTCGGTCAGCGCCCCCACCACATACACGTTGCCGTCCATCATGGGCTGCTCCATGGGCAGGCAGAAGTTCACCCACACATAGTCGGCCTCCACCCTCGGGTTGTTCCGGTCCCAGATGTTCACCTGCATGCCGCCGTTGAGGCTCTTCTCGCTCAGGTAGTGTTTCTTGCTGCGGTCTTCGTCGGGCCGCAGTATGGCGAACTGCTCGCCGCCCAGCTCCTCTATCCTCATCACGTTGTACATGGGGCTGCGCAGGTTGCTGCAGTCGAAATATCTGAATGTGTTGCCGCCGTCGAACACGTTGGCCTTGCGGCTGCGGTATGCCAGTTGGTCGCCGTCGTAGCCGCTGAACTCCAGCCAGCGCGCGTTGTCGTGCCGTCCGTTCTGCTGCACCCTTACGAAGGTGTATTCCGGCCGCAGGTCTATCCACACGGTGCCCGAACTCTTTACCGTCACGTCCACCTCCTGCCGCCGGTCTATCTCCATGCCGTCGTAGGGTTTGCCTATCTCCATGCCCACCTTCGCCGCCGCCTCGCTCACGCAGAAGCGCCGCGTCAGCAGCACCTCGCCCGTGGCGTCGTCGGTCACCGTCAGCGCGTAGTTGCCCGAGTGGGTGAACTCGGCATATTGGTCGGGCACCACGGCGCGGTAGTGCACATAGTCTGTCAGTGTTGTGAACGAGAAGTCGTAGTCGTCCACCGAGCCGCCTTCGAAGCCCGTCATGAACTCCTGCGGCTCCAGGTCGTCGCGCTGCCAGTTGCGGTCGCAGTGTGCAATGTTCCAGCTTGTGTGCAGCGCTTCGGCGCCCAGTATGTCGAACTCCAGCGTCAGCCGTGCCCGTTCGCCCAGCGTCAGCACCGGCGTCAGCAGTTCGGCCTGCACCTCGCGGCTCTCGCCGCCGCGGTACAGCTGCACCGTCTTCACGTCGCTCCTCCACGCCGAGTCAACGACCCTCTGCGCCTCCGCTGTGCCCAGTGTCAGCAACACAAGTATTATCGCGGCAAGACGTTTCATTCCTTGTTGCACCTCTTGCAGGGGGTGCGGCCTTTGGATTGGGCGTCGGCGAGGGTCACTTCCCTGACGGCTTTGCTGCAACTGGCGAGGGCCGAGCAGGTGTCGGTGATGTGGTATTTCTCCGAGCTGCCGCCGGTGCAGATATACACGTTGGTGCCGTCGCCGCCGTCGTTGGTCTCCGCCACCGAAGCTGTCGGTGCGCTGCTGCATGCTGCCGCGACAACGGTGGCGGCAATGACGAGGGATAGAAATATCTTTTTCATGGTGCTATTTTTTTGCAAAGATACAACTTTTTTTTAAAACCGATTCTCGGCCGTCGGTAAATGGTACGCAGGCTGCCAGCCTGCGGCAACTGGGACGTGGCCTGCCAGATTCTATGTACTTCCGCGGACAGGCTGTCCGCGTACCACATGGTTCGCAGGCTGCCGGTGGTACGCAGGCTGCCAGCCTGCGGCAACTGGTACGTAGCCTGCCAGCCTCTATGTACTTCCGCGGACAGGCTGTCCGCGTACCACATGGTTCGCAGGCTGCCAGCCTGCGGAAGTACCCCTCAACTCCTCACTCCTCATTCCTCCCTCCTCACTAAATTCCTCACTAAATTCCTCAT
>JAFXUY010000119.1 GCA_017524785.1 Bacteroidales bacterium | reverse complement strand
TACCGTGGCCCTGCCCGACAGCTACGCCGGCCACGACGTGCACCTCTACGGCATGATTGTCAACGAAGAAGGCGAATGGAGCGAAACCATATACGCTGGCAGCGTTGTTAGTG
Source organism: Bacteroidales bacterium (assembly GCA_017524785.1). Classification (GTDB taxonomy): domain Bacteria; phylum Bacteroidota; class Bacteroidia; order Bacteroidales; family P3; genus Colimorpha. The sequence continues at coordinate 12,200 of JAFXUY010000119.1, read as the reverse complement.
AGGAGTGTGGAGTTAGGAGTGAGGAGTTTAGTGCAGTTAAGAGTTATGAGTTAAGAGTTAAGAGTGTGGAATCTAGTGAGGAGGGAGGAGTGAGGAATGAGGAGAAGGAGGTGAGGGCTGAGGGATTGCGAGGGGTGAAGGCGGCGCCGGAGTAAGAAAAATACCGCTATATTGGATTTTTTTTGTATTTTTGCATTTTCAAATTTCGCAACATTATGAATAAGGTGAAAGTTGGAATTGCGCAGATGAGCTGCGTGGAAGACAAGGCGCAGAACATAGAACGCTATACCGAGAAGGTACGTGAACTGGCCGCCGGCGGAGCACAGATTATATGTTTGCAGGAGCTTTTCGCCTCGCTCTATTTCTGCGACGAGGAGCGCTACGAGAATTTCAAGCTTGCCGAGCCGATACCCGAAGGGCCTACGACGCAGCACTTCATGGCCCTGGCCAAGGAGCTGGGCGTGGTGCTGGTGTGCTCGATGTTCGAGAAAAGGGCCGAGGGCCTCTACCACAACACCACGGCGGTGATCGACGCCGACGGCAGCTACCTGGGCAAATACCGCAAGATGCATATCCCCGACGACCCGGGCTACTACGAGAAGTTCTACTTCACGCCCGGCGACCTGGGCTACAAAGTGTTCAAGACCAAGTTCGCCACCATAGGCGTGCTAATCTGCTGGGACCAGTGGTATCCCGAAGCAGCGCGCATCACGGCGCTGAAGGGTGCACAGATACTGTTCTTCCCCACGGCCATAGGCTGGGACGTGCGCCAGAAAGAGCACGACAACCGCGAGCAGTATGCCGCATGGCAGACCATCCAGCGCAGCCACGCTGTGGCCAACGGGGTGCCCGTGGTCAGCGTGAACCGCACGGGCCTCGAGGGCGGCATGCAGTTCTGGGGCGGCAGTTTCATCACCAACGCCTTCGGCCGTGTGCTCTACCAGGCACCGCACTACGACGAGGCCACCCACATCTCGACCCTCGACCTCGACGAGACCGACCACTACCGCCGCCACTGGCCCTACCTGCGCGACCGCCGCATCGACAGCTACGGCGACATAACGAAAAGATATATTGACTGATGACTCCGAAAGAACAAGGCTACTACATGCCCGCCGAATGGGCGAAGCACGAGGCTACATGGCTCACCTACCCGAAGAACCCCGACTCGTGGCCCGGCAAGATTGAGACTATCTATCCGTCGTACCACCTCTTTGTGAAGACCCTTGCCGAGGGCGAACAGGTGCACATCAACGTCGACGACCAGTCGATGCTGCAGCATGTGAAGACCGAGCTTGAGGCCATCGAGGCCAATATGAGCAACATATTCCTGCACCTGATACCGAGCAACGATGCCTGGTGCCGCGACCACGGCCCCGCCTTCCTGCTCAACAGGAACGATGCTTCGAAGCGAGCTATTGTCAACTGGAACCACAACGCCTGGGGCGGCAAGTACCCCTACGAGCTCGACACGCAGGTGCCGGTGCGCATCCACGAATTGATGCCCGAGATGCAGCTGTTCGAACCGGGCATTGTGATGGAGGGCGGCTCGATAGACGTGAACGGCTGCGGCGACCTGCTGACCACCACGTCGTGCCTGCTGAACCCCAACCGCAACCCCCAGCTGAACCAGGACCAGATTGAAGGCTACCTGCGCGACTACTACGGCGTGGACAACATTATCTGGCTTGGCGAAGGCATTGTGGGCGACGACACCGACGGCCACGTCGACGACCTCTCGCGTTTTGTGAGTGCCGACACCATAATCACCGCCGTCGAAGAGGATGTGTGGGACGAGAACTACGAGCCATTGCAGAAAAACCTGAAGATGCTGAGCCGCTGCCGCCTGGCAAACGGCAAACAGCCCACCATCGTTGAGCTGCCGATGCCCGACGTGGTGTTCTACGACGGACAGCGTCTGCCGGCAAGCTATGCCAACTTCTATATTGCCAACGGCAAGGTGATATTCCCCACCTACCGTTGCCTGACCGACAACGAGGCCGCCTATATCCTCGAGGTTTGCTTCCCCGAGCACGAGGTGATAGGTATAGACTCGACCGACATAATCTGGGGCCTCGGGTCGTTCCACTGTCTGAGCCAGCAGATGCCGGCGGAAAATAATAATCAAGAATAAAAGATAAAGAATGTCATCGAAAAGTCTTCTGATAGGTGCCGCTCTGATTTCGTTTTTCAATTTCCAATTCTCAATTGCACAGAAGCCCATAGTGCCCGACACGGCGACGGCGGGACAGTTGCGGGTTGACGAGGTGATGAAGCTCATCGACGGCAACTACACCGAGACGCCCGACATGGACAAGCTGAGCACCGAGGCCATCAACGCCATGCTCAAGAGCCTTGACCCCCACAGCGTATATATTGCCGCCAAGGACGTGGACCGCGCCAACGAGAGCCTGCAGGGCAACTTCGAGGGCGTGGGCATATCGTTCCAGATTGTGAACGACACGGTGGTGGTGCAGAGTGTGATAGAAGGAGGCCCGAGCCAGAAGGTGGGCGTGGAGATTGGCGACAAGCTGATACGCGTGGACGGCATACAGGCCACTGGCGACAGTGCCATCAACAGCTTCATCTTCCGTCACCTGCGTGGCAAGAAAGGCACCGAGGTGGTGGTCGGCCTTATGCGCGACGGCACTGTCTACACCTTCCATATCATACGCGACAAGATTCCTATATATAGTATAGACACCTATTTCATGGCCGACGACACCATCGGCTACATACGCCTGATACGCTTCGCACGCTCGTCGGGCGACGAGTTCCGCAAGGCGCTGCACAGCCTTAAGAAGCAGGGCATGAAAGCCCTGGTGCTCGACCTGCGCGGCAACACCGGCGGATACCTTGACATTGCCTGCCAGCTGGCCAACGAATTCCTGCAACGCGGTCAGCTCATAGTCTACCAGGAAGGCCGTCGCACGCAGCGGCAGAACTTCCATGCCAACGGCCGCGGCAACTTCACGTCGGGCCGTCTGGTGGTGCTGATAGACGAGGGCTCGGCCTCGGCGAGCGAGATTGTGAGCGGTGCGGTGCAGGATTGGGACCGTGGCACGCTGGTGGGTCGCCGCTCGTTTGGCAAGGGTCTGGTGCAGCGTATGATGCCCCTCTCCGACGGCGGCCAGATACGTCTCACCACGGCGCGCTATTTCACGCCCAGCGGACGTTGCATACAGCGCCCCTATGACGAGGGTAGCGACGCCTACCGTCAGGATGTGGGCAACCGCTACAAGCACGGCGAGCTGGTGAATGCCGACTCGATACATTTCCCCGACTCGCTGAAATATCGCACCTCTAAGGGCCGTACCGTCTATGGCGGCGGCGGCATCATGCCCGACGTCTTCGTGCCGATGGATACCATGCGCCTGAGCGACTACTGCATCTCGCTGCGCGGCAAGGGACTGCTGAACAGCTTCCCCCTGAAGTGGGCCGACGCCCATCGTCGCGACCGTGAGGTCAAGGATTTCGACAGCTATCTGGCCAACTATGACTCCTTCGGCCTCGACAGCCTGCTGGCCGCCGAGGCGATAGAGAAAGGCGTGGTGCGCGACACCGCCAAGGAGGCCGCCGAGCCCGAGCGCACGGCGCACAGCGACCGCTACTTGCGACTGCTGCTCAAGGCTCAGGTGGCACGCAACCTCTTCGGCATCGAATACTACTACAAGGTAATGAAGGAGATTGACGACGGATATCAACGGGCCGTCGAAGAATTGAGAAAGAAATAACAATTAAATAAGGCCCCGTGGCAACGCCACGGGGCCTTATTGTTTTAGGTGCTTTCCCGATTAGTGCAGGAAAGCCAGCAGGATACCAGCAGCAACTGCCGAACCCACCACGCCGGCCACATTGGGACCCATGGCGTGCTGCAGCAGGTAGTTGGTCTTGTCGTATTCCAGACCTACATTGTTCGACACACGGGCGGCGTCGGGAACGGCGCTGACACCGGAGTTGCCGATGAGGGGGTTGATCTTGTTGCCCTCCTTGAGGAAGAGGTTCATGATCTTCACGAAGAGGACACCGCAGAAGGTGGCCACGATGAACGAACCAGCACCGAGGCCGAAGATCATCACCGACTTGCCGCTGAGGAACACCGAAGCCTGGGTCGAGGCACCGACGGTGATGCCGATGAGCAGGGTGCAGATGTTGACGATGGCGTTCGAGGCCACGTCGCTCAGGCGTTTGGTGACGCCGCACTCCTTGAGCAGGTTGCCGAAGAAGAGCATACCCAGCAGAGGCAGGCCGCTCGGCACGATGAAAGCGCAGAACAGGAGGCCGATGATGGGGAAGGTGATTTTCTCAAGTTTGGAGACTTGGCGAGGAGGTTTCATGCGGATGGTGCGCTCCTTTTGGGTGGTGAGCAGACGCATGATAGGCGGCTGGATGACGGGCACGAGGGCCATGTAGGAGTAGGCCGACACGGCGATGGCACCCATCAGGTCGGGAGCCAGCTGCGAGGAGATGAAGATGGCCGTGGGACCGTCAGCACCGCCGATGATACCGATGGCACCAGCCTCGTTGGGCATGAAGCCCAGAGCCAGAGCACCCATGTAGGCGGCGAAGATACCGACCTGGGCGGCAGCGCCGATGAGCATCAGCTTGGGGTTGCTGAGCAATGCCGAGAAGTCGGTCATTGCTCCGATGCCAAGGAAGATTAGCGGTGGGTACCAGCCGTTCTGCACGCCGTGGTAGAGGATGTTGAGCACAGAGCCGTGTTCATATATACCTATCTTCAAGCCGGGGTAGAAGGGAATGTTGCCGATGAGCATACCGAATCCGATAGGCACCAGCAGCAGCGGCTCGAACTCGAACTTGATGCCCAGGAAGATGAACACCAAGCCGATTAAAATCATTGCTATGTGGCCCCAAGTCACGTTGGCGAAGCCGGTGTATTCCAGGAACTGGACCAGCTGCGTCTGCATGAACTCCATGAAGCCACCTGTTGCTAATAAGTCAAACATTGTCTTTCTGGATTTTTAGTTTAACCAATAACGACGAGAATATCGCCCTCGAGGACGCTGTCGCCCTTGCGGACTTTCACCTCCTTGACGGTGCCGGCCACATCGGCCTCGATGTTGTTCTCCATCTTCATGGCCTCGAGGAGCACCACGGTCTGGCCTTCCTTGACGGTGTCGCCCACATTGACGAAGACGTCGAGGATGGTGCCGGGCAGGGGAGTGGTGACTTTGCTGCCAGCCACGGGGGCGTTGCTCTTCTGTACCGAGCCGCCGGCGGCGGGAGCCACCTGGGGACGCGGGGCGCTGACCACGGCGGGTTTGCGCTGCTGTTTGATTTCCTGGTCGACGGTGACGACATAGCTGGTGCCGTTGACGTCGAGTTTTATCTCCTGGCCTTCGACTTCGTTGATATCAACGTTGTACTCGTTGCCGTTTATCTTGAGCTTATAGTTTTTCATGGCTTATCTTCTGTTGTTAAAATAATGATTCATGTTGTAGTACTTGGCGTTCCAGGGGGTCCACTCGCGCTCCACCTTCTGGATGGTGATGATGGTGGTCTCCTCATCGTGCAGCTCGTCGTTGTAGAGGTGGATGGCTGCTGCGATGGCGGCATAGACCTCGTTCTCGTTGGCGGCACTGCTGCCATCGCTGACGGGCTTGATGGCAGCCTCTTTCTTGGCCTTGTTCTTGCTCTTTTCTTCCGAGCGAGTAATCAGTTTGCCCGAGCCGCTGATAAGGAGGGCGATGCAGACGAGGGCGATGAACACCACGGCAACGGCGGTGGCGGTGAGGCCGATACCGATGGGGTCGCTGTGCTTGATCTTTTCAGCCTGCTTGGCCACACGGTAGTGGTGGGTCAGGATTTCGCCGTTCTGGAATGCGTCGAAGTCAAGACGGTGCAACGGCAGGATGTTGATGTCGTAGCCATAGGGGTTGCGGCCTACAATGGTCAGGGCGCCACCGTCGCGGTGCATGGCATACATCGGACTCTGGAAGTCGCGGCGGGCCAGCACGTTCATTTCCTTGTCGAGGATGGCGACATAGGCCGTGTCGTTGACTGCCGAAGCCAGCACGATGATGTATTCGCCCATAGCGCTGACGCTCACAGGACGCAGGATGTTCTTAAGGTCGTGACGCTTGTGGATGTTGTCGGTCTGGAAGCGGCCCACGGTGTCGAGTTTGCCGTCGACAAGTGCCACCAGATGCACACAGCACTCCACGCTATCCACAGCTACGAAGGCACCCAGCTGGGGTGCATAGCAGGTCTTCACGCTCACAAAGTCGACCGAAGGCGCCAGCTGGTGCATCGGGCAACCCTCGTGCTGAGGCTCGGCTTCAGGAGCGGGCTTGCTTGCGGCCTGGGTAGCACCAGCCACAGCATCGGTCTCCTGTGCCGTTGCAGTCAGCATGACAAGGCTGAGCAGTCCTGCAAATAGCATTTTGTAAATGGTCTTCATTCTTTTTCAGTTAATTGTAACATCAAAACAGATTGTAATAGTTAAGGGTTAATGGTTAAAGGTTACAGAAAGTATGTTTTGTGTAAATCTGTGTACCAATAACCACTAACCTTTAAACATTACTGAGCCTTCTCACATTTTTTCTCGCACTCCTTGGCTTCGCCTTTGCAGCACTTCTCGCCTTCGGCTTTCTTGCAGCACTCTTTGCCTTCGGCCTTCTCGCATTTCTGCTCGCAGGCAGCGCCTTCGACGGCACCTTCGGCTTTGCAGCACATGGCGCTGTCGCCTTCGTGCATGCACTTGTGCTCGCACTGCTCAACGGCGGCGGTGCACTCTTCGGCTGCGGGTTCCTCAGCGGCTTTGTTGTTGTTGCAGGCGGTCATGGCGAACATCACCATGGCGGCGGCAAGGGTAAACAGAACTTTCTTCATTGTTGTTTTGATGTTTTAATTGGTTAATATGAATTGAATTGTCAATTAATCTACTTAACTGCTTGACTACTGTCTACTTGACTACTATAAGTTTACAGCGGCAGGTTGCAGTGCTTCTTCATGGGCAGGTTGTCCTTCTTGGTCTGCAGGGCCTGGAGGGCACGGATGACGCGGAAGCGTGTGTTACGCGGCTCGATGACATCGTCGATGTAGCCGTATTTGGCGGCGTTGTAGGGGTTGGCGAAGAGGTCGTTGTACTCTTTCTCCTTCTCGGCGATGAACTTGGCCTTCTCTTCGGCGTCGGTGATTTCCTTCAGGGCGCGGCCATGCCGCACCTCGGTGGCACCGCTGGCACCCATGACGGCAATCTGTGCCGTGGGCCATGCGTAGTTGATATCCGAGCGCAGCTGCTTGCAGCTCATCACGATGTGGGCGCCGCCGTAGCTCTTGCGCAGGGTGACTGTAACCTTGGGCACCGTGGCCTCGCCATATGCGAAGAGGAATTTGGCACCATGCACGATGACGCCGTTGTACTCCTGGCCGGTACCGGGCAGGAAGCCGGGCACGTCGACGAGGGTCACCAGGGGAATATTGAAGGCGTCGCAGAAGCGCACGAAGCGGGCACCCTTGCGGCTGCTGTTGCAGTCGAGCACGCCGGCCATCGACTTGGGCTGGTTGGCCACAATGCCGACGCTCATGCCGCCCATGCGGGCGAAGCCGACCACCAGGTTCGGGGCGAACTTCTCGTGAACCTCAAGGAACTTGCCGTCGTCGACGATGGCGTTGATAACCTCTTTCACGTCGTAGGCCTCGTTGGGGTTCTCGGGGATGATGGTGTTGAGGTGGTCCTCAAGACGGTCGATGGGATCTTCGGTAGCCTGATAGGGGGCCTCCTCAAAGTTGTTGCTGGGGATATAGCCCACCAGGTCGCGTATGATGTTGATGGTGGCCTCCTCGGTCTCGCCGACGAAGTGGGCCACGCCGCTCTTGGTGGCATGCACCATGGCGCCGCCAAGCTTGTCAACGCTCACATCCTCGCCCGTGACGGTCTTCACCACCTTCGGGCCGGTGAGGAACATATAGCTGTTGTCTTTCGACATCAGGATGAAGTCGGTCAGTGCAGGGCTGTAGACCGAGCCGCCGGCGCAGGGGCCGAAGATGGCGCTGATCTGGGGCACCACACCCGAGGCAAGGATATTGCGCTCGAAAATCTCGGCATAGCCTGCCAGGGCGTTGATGCCTTCCTGGATACGTGCTCCGCCCGAGTCGTTAAGACCGATGACGGGTGCGCCGACCTTCATGGCCTGGTCCATCACCTTGCATATCTTCAGTGCCATGGTCTCGCTCAGCGAGCCGCCCAGCACCGTGAAGTCCTGTGCAAAGACATACACCTGGCGACCGTTGATGGTGCCGTAGCCGGTAACCACGCCGTCGCCGAGGAACGACTTCTTCTGCATGTCGAAGTTGGTGCAGCGGTGGGTGACGAACATGTCGAATTCTTCAAACGAACCCTCGTCGAGGAGCAGTGCGATGCGCTCGCGGGCTGTCAGTTTGCCCTGTTCGTGCTGCTTGTCGATGCCTTTCTGGCCTCCGCCTATCTTGGCTTCGCCACGCTTGTCAAGCAGCTCTTTAATCTTCTGTTCAAAAGCCATATTAATATTGTTTGATTGTTTGATTGCTAGATTGTTTGATTATTTGCAGCAGAACTCGGTCAGCACGCCCAGGGTGCTCTTGGGGTGCAGGAACCCGATGTGGAGACCTTCGGCGCCCATGCGGCTCTGCTGGTCAATCAGGCGGACACCCTTCTCCTTGGCCTCGTTCAGGGCCTGGTCGGTGTTCTCCATGGCGAAGGCTATGTGGTGCATGCCGCCCTTGCCGCCGTTCTTCTCGATGAATGCGGCTATGGTGCTCTCGGGGCAGGTGGGCTCGAGGAGCTCAATCTTGACGTCGCCGCAGCGGAAGAAGGCTGTCTTTACTTTCTGGTCCTTTACTTCCTCGATGGCGTAGCATTTCAGACCCATAACGTCTTCCCAGTAACGGATGGCCTCGTCGAGGTTCGTCACTGCAATGCCGATGTGTTCAATGTGTGAAGGTGTCATAATTTTATATTTTTATAGTTTATATTAATAATTAAGGCTCACGCTATTAGCCACAAAAAGACTATCGCATGAGAATGCAAATATACGAAAAAATATTAATCTGTGATAAAAAAAGTTAAAACGGCACCCAAATGGATGCCGTTCAATGCTTTTGCAGTTGTTATTTACGCCCAGCGGACATAGTCTTTCTTGCGGGGCAGGGGAGGGGCGGGCGCCTTTGCGGCATAGCCCACCGCCAGGTGGTCAATTCCCTCATAGTCACCCTCTATGCCCAACTCGGCCAGTATGGCTTTGCCTTCCTCGCTGTCGAACTCTTCCTTGGCGCGGTGTATCCAGCACGAGCCCAACCCCACAGCCTCGGCGGCGTTGGCCATGTTGGTGAGCACGGCGCAGCCGTCGTAGTGGTAGGTGGGAACCGTGCGGTCGGCCAGCACCACCAGCACCACCGGGGCGCCGTAGAAGGGGTCGAAACCTTCCGTCGGCTTGTCGCCGCGCTGCAGCTTCAGCTCGTTCCATATGCGGGCGTTCATCGCGCTCAGGCGGTCGCGCAGTTTCTTGTCGGTAACAGCCACAATCACAGGGCTCTGCTTTCCGTGGCCCGTGGGGGCCCATGTGCCGGCCTCGCATATGGCGGCTATCAGTTCCTTGGCGGGCATTTCCTGCGAAAAAGCACGGCAGCTGCGCCGTGCTTTCATGTTGTCTAGTGCTGCTTGGTTTATCATTGTTTCAGTACGCTGAGCAGTGTAACGATGGCCGACGCTGTGGCGGCGGTCTGTGCCACGGTCTGCGTGTTGATGTTGCCGAGGCCTGCAGTGGCAAGCATCTTGTCGACAAAAGCGGTGGCGTTGGCGCTGGTGATGAGGCCTGCCGAGCTGGCGATGAGGCCGCTGGTGAAAGCCTTGCGGTAGTTGCTGTTGCCCTTGTTCTGCTTCAGGTTGGTGTAGGCGGTGGCAACGGTGAGGGCGTTGTTGAGGTTGGCAGTGTTGGTCAGGTCGATGGTGCCGGTACGCTTGTAGGCCGAGTAGAGACCCTGCACGGCGGTGCCGCAACTTTGGCCGGTGGCGCTGGCAACGGTGTCGCTGCTGGCGGCGCTCTGAATGGCGCTGCACGAGGTCAATGCCAATGTGGCAAAGCACATGAGAAGAAGTCCTAAACGTTTCATAATTAATGTGTATTAAGTTTTTTCTGTTGTTGTTGATAGGTGCAAAGATACAAAAAAATTGAAAACTAAAAATTGAAAGTTGAAATTATTCTGCTTGATACCGATAATTTCAACTTTCAACTAATCTCTATTCACCATTCACTATTCACTATTAACTTTTCCAGAAGTGTGGTGTGATGTCCTGCAGGGTGTCGTGCACCACGCGGTAGAGGCGCTGGTTGGTGGTGCGGCTCTTCAGGGGTCCTAGGTGCGACAGGTAGGGGCCGAGCTTGATGTAGTCGAAGTTCGAGAGCGACACTTGCGGCGAGAGCAACGAGCGGCCGCTCCACCAGGCTATGTGCAGCTTGGGGTGGCGTCGGCGCAGCCATCCGGCCATGCGGTCCACCTCCTGCGGCTGGGCGTCGCCGCCCATCAGGCTCAGACAGGTCACCTCGTTCTTCTGATGCTCGAGCATGCACTCCACGGCCTCCTCGGTCAGCGGCTCGCCGCTGTCGCCCCACAGGTGCTTCGAGTGGCACCCAGGGCAACGGCAGGGACAGCCGCTGAGGTTGACGGCCAGCGTCACCTCGTCTGGAATCTCCTGGAACACAATGTCGGTATCAATATATCGCAGCATTAACCTTAACCATTAACCGTTAACCATTACCTACATGCTGGCATAGAATCGGCGGCTGGCCTCTTCCTGGCGCGGCTTGCTGAAGTTGCTCACGCGGCGCAGGTAGCCGATGACGCGGGTCAGGTAGTCCACGTTCTTCGAGTGGCAGTGGGGGCACTCCTTCAGGTAGCGCTTGTCGATGTGGCCGCAGTCGTTGCAGATGGTGTTCGGTATGTTGAAGGTGAAGTAGTTGCAGCCTTCCTTGGCGGCCACCTCGAGCAGTTGCATGTATTGCTGCTGTGTCAGGTGCTCCTCCAGGTTGCAGTGGAGGGCCGAGCCGCCGGTGAGGTGCTCGATGTAGGGGGCACCGTGCAGGCGGAACTTGTCGAGCACCGTCAGCGAGGTGTCCTCGACAATGTAGAAGTACGAGTTGTAGCAGTCGCGCGGCACGAAGTAGCCGTCCTCGCGGTCCCACTTGGCGTGCTTCACGCCCACGTTCTCGGCCGGTATCATCTCGCAGTTGAACATCACGTCCTTGGTGCGGTATTCCTTGTTGAGGCGCTCGATCATGCCGCGGACGCCCTGGACGAAGGCCACGTAGTCGGGGTTGTCGGTAATCTTGATGCCCATGAACTCGGCGGCCTCCACCAGGCCGTTGACGCCGATGGTCAGGTACTGGCGGGCTATGTTGATATATCCTGCGTCGAACAGTGGCAGCATGCCGTGGGCCTGCAGGTCCTTCAGGTTCTCGTTGTAGGCGATCTGCACCTTGTGCATGAGGTCGACCACCTCGCCCAGGTACTTCAGGTACGGAATCTTGTTGGCTACGGCATACTGGACGCAACGGTTGAGGTTGATCGTCAGCACGCTCTTGCTGCCCGTGGAGACGCCGCCGGCGCCGAGGGTGTAGCTGAAGCCGTTGTCCTGAATCTCGTTGCGCAGACGGCAGCAGCTTGCCAGCGAGTCTGCGTTGTCGCTCATGTAGGTGAAGAAGGAGTGGCCTTCCGCATACATCTGTGCCGTCCACTCGGCGTATTCTTCGTCCTTGGCGTCCCCGTTCTCGGTGAGCAGGGCCATCGTCTCGACCGGGAAGGTCAGGATGGTCTTGGTGCGCTCCTTGTTGAACCACTTCATGAACCGCTTCTGGAGCCAGTTCAGGGAATCCCAGTCCGGACGGCTTCCATCCGGGAAACGGAACTCGCCGAAGATGCTCTCGAAGTAGTAGCGGTCGTAGTAGGAGATATTCCAGAACACGGCCTGGAAGTTACGGGCGCCCGTCGGCTGGTTGATGGTGTAGACAATCTGCTCGAAGCAGTCGGTAATCACTTTGTCAATGGAGCGCTGCTTCTTGGAGAGGTCCACGATATAGTCGGGATGTTTCCAGTAGTCCTGGCCATACTCCATGCCGATGAAGTAGTTCATGTACATCAGGAACTCCGGCGTTGCGCAGGCACCGCTGAGCATCGAGGAGACGATGAACACCAGGTTGGCG
>JAFXUY010000118.1 GCA_017524785.1 Bacteroidales bacterium | reverse complement strand
CCGCGCTCGTGGAAGAAGGTGTGGATGGCCATGGCCATGTTGTGGCGCAGACGCATGACGGCGCCGAAGGTGTTGGTGCGCAGGCGCAGGTGGCCTATCTCGCGCAGGAACTCCATGCTATGGCCCTTCTTCTGCAGAGGGTAGGTGTTGGGGTCGGCCTCGCCATAGACGACGATGTTCTCGACCTGTACCTCAACGGCTTGGCCCGAACCTTGGCTCTCGACCAGCTTGCCCTCCACGCCGATGCAGGCACCGGTGGTGATGCGCTTCAGCTCTTCCTCGAACTTGGCGGGGTCGGCGACGACCTGGATATTGTGGATAATCGAGCCGTCGTTCACGGCCAGGAAGGCGACGTTCTTGTTGCCGCGCTTGGTGCGCACCCAGCCTTTTACACATATCGTGGTGCCTATAAGGGCGCTCACATCTTCTTTTAATAGTTGCTTAATCTCGTAGCGTTTCATTATTGTTGTGTTATTTATTATCTATAAGTTTTTTCAGTTCAACGTCGCTGGAGAAACGGAAGACCATTTCTTCGTTCTTGCGGCGACAAACCATCAGTGTGTCATCATTGACAGCTACAATATATCCGTCGAGTCCTTCGAGAACCACCGTCTTGCTCTGACCAGATGGCATCACTACCAATGTATTGTGGGTGTCGTATGTAAAGACATTGCCATCGCTGAACAAGGCATTGCCATCCTTGTCGTGACGAGCAGTGTCGTAAAGCGAATCCCAAGTCTCGACATCGCTCCAGCCAAAACTTGCCTCCATGACATGTACATTGTTGGCATTCTCCATGATGCCATTATCAACCGAGATGGCTTCGCACTGCGAGTAGACACGTTCCAGTTCCTCCCAAGGCGTACCCAGGCCAAGGTTGAAGAAGGCGTCGGCAATGGCCGGGAGGTGTTTGCGATAGGCTTCGCGCAACACAGGCAGCTGCCACACCAAGATACCGGCATTCCAGAAGAACTCGCCACTGGCAATAAACTGGCGTGCCAACTCGACAGGCGGTTTCTCGGTGAAGGTGACCACGGGGTGCAGGTTGTGTGCTCGAGGCAGAGAAGGCTTCTCTTTGAACTGAATATATCCGTAGCTCGTGTCGGGTCTTACCGGCTGTGCACCAAGGGTGATAATCCAATCATGCATGGCCACGGTCTGCACTGCCTGCTGCATATCGGCCACGAACTTTTCAACACGGAAGATAGCATGGTCGGCAGGCGACACGATGATTGTTGCTTCGGGGTCTATCTGGCCTATGACTGCGGCGGCGTAGGCTATACAGGGAGCGGTGTTGCGGCGCAAAGGTTCGCTTAACACCTGGTATGGCAGCAGCCCGGGCACCTGCTCGCGAACACGGTCGGCATACTTGTCGCCAGTGACAATGACTATATTCTGCCGAGGACAGATCTTCTCGAAACGCGCGAAAGTCATCTGCAACATGGAGCGTCCTACGCCAGCGACATCGATAAACTGCTTGGGGTTGTCGGTACGACTGATGGGCCAGAAACGGCTGCCTATGCCACCCGCCATGACGATACACCACGTATGTTTGTTTAACGTCATACGCTCACCTCCCCTTTGATATGCGGATGCGGGTTATAGTTTTCGAGCGTGAAATCTTCGTAACGGAAGCCAAAAATGTCTTTAACCTCGGGATTGATGCGCATTGTAGGCAATGGACGCGGATCACGTGTAAGCTGTAGGTGCACCTGATCGATGTGGTTCTTGTAGATATGAGCATCACCGAAAGTGTGGACAAAATCGCCAGCCTCCAATCCGCACACCTGTGCCATCATCATCGTCAGCAATGCATAGCTTGCGATGTTGAACGGCACACCGAGGAATATATCTGCGCTGCGTTGGTAGAGTTGGCAAGAGAGTTTGCCTTCGCTGACGTAGAACTGGAACAAGCAGTGGCATGGCGGCAGAGCCATGTCTTGTATTTCAGCAGGGTTCCATGCTGTCACCATAAGGCGACGGCTATACGGATTTCCTTTAATCTCGCGCACCACATTTGCAATCTGGTCTATGGCACCGCCGTGCCCGTCGGGCCACGAACGCCACTGCGAACCATAGACGGGGCCCAAGTCGCCGTTTTCGTCGGCCCACTCGTCCCAAATACTCACGCCATTATCCTTAAGGTATTTGATATTTGTGTCGCCACGCAGAAACCATAGCAGTTCGTGTATAATGGAGCGCAGGTGCAGCTTCTTGGTGGTCAGTGCAGGGAATCCCTCGCCCAGATTGAAACGCATTTGGTAACCGAAGACACCTATTGTGCCGGTGCCTGTGCGGTCATGACGCTCGGTACCATGATCGAGCACATATTGTAAGAGGTCAAGATATTGTCGCATAATTCAACCATATAAACGACATACCGTACAAATTGTTGTATAAATTATAAAAAATATGTTGCCACAGTAAGAAATATTTGTATATTTGTTGTTGGCCACGACTACATGACCATACCTTTTTCTCCATGATAACCAACATCATAGATTACACAATAACATCACAAAAAACAGTAATAACGATGAGACACATCATTCTCACCATCTTTTTAGTGGCAGCAACCTTGTTTCCGCATGGGGCAAATGCCCAGTTGACAATTCCTTATGCAGAGAATTTCGACACAATGACCAACATTTCAAGTTTCACGGCACAGGGTTTCTCCTATTACGGCTGTTCGTTATCACTTACAACATCAGCCAGCTGCAACAGCACCAAACAGTTACGCTTCTACAGTGGCAGTTCCAACAAGAATCGCGTACTTGTATTTCCCGCTTTCAATGAGCCTATCAACGGATTGACCCTTGTGTTCAACACTCGACCTGAAGGGACTTCAATAACACCGGGATACTTCGATGTGGGTTATGTCACCGACGCTTCGGACACTTCGACTTTCGTGGCATTGGTGACTTACCACTGCATTTCCTTTAACAATGCCTGCCAACTCAAAGAATGCCGCTTTGCATCGGCACCGGCAGGTGCTCGCATAGCAATGCGCAACCGCACCCGTGGCACAAACTACTACTGGTATGTAGATGATATCGAAGTGCTAGACACCATGAGTCTGTGCCATTGGCCCACATCGTTTGGAATGACCAACATAAGTACTACCAGCGTTACACTCGCTGCCGCCGACAGCACCGAGAGTACAGCCGACTTCCGCCTCGTCCTCGACGGTGTCGATATGGGTGTTTTTTATAACCAGACCACCGTCAATGGCCTTGCACCCAATAGCAGCCACACGGCCATAGTACGCTCAATATGCAGCAACGACAGCAGTACTCACACCCTTACATACAACTTCACCACCCGCTGCAACTACACCGAACAAGCGCCATTTTTCGACAATATGGAAAGCTATGCTTCCCAAAGCGAACCCGACTGCTACACCACCATCGTTGGAAGCAGCATGGCCAGCACCACCTATCCGCGTGTGCTCCGAAACGCCAACAATGCCTACAGCGACACCGGATACCTGCGCCTCCAAGGTTTGTGCAATGTAATTGCGATGCCAACCATTGACCTTTCGGCCAATCAGATGCACGTAAAATTCCATATGCGCTATAGCGACACCACACTAGGCACCCTGCGTGCCGGTGTACTCACCTCACTCGGCGACACCTCAACGTTTGTACCACTCTTCACCGTTCCAAACCACAATACCCAATATACAGAATACGAATTCTGGACTGACGATATATCAGGCAGCACTGCCTATGTGACATTCTTCTGGAACTCCCGCTACGCAAAGGCTGCATGCCTCATTGACGACATAACGGTTGAGGCTGCAGTGGGCTGTCGCAAACCTAATCAAACATATATCGACAGTGTTGACAGCACGAGTGTGAGCCTGCGATGGAACAATGTCAGTGTCGCATTAAGCTATGAAGTGGGTTACAATACGACTAACGACACATCCACTGCCACTGTCATTGGAGGCATCACAAACAACACATTCACCATCACTGGTCTGGCACCAGCCACTGACTATTGGCTATGGGTGCGTTCTGTGTGCGACGACACCACAGAATGGCAACCGATAGGAAGCACCCGGACCCTGTGCCTATCTGGGCTATCGGCACCTGTCAACATAACATTCGACTCAATGTCACAGGGCTACGCTCCACGATGCTGGACAACCATGCACACACCAAGCTATATTGCTGTTGTTGACGAACAATACTTCGGATTCGGGCCTGTGTTACAATTCTCGCCAAATTTTGGCAGCAGTACCGTAATTGCCCTACCACACATACACCTACCAGCCACCGACATGCGTGTTACCGTTACCGCAGCCATTGACGCCCTCGACCCGGCCACCTTCGAACTCGGATATGTAACTGACCTATCGTCGGCATTATCGTTCGTGCCGATGGCAAACGTAACATCCACCACCCTCACAGACTACACCTTCGACACTGACACCATCGGCGATGACACCATCTGGATAGCCTTCCGCTGTACATCGCATGCAGGTCAAGTCGACTACGCCTATATCAGCGCCATCGAAGTTATCGGCATCACCAGCTGCCACCGTCCAACTGCTGTGACCACCGACTCTATCACCAATGTCGGTGTCACTGTGCGTTGGCACTCCACCAACGCCATATCTTACGACTTGGCCATATCCACCGTTGCCGATATCGATTCAGCGGTGTTCTACATCACCGCCGACACCGCATATACCCTTGACAACCTACTGCCAAGCACGCTCTATTACGTCTGGGTGCGCTCCTATTGTGGCGGTGAATACAGCGAGTGGACTAGTCCACTGTCATTCCATACAATGTGTGATTCCGGCTACTGTACCATCAACATACAATTAGTAGACAACGACTACCATGGCGAAATCTTCAACTACGCCTATGTCGGTATCGTCGCCGTCGTTAACGGCGTACCTGTCGCCCTTGCCGGCGGCCCCGGAGCCTCTGATTCGGTAGTCAACGTAAGCCTACCTGTATGCTCCACCGATTCGGTAGCTTTTATATGGATTGACACCAA
Organism: Bacteroidales bacterium; assembly: GCA_017524785.1. Taxonomy (GTDB): domain Bacteria; phylum Bacteroidota; class Bacteroidia; order Bacteroidales; family P3; genus Colimorpha. The sequence continues at coordinate 18,661 of JAFXUY010000118.1, read as the reverse complement.
CTTATATGAGAGCTACGGTATTTTCAGTTCTCTCGATTATTCCTTCACCGTCGGCGACGGCACCGTACTGGCCGCAGGCAATGGTACAGGCATGTACAACGGTGCCCTTGTGTATGCTACGGCAACACCTTGCCCATTTTGTCCGCCACCTGTAGCAGCGAACATTGACAATATCACATCTGGAAGCCTCACTCTGTCATGGAGCCCAGCAACAGGTAGCAGTGAATGGTTAGTAAGCCTAGACGGCATGACTATAGACACTGTTGCCGACACATTCTACACCTTCACCGGCCTCTCGGCAGGCACCTCCTACTCTCTGGGCGTGGCCACCTACTGCAACAGCCAAATCTCATCTCAATCTGTCGTCCGCCAAGCATTCACAGCCTGTGCAGGCACAGAATGCGAGGTGCAGATTGACATGAGCACTCTCCATGAATACAACATCATTTGGGGCAGCGGAAATGCAGTGGAACTATATGTCGGAAGTAGCCTACGCGGCAGTGCTTCCATTCCCAACGGCAGCAACGCTGCCACTGCATATATACCAGTCTGCGACGGTGACAGCATAACATTGCTATGGCATGCTGGCAGCAACGGCTACAGCACATATTGTGCGTTCAAAGCCATAGCACCTGGTGGCGACACTCTCTACGATGGCACAGGTTTCGCAGTAAGCACACCCATAGTCGGCACGACTGTACACTGCAATTCGTGCCAACGCCCCGACAGCATTACTGTCAGCAATATCGGCAATAACTCGGCAACATTCACATGGCCTTCCTATGATGCCACATCCTACAATCTCACAATCGGCGACACAGTCATCACCACCACATCAAACACAGTCACTGTAACAGGCCTCATCCCCAGTACATCTTACCGCTATCTTCTGCAAGCCTCGTGCCCCAGCGGCAACAGTCTTGCCACTGCAGGAACCTTTGCAACCACTTGTGGTCCACGTCCTCTACCATATTTCGAGGACTTCGATGCAACACCAAGCGGCGAAATGCCACTATGTTGGACAGCACACAATCAATATCCCGACTATATGGGCGTCATGACTCCTTCGGTCTACCGCGGTTCAAACCGTGCCCATAGCGGTTTCAACAGCATCGAACTTGCCAGCGACGGCAACCATAGTCCTATGGTAGTAAGTCCCGCGCTAACCGGGGCCCCCGCCAACAAACTACACATCACCTTCTGGCTCAACGGTGCAACTCACACTGGTTTTGAGGCTGGCATAATGACAAATCCTTCCGACACTACCACATTCGTACCACTCCTCGTCATCCCGCTGGCAACACTTAACTACTCGGGTTATCAGTTTACAACAGACAACATCAATATCACCGACAGCGTCTATCACTTTGCCCTCCGCTATACGAACACCATTGTCATGTACAACGACCTATTTCTGGACGACTTAATGGTGCGCCGAATTCCCGATTGTTCAGAGGAATTCACTAATCTTGGCATCACGGTTTTGAGCGATAGCGGTGTAACCGTAGCATGGACTGTTGGCGTTGGCGACAACATCGGTGCCACATCCACGGTATGCCTACTAAACAGTAACGGAGACCTCACAGACACATTCACCACCGCCGACAGCACCCTAACACTCACCGGCCTACAGGCCTCAACAACTTATCGGCTCTTTATACGTCTAAATTGCGGCGGTAGCGTCAGTGCCGTGAGCGACACCGTCACCTTCACCACCACAGGCGTCGCACCGCAGCTTTGTTTGGCACCTATACTCGATAGTATTTCTACCGGCGAGGATTTCCTTACCATATATTATACCACCTCTGTAGACAGCGTAGAACTTACATTAGATTCCTCCGGAACCTCCTTATTCGACACCATAGCACCTGCCAACAGTCCTTTCACATTCCAAGGCCTCACACATAGCACCACCTACACCATAGGCTTGAGAAGCTTATGCCCTGACGGCGGCCTCTCGCCATGGAACACCTCCACAGCCGGCACATTGGTTGTAGACTGTGGCGTGCCATCAATGCCGACACTCGAATCTGTCGACTTCAACTCTGCCTCGGTAACATGGCTGCCTGCTGCCAACGAGCAAGCTTGGAATATCAACATTTACAACAACGTTTACAACCATACCTACAGATGCACTTCCACTTCCTATTCTTTCGCCGACCTCATCCCTGCCACTGCGTACAATGTGCGCGTACAGGCCCTCTGCGGACAATATGACAACATACCTGGCCAATGGAGTGAGCCTCTGGCATTCTACACTGACATCTGTCAACCTGTCTCAAATGTCGTAATAGGCAATATCACAGCACACAGCGTCACCGTAGGCTGGACCCCCAGCGCAAACGGCAACGCAACATGGCAAGTGGAATACGGACTGCGTGGCTTCAGCCGTGGCGAAGGCATCACGACTATAACAGCCGACAACCCTTACACCATCACAAACCTTGAATCCAACACACCATACGACATTTATATAGCTACCGTTTGCTCCGATGGTGTAATTTCTGCCTATAGCGACTCAACCGGCTTTACCACTACCACTACAGGTATAACCACCAACGATGCCACGCTCTTCACTCTTGTACCCAACCCCGCCGGCAGCGATATCACCGTCTGCGTTAGCGAACCTTCCACACTCTCAATCATCGATTTGCAAGGCCGCATTGTATTCGACCCCACGCCCGTACAAACCACACTCCTTATTCCCCATGCTTTGCTCCACCCAGGAGCTTACTTTGTGCGCATGGTCAACAGCCACGGCACAACAGTACACAAACTCATCGTCAAATGAAAATGTAACAAAAACTTAACAAGCACGTACAGATATTCTTCGTACTTTTGCAGCATCATTTATCTCATAAACCTACTATGGAAATACAGAATATTCTACTGGTTATCTTGAATTTGGCAGGAGCATTGGCCGTTTTCCTCTTCGCCATGAAACTTATGAGCGAAGGTCTGCAAAAGATAGCTGGCAGCAAAATGCGGTCAGTATTGAAGCATATCACCGGCAATCCCTTAAGTGGAATCCTCACTGGCACGGCAGTCACCGCCGCCATCCAGAGTTCATCGGCCACCACGGTTATGGTGGTGAGCTTTGTCAATGCTGGCCTATTGTCACTTAGCGGCGCCGTGGCGGTTATCATGGGAGCCAATATTGGCACAACTGTGACAGCCTGGATAATTACTCTATTTGGTCTCGGCGAAGGAGCCGGAGGGTTCAGTCTGCCAATGCTGCTGGCTGCCGTAAGCCTCTTTTTCATCTTTTCCAAGCGAGACAGAATGAAATCTATTGGCCAAGCTATTATCGGCCTCGCCCTGCTGCTAGTAGGAATGGAACTTCTGCAGAAACCACTTGCCAATCTTGACCAATATCCAGGATTTCTAAATGCCCTTGGGAACCTAAGCACTTTTGGGTTCTGGTCAATCTTATTATTTGTAGCTATAGGAGCCATTCTCACCTGCCTGGTGCAGGCTTCGGCAGCAATGATGGCTATAACACTAGTCATGTGCTACAACGGTTGGATAGGTTTCGATGTTGCAGTGGCTCTTGTGATGGGACAAAACATCGGAACCACCATCACCGCCAATCTGGCTGCCTTAGTGGCCAATTCTGCCGGTAAAAAAGCAGCTCGGGCACATCTAGTCTTCAACGTGGTGGGTGTCGTAATCACGCTCATTGTCTTCTCGCCCCTCATGACCCTTATTGCCGACATTACAACCGACCTCACAGGTTGTAGCCCATATACTGACATCAAGGATCAGGCCTACAACCCCGAGTCGGTACCTATGGCCATATCATTGTTCCACACTATTTTTAATGTAGGAAACACCCTTATCCTGGCATTCTTCATACCACAGATTCTAAAGATTGTAGATTGGATGGTGAAAACAAAGGATGAGGAAAAAGAAGACGAGTTCCGTCTAACTTATTTGGGAGGCAATTGGCTCAGCACCGCCGAGCTCAACCTACAAAGCGCCAAGAGTGAGATTGAGGAGTTTTCAAAGCGCATCCTGCGCATGTATACCTTTTTGCCCGGACTACGTACTGCAAAAAAAGACGAAGAGTTCGACTCCATTATGGAGCGTATATCCAAATATGAGGAGATTACCGACCGTATGGAAATGGAAATCTCGAAATTCCTCACCAAAGTGGGTTCTGGCGACGTGTCGGAACACGCCTCGGAGCGCATCAGTGCCATGCTGCGCATAATCGACAACCTGGAGTCTATTGGCGATACCATATATCAGATAGCTATGACACGCCAAAGCAAGCGCGAGGACGCCGTACATTTCGATGCAGGCCTAAATGCCAACCTATCGGAGATGAGTGGACTCGTACAGAAAGCACTTGATGTCATGGACCGCAACCTGCACGACTACGACCATGTAGACCTCGACGCGGCATATGCTGCCGAACACGATATCAACGCCTACCGCGACCGTCTGCGAGTTCAACATCTCGACGCGCTTAAGCTCGGTGTCTACGACTATGCCATAGGGAATGCTTACAGCAGCCTCTACGCCCAATACGAGAAGCTCGGCGACTATGTCATCAACGTTTCCGAAGCCATCGACGGATCGCGCAAGCACGCCGACGATTGAAAAAAGGAGCGGCTGCCCGATTGGGCAGCCGCTCTGGTAAATATGTGTGCTTGCTTAGAAAAAGATTGCTTGTTTATGAGCACTTGCTCCATCCACACTGGGGGCAACTCTTGCATCCACTGGTATATATAAGCTTGCTACCGCAGTCTGGACAAGTCTCGCCGGTTTCAGTACCATCTTTAATGTAGCGTTTCAAGGCTCGGGCCACACCATTACTCCAGGTGGTGATGCTGTCGGTGTCGAAGTTGAGCTTGCCAATTAGTTCCACTACATTGGGGATGGGCATGCCGTGACGCAGGATTCCAGAGATGAGCTTGGCATAGTTCCAGAACTCTTTGCGGAACATACGCGAGAGTCCTTCGATGGTAATGTGATAGCCGTCCTGATCGGTGAATTGGAAGTCATAGCGGGCATGTTCATCGCCTTTCTCCTTGACACGTATCACCCAGCCTTTCTCGACCCATTTGGGTAAAAGGAAGTTCTCGGCACGGCCGGTGAAAATCTCGTATGGGCGACCTTCATACATGCCAACGACGGCAATCCAGTCTTCTTTCTCGTTTTTGAAGCGTACGATCTCTGCCTCAAGCTTCTTGGGACGCTTGGGAGCTTTGCTTTCGCCAAAACAGGGATTCTCTTTCTTATTCTCATTGTTGCTGACCAGCACGCCTGTTCTAGAACCGTCACGATAAATGGTGCACCCCTTGCAACCACTCTCCCATGCAGTTTCATAGATTTTGCTGACAACCTCTTTGGTTGTCTCTTTGGGGATGTTGACAGTGACAGAAATAGAATGGTCAACCCATTTCTGTATGTCGCCCTGCATACGCACCTTGGCCACCCAGTCGATGTCGGCACTGGTGGCATGGTAGTAAGGACTCTGTTCAATAAGCGTCTGCAGTTCGGCATCATCCATGTGTTTCACCTTTTCCACATCATAGCCGTTGACACTGGCCCAAACCAGGAACTTGGGATGGAAGACGTTGTATTCTTCGAAATAATCGCCATTCTCATCCTTAATAATATTCTGTTTGCTGGTATCCTTGTCGTTGGGATTGATTTTCTTGCGGCGTTTGTAGCTTACCAGGAAGACCGGCTCGATGCCCGAGGTTGTCTGGGTGCAGATGCTTACTGTTCCCGTGGGGGCAATAGTGAGCAGGGCAATGTTGCGGCGGCCGTACTTGACCATTTCCTTGTAGAGAGCAGGGTCGGCCTCGGCTATTCTTCGTATGAGGGGGTTGTTCTCTTCGCGTTTGGCGTTGTATATGGGGAAAGCTCCGCGTTCACGAGCCATCTCTACACTGGAGGCATAGGCCGCACAGAGAAGTGTCTGCTGCACCTTGACGGCAAAAGCCGTGGCCTCGGGTGTACCATACTGGAGACCAAGGGCTGCCAGCATGTCGCCTTCGGCGGTAATGCCGAAGCCGCTGCGACGGCCTTCAAGGCACTTCATCTTGATATTGAGCCACAGGTTATGCTCCACCGACTTAATCTCATCGCTCTCGGGATCAGACTCAATCTTCTTCAATATCTGGTCGACTTTCTCTAATTCTAGGTCGATAAGGTCGTCCATCAGGCGCTGACCTTTGCGTACATGCTCACGGAAAAGGTCGAAATTGAACTTGGCCTTCTTGGTAAAGGGGGCATCAACATATGAGTAAAGGTTGATAGCCTGCAGACGGCAGCTGTCGTAGGGGCACAAAGGTATTTCGCCACAAGGGTTGGTACTGACCGTACGATAACCGAAGTCGGCATAACAATCGGGTATACTCTCGCGTATTATGGTGTCCCAGAAAAGCACGCCAGGCTCGGCACTCTGCCATGCATTGGCTATAATCTTGTTCCACAACGCACGGGCATCTATGGTTTTCGTGTATACAGGGTTGGGCGAGTCTATGGGATACTGCTGCACAAAAGGTTTGCCTTCCATGGCGCAACGCATAAACTCATCGGTAATCTTCACACTCACGTTGGCACCGGTAATTTTACCTTGTTCCAACTTTGCATCGATGAAGCTCTCCGAATCTGGGTGTTTGATGCTTATTGAGAGCATGAGGGCACCGCGGCGACCACCTTGCGCCACCTCACGGGTGGTGTTGCTGTAACGTTCCATGAAAGGCACTATACCTGTGGAGGTGAGTGCCGCATTCTTCACAGGACTGCCGCCTGGACGTATATGGCTCAAATCGTGGCCAACACCGCCGCGGCGTTTCATCAGCTGCACCTGCTCTTGGTCTATCTTCATGATGCCGCCGTAACTGTCGCTGTTGCCCTGATTGCCGATGACGAAGCAATTGGAGAGCGACACCACCTGGAAATTGTTGCCAATGCCACTCATAGGGCTGCCCTGCGGAACGATATATTTGAAGTCCTTGAGCAACTGGTATATCTCCTCTTCGCCAAGTGGGTTGGGGTATTTGTTTTCTATGCGGGCATACTCACGAGCCAGACGGCGATGCATCATGTCGGGATTGAGCTCGTAGATGTGGTCGTCATTGCGCAAGGCATACTTGTTCATCCACACATTGGCGGCCAGTTCGTCGCCATGGAAATATTCCACCGACGAACGCATGATTTCATCCGTGGTATAATGTTTCATTTCTTTCGGTTCCTCCTGTGGGGGAAACGCGGAAAACAAGTCGCCTTGCATGACTATAAATAATTTATATGTTACACTTTTATAGCATCTTGCCCGCACTTGGCGAGCTCAATTCACTTTGCTAAATTACCTTAAAAAACCGAGCCGCATGCAAATAGTTTTCAACAAAAAATCCACCCCTCGGCATAACCTATTGATAGGGCGAGGGGTTGTAAGGTTGATAAGTAAACCGAGGGCTATTATATTGCTTCCGATACCATGTCGACTTTCTCTTCCATGGGCAGCGACCCATCTATCCAACATATTGGCACGCCGTTGCGCTCCATGCGTCTGAACCATGTCATCTGCCGCTTGGCGAAGCGTCGTATGTCAGTAAAAAGGTCGCGGAACATTTCGTCTTGCGAACATTGCCCCAAAAGATAGCGTGTTACGTGGCGGTATTCAAGGCCGAACTTCATGAGGCGCTCGGCGCTGACACCGTTGTCTAGCAGGCTCTGCACTTCAGCGGTCATACCCTCGTCAAGGCGTCGGCGCAGACGATTCTCTATGCGGGCGATGATTACTTCTCGCGGAAAGCTGATGCCGAACACGTGGTGTTCCATTTCCGGCATGTGTATGTAAGCTTCAGGGTGTTGCTGCGCGAATTCCTGTATCTCGAGGGCTCGCACCAAACGTTCACGGGTCTCTGTATCGGTATGGTTGTGCAGGGAGATATACGAAGCCAGACGGGCTGTGAGCTCTTCGTCGCTGTATGCCTCAAGGCTGGCACGGTAGGTTTCATCTACCGGGGCATCTGCCAAATGGTAGCCACGGATCACGGCATCGAGATACATGCCTGTGCCGCCACACATAATAGGTACACGCCCGCGCGACACAATATCATTATATGCCTCGAGGAAGTCGCCCATAAAGCGGTAGGCATTATACTCCTCCGACGGGTCGCATATGTCTATAACATGATAGGGAATTGCCGTGCCACGGACATTATAGTCGGCCAAGTCTTTGCCGGTGCCCACATCCATACCACGGAACACCTGACGCGAGTCGGCGCTTATAATCTCACCGCCAAGGCGGTAGGCCACCTCGGCCGCCAAGGCGGTCTTGCCAGTCGCCGTGGGACCGAGGATAGTGATAAGTTTATTCATCAAAGAAGATGAGCTTCGAACGCTGCTTGTCGAACTCATAGTCGCCGAACTGGCGCAGGCCGTTGCGGTTGATGATGAACTTGTAGTCGACATTCTTCACCACTACCACCTCAACGTTCTGTTTGCGCTGTTCGCCTATCTGCATCTCTTTGAAGATGATGATTTCCTTGTCGATGATATTACCCTCGGCGTCGAAGGAGAGGTCTCGACGCGGGAAGTCGTCCTTGGTAATACGGCCCTGGTAGAGGAAATTCATAGCCTCTTCCCACGAAATGGCTACCGGTTCCACAAAGCGTTCATCGATGAGCATAGGCACCTGTGAGCCGTTGACGATGCAGGCCACCTCGCCACGGGTCGAATTGACCATCGTGACAGGCACCACACTTTCGTCGTGTACAATGGTAGGCTTCACCTCGTCGGTCGCCTCGTCGTTGACCGGACGGTTCACCAAGTCTATCACCTTGCCGTCCTCTGTCTGCTTGGCCACCGGAGTATCCGAAGCCATGTTCTCTACCATGCGGCGCGACACATAGTCGTTGCGCAGAACCAGGAACTCAAGTCTGCGGTTGAGCGAGTGGGCCGCCTGCTGACGGTCGGGGTCGAGCGTGGCGATATAGTCGCAAGTCATTTCCGTGCCGGCGTAGAAGGGATACTGCTTGCCATTGTAAGTCACCACCACGTCCTCGTCGAGCACGCGCGGCACACGGTCGGCATAGCCTTTGGCCACCAGGCGCTCGCGCTCTATGCCACGGTCAACCAGATAGTCTACCACCGTCTGTGCACGGCGCTGCGAGAGGGTGTCGTTGGTGAGGCCTATGTAAGGCTGGCAGTCGGTATGCGAACGAATCTCGACAACAAGGCCGGGATTGTTGTCCATCACTATGTAAAGGTCCATCAGCGAATCCATGAATTCGCCTTTAAGCTCGGTGCGAGCCAAATCGAAGCGTATCTCGGGCAGCACGACAGGACGGGCGGGCACAGGATCCATGCGGTAGTCGTGCACGAGGGTCTTATTGGTGTTATAGCCCTTGGTGCTCTCCGAGCCTTCGATGCTGAAATAGTCTTTCTTCGAGAGGTACATCTTGTACACTACGTCGCGGCGCACCTGGGTGCTGTCGAAACGGTAGAAGCCTTTCTTGTTGGTGCGGGTTTCATATTCCGAGCCGTCGGAGCCCACCATGCGTATGCGCACGCCTTCGAGCAGCTGCATCGACTTCTCGCTACGCACAGTGCCCTCTATGGCATAGTTGAGGCCCGGCAGGGTGAAGTAGAAGATGTCGTTGTTGATGGGAGGAGTCTGATTCTTCGACTGGTTGGCCAACTGCCGGTTGTGCAGGTCGGCGAAGGGACGGTTCGACGAGAAGTAACCGCGCTCCATAACATTGGTGGCATTGAGACTGTCGGGATAGAAGATTATCGACATCTCGTCGTGCGACGAGTTGATAGGTATACCAAGGTTCTCCGGGGTAGTCCACTTGCCGTTGGGACGCAGCGAGCTCTTGAACAGGTCGTAGCCGCCGACACCGGGATGGCCATCGCTGGAGAAGTACATCAGCGAGTCGTTCCGCAGCACGGGGAACACCTCTTTGCCTCGGGTGTTGACAATCGACGTGAGGTTCACCGGACGGCCGAAGTCGTCGGCCAGGCTCTTACGCGTGGCCTTCCACAGGTCGTAGTCGCCGAATCCGCCGGGCATATCGCTCGAGAAGTAGAGTGTCAGACCGTCGCTGCTGATGGCGGGATAGAGGTAGTTGTAGGCTGTGTCGCCAAGGTATATGACCGTGGGCTCGTTCCACTCGCCAGGCTTCACCTCGGCGTTCTCTGCCGCAGCTGCTGCCGCACCTTCGGCGATATTCTGTGCCATGCCCCACGGGGTCAAGTTCGAGTGTTTCTTCTTTTTGCCCTTATTGCTGGTGCTCTGCTTCTTGCCTTTCTTTTTTTCAAGCTCCTCGGGCTTGCGGGTAGCCATATAGATGCGGCCATGCGACGTCTCGTTGTCCACCACGTCGAAACGCGAGAAGTAGATGGTATTGCCGTCGGGCGAGAAGCAAGCCTCACCTTCGTTGACCTCGGTATTTATCCTGCCTGTCTTGTCCCAAGGCTCGGGGAGCGAGTTCCAGTTGCCGTTGCGGTCCTGGAACACCGTGTAGAAGTCGGAATAGGCCTGGTTGGTCCAGGGGTCCTTGTCGCTATCGTCTCCTTCGGCGTAACGCGAGGTGGTGAACACTATCTTCGTGGTGTCGTTGCCATAGAAGCGCGGAGCCCAGTCGTTGTAGTCCGAGCACCAGTCCTCCATCTTGGTAATCTCGTGGCGGGTGCGTGCATCAGCCAGCTGGCTGGCATAGATGAGCGAGGCTTTGCGCTTGGCGGCATAGCTGTCGCCAGGTTTAACTTCCATGTATTTCTCATAGAACTCGTCCGACTTGGACAGGTACTGCTTGTAGTTGTGCGACTCGGCCAGGAAGCGGTACATCTCGGCCAGATAGAAGTAGAGCATCGGCTCCGACTGCTGGTAGCCGTCGTTGGCCAGACGCTCATAGATGCGGCGGGCTTTGTCGTACTCATACATCAGGCGGTAGCACTCGGCCAGCTGGAAATAGACACGGTTCTTCTCGGCCTTGTTGTCCTTGATCTTCTCATAGGCTTTCTGGTATTGTTCGGCAGCCTCGTAGAAGCGGTACTGGTCGAACAAGTCGTCGGCTTTTTGTGCTATGCTTTTCTTCTGCGCCGACGCTCCGGCGATGCAAAACATGGCTGCAAAGAGCAGTAAAAGACCTTTTTTGAGTGTTTTCATATATATGTCTCTGTTTTTTCTGCGTGTTATATATATATCATAATCAACTCATTGGCGGGATATTTACACCCCTTCCAATGCGTATATTCAAGGTGCTAAATTACAACTTTTTTCCGATACGGCAAAAAATATTTCAAACCATTCCCCAAACTGCCCAATAAAAATTAGGCAGTTTCCACAAACAGAACACATAAAAAACTAAAATAAACGAGCTAAAAACCGACTCTCATACTTAATCCGAATCCAAGGCTGTTTGTTGAGCAGCTTCCTGCATTGGTAAACAGCAGGGTCGGCGCGATTGAAATGTTTGTGTTATTCGCCAAATTATTTAATTCATTTTCTATTCCCCTCATAGTGCTGCGAGCTTCCGCCCGCAAAAGTACTCCGACTGTCCCAATACACAGACCTGCTACAGAAACAAGAAGTAAAGATGGTTCATCTGTGGCCATACCAATGATAAACCCCACACCAGTCGTGACACCCCCAACTATTACCAACGGAAGACCGGCATGTCTAAGTCGATTTGCCCTATTGAATTCACGATATAAATCCGGTCCTAAAACATTTTCTTCTTCGTCATATCCTATCCTTTTACCCTTATAAAACAAATCGCCAGAACTGATTTCGTAATAGTTGTTTGATGGAATTTTCTTTGCAATTGACTGTCCACTTTGAAGTTTTATCCCATCAATAAGGACCTGTCCTCTAAAACTAAGTGATAATTCTCTACAGTTTTCACCAACAGATGGAAAATACAATATGTGATATCCCTCAGGATAACTATTTGATATACTGCTACCTGTGCACTTACCGCCACTCCACGATTCAAGTTTTAAAATATACATAGTGTCTTTAGGGTTATCCTTGTCAATAATGTACGTGTCCTCGTCAACGATAATATTTTCTGGAATTATTATATGCAGTGCAACGTAATCAGAGGCTGTTTCTATGCCATGTAGAGAGACATTATTTGAGGTCTTTCTTGCGAAGGGTGGATTAGAATAGGTGGCGTTCGTAGTTATAGCAAACAACTCTTCGGGAATTGTTAATGTTGACAAAATACTATCAGCGCTTCTCACACCCATATCCGATGCACTCATTAAATCATAATAAGCACTAAGAGTGTCGCCAAGGGCCAGATGGGCTTTCCCCCTATATAAATAAGCCGAACCATATTTGCCAGAAATTGCGATACTATTGCTCATACTACGTACACATCTGGCATAATCTCCAAGTTGATATGCTATCTCACCATCAGATTCCCATATATAAAACTGCATCTTGTCTCTTTTCAATGCTTCTTCTATATATATTTTCGCCTTGGAATAATCTCCCATAAGATAATATTCCCAAGCGATATTGTTATACATGGTTCCATAATTGTATTTTGAATCACCTATTGCTATTGCTCGCTTATATTCCATAATGGCGCCGTTCTTGTCACCAAGACCAGACTTACTCTCAGCTTTGATATATATTGCATCAACATCTTTGGGGTTCTTGGAAAGCAGCCGGTTCGCTATTTCCATTGCATCAGAGTATCTCCTTTGGCTTATGTAAATGCTGCGTGCCAATGTCGTCCTACACCAGTCTATATTGTAGTCATGATTAATGCAATAGTTTAACGATTCTTCTGCCATCGCTGTGTCTTTAAAATAAAGAGCAAGAATACTACGCAACCGATGTGCTTTGGGAGTCTCCATTTGGTTAATAGACTGTTTTACATATTCAAAAGCTTCATGGTAGTCACAAGAATTGTATTTCTCCAATGCATTCAAATAGTATTTGTCCGCTGACACATTGTCGCCGCCCCCACCTGCTATATTTTTACTTCCAACACCATTAACAACATCTTCATTGGCAACAATAATCACCACATTTGGTGTAATCCTTTTTATCATATCTTGCAGCGACAATGCTCCTAACATATTTCTAGTAGGTGTTTTTATCGGTTCCTGGCAACTATTAACAAGATTGATAAGATTTACCGATTTTACAGCATAATTCACATTTGAAATATTCTCGCTTCTAATACCCGCAACAGACACCCCTATCAACTCTCCAGAGTTGTTAAATACCGGCCCGCCACTGCTCCCATGTTGTATTGTGGCATCCATCTGATATGTAGACAGTTTCCCTTGAAATCCTGTCTTAGAATTAATAATGCCACTGGTAACCTTTATTTCCGAGCCCAAATAATATGTTTCTGGATAACCCAACACAAATATTTGCGTTCCAACATCTGCCACAGAATTGCTAATGGTATAGGGTATATTGTTAAACCCAGGGAAATCCTCGTCAATTATCTTTACTATTGCCAAGTCACTCTCCTTGTCTGCAATTACCACCTTTAGGGAATATTTCTTGTTCAAATCTCCTCCCACGCCATAGCAAACCAATGTCTGTGCACTGTCGACAACATGGTTATTTGTGGCGATATAACGGTCGCCAATGGCGAATCCTGAACCTGACCATTTTTGAGCCACAGCTCCGCTTCCAATTGTAGTGCCCTCAGATACCTTTGGGTATAGTTTTAGCATTGTCCTTTTCCCGCCACCGTCGACACGATAATATGTCAATACACCGGGACTTTCTAACGTAAGGAATATTGACTGGGACTCTGTTCGGTATCCTTTGGTGTAGAACTTCATTGTATATATGCCATCATATCCTCCCTTGGAGATAAATCCACGAATATCACCCAAATTCCATTCGTCGCTACTGCTTTCCAGAACAATTACGCGAAATCGGTCATTAATTCTTTGGCCATTCCTCACATCTCTTTCGATGGCATATTTATATCCATCAATACTATGCCAGATGCCTTCCACAGCATCTAAACTGATTTGTCTGTCTAAATACTTTCTGGCAACAACTTCATTATACCCTTTCACATACCATGATGTATCGCTTTTTTGAGCGACTAGTACCTGTGGATAAACCATCACCAAGATGGCAAAAAAAGTAAGTTTCTGTTTCATATAAAAAAGGCGTTGAATTATTCTTTTTGCTCCTTATTAGCTGTTAAGGCTCTGCAATGCCTGCGTAATAATAAGGTGCGAATAATCCACGCCCAAGCGTGAACACCCGCGAGCATACCCTCTTACGCATTGAATTTTGCAGATTCTAACAGCGAGAATAATTGGCGGTTAGTTCAATATGTCTACTCTTTTCTTTTTAGTTTATTTTGTATTTTTAAATAATAATTAACTAAAATACGTCGCCACCTTGTCGGCAATCCCATATTGCAGCGATGTTTACGACATCTTCTTCCACAAAGTAGTAAATACGGTAGTCCAGAACAGTTATGTGCCTATAGCTTGGGGTATGTGGGAACTCATCGTCTAACATGCCAATATTGGGCATGCCTTCTATCTTTTCGGCAGTTTGCAGTATTTTTTCCAAACGTCGTTTTGCTACCTCTTCACTGGCATACCGTCTGTAATAGAGATAGATGTCATTAAAATCCTTCTCCGCCCTACGGAGCCAATGGTTTCTATAGGCCATATTTCGCGCGGAGCTCGTCTTGTGTCACAAATCTTCCTGCCTTGTAATCCTCATCGGCTTCAAACAGGTTTGCTGCCATCTCGTCATGCGTATAAACACACGGCCGCTTCATGCCACTTAGAAGAGCTATCACTTGCTCCAAAACATGTTCATCCTCCGACTTCATAGCCAAGGATGACGCTTTAGTCCGTAACGACGTAAGAGCAATGTGCTTCTGCGTACTTTTGTCAACTACTATTGCTTCCATTTTGTTATAGTATTTCGAAATGCAAAAATACAAATAATTTCTAATACGGCAAAATATTTTACTCGTTTTTGTTTATAGCTTTATCTTTTGCTCGGCCATCTCGCGGGTGACGGTGTAGGTACTCCCCTTCCCCATCTGTGGCAGGTCGAACATCAGGTCGGTCATTATGCCCTCCATTATCGAGCGCAGGCCGCGGGCGCCGAGATGGTACTCCACGGCACGGTCCACCACTAGGTCTAGCGTCTCTGTGGCAAACTCAAGGTTCACATCGTCCATTTTGAAGAGCTCAACATACTGCTTCACCAGTGCGTTCTTGGGCTCGGTGAGTATGCGGCGCAAGGCTTCGCGGTCGAGGGGCTGAAGGTAGGTGAGCACCGGGAAACGGCCCACCAGCTCGGGGATGAGGCCGAACTTCTTGAGGTCCATGGGCTGCACATACTGCAGCATGTTCTCTCGGTCGAGCTGCTGGCGCTTCTCGTCGCCCTTGAAGCCTATCACATTGCTGTTCAGGCGCGAGGCTATGGCACGCTCCACGCCGTCGAAGGCGCCGCCGCAGATGAACAATATGTTGCGGGTGTTTATCTTTATCAGTTTCTGTTCGGGATGCTTGCGGCCACCCTCGGGGGGCACGTTGACCTCGGCACCCTCGAGCAGCTTGAGCAGGGCCTGCTGCACACCCTCGCCGCTGACGTCGCGCGTGATGCTGGGGTTCTCGCTCTTGCGGGCTATCTTGTCTATCTCGTCGATGAACACTATGCCGCGTTCGCACGAAGGCACGTCGTAGTTGGCGGCCTGCAACAGGCGCACCAGCACGTTCTCCACGTCGTCGCCCACATATCCCGCCTCGGTCAGTGTAGTGGCGTCGGCAATGCAGAAGGGCACCTTCAGCAGCCGCGCTATGGTGCGTGCCAGCAGGGTCTTGCCGGTACCCGTCTCGCCCACCATCACTATGTTCGACTTCTCAATCTCCACATCGTTCTTGTCGCCATGCTCGGCATTGTATTTCAGACGCTTGTAGTGGTTGTACACAGCCACCGACAGCACCCGCTTGGCATCGTCCTGGCCTATCACATACTGGTCGAGGAAGGTCTTTATCTCTGCGGGACGCGGTATGTCGTCTTTCTGCAGGGCAAAGGCTTGCGGGGCGTTCTTGGTGTGCTCCGCGAATATCTGTCCGGCCTGACGCGCACAGTCGGAGCAGATGTATCCGTTCAGTCCGCTGAGCAGCATGCCGCAGTCCGATGCCGGACGGCCGCAAAACGAGCAGCGTTCTTCGTTGGTTGGTTTCTTGGGCATTTACAACAGTTGGTTTTTAGAGGCATCCTGCCTGATGAATATGAACAGCAGCATGGTGAAAGCCAGCAGCGACGAGCCGCCGTAGCTGAAGAAGGGCAACGGGATGCCTATCACGGGCACCAGCCCCAGCACCATGCCTATGTTGACAAAAAGGTGTATGAACAATATGCTGGCCACCGAGTAGCCGTAGAACCGCGCAAAGCGGCTTCGTTGCCGTTCGGCCATGTTCACCAGCCTCACCAGCAGCCACACATAGGCCGCTACCAGCAGCGACGCTCCTATCCAGCCCCATTCCTCGCCCACGGTGCAGAAGATGAAGTCGGTGTGCTGCTCGGGCACAAAGTCGGCCTTGGTCACCGTGCCGTGCAGGAAGCCCTTGCCCACGATGCCTCCGCTGCCGATGGCTATCTTCGACTGGTGCACGTTGTAGCCTGCGCCCTGCAGGTCTTCGCTCTTGCCCAGCAGCACGTCGATACGCTCGCGCTGGTGCGACTCGAGGACGTGGTTGAACACAAAATCGACCGAAAAGACGAACACCGCGCAGCAGGCTATCACCGCAGCCACCCGCCAGTAGTCGCGTGCCGACCGCTTGTTGAGCCACACGAAGAGGTAGAGCACCGCCAGCACCACCAGGATGCCCAGCAATATGTACTTGTTGACCAGCAACGCCAGCACGAAGAGCGCTATGGCCGCCACGCCGATGATGAGTATCACGCCCGACAGGCCCTCGCGGAACAGCGGGAACACAAATGCCGTGAACACCAGCGCCGACCCCGTGTCGTGCTGCAGGAACACCAGCGCCGCCGGTACGCCTATGACTATCAGCGCCGCCACCTTGGTGCGTGTCTGCTTCCATTCCACATCGATGGCGCTCATATATTTGGCCAGCGCCAGCGCCGTGGCGAACTTGGCAAACTCCGAAGGCTGCAACTTGAAAGGCCCCAGATTTATCCACGATGTGGCGCCCTTGGTGACGGTGGCTATGAACAACGTGACGACAAGCAGCACCAGCACGGCGCCGTAGATGATATATGCCGTATTGGAGAAGAAGCGCGGCTCCGTGAGCGTAACCACCACGGCTATCACCGCAGCGGCTATTATCCACACCAGCTGCTTGCCATGGAAGGTGTCGAAGTCGAACACCGTGGCATGCTCGCCGCTGTAGGTGGCGGCATAGATGTTCACCCATCCGAACACCACCAGGAAGGCCCACAGCCCGACGGCAACCCAGTCTATTTTCAGTTTCTCTTGGTACATCAGTTTTCTTTGGAGTTCATCATTTCTTCTTCTTCGTCACCCTGTAGAGCGGCAATTTCTGACAAGGTTCCACTTCCTTGTAGTATTTCTCCACATCTTTGCGCTTCACCTCGCCGTTGCAGTATTTCTCGGCCAGCAGGCCCGCAATGGGCGCCGCCCAGGTGCCACCGCCGCCGCGGGCGTTCTCCACATACACGGCTATGGCTATCTTCGGGTCGTTCTTGGGCGCGAAGCAGATGAACACCGAGTGGTCCTCGCCGTAGTTCTGCGCCGTGCCGGTCTTGCCGCACACGTCGAGCCCCTCGACGCGGGCCCTGCGGGCCGTGCCGCCAGCCACATGCACCACGTCGTACATGCCGTCGGCGGCTATCTCGAACAGCTCGCGCCGTATGCCCGTCTCGTGGCGCTCGAGGTATTTATCGTTGCGCACCGAGTCGGGGCCGTAGAAGCGCACCACATGCGGCGTTATATAGTAGCCGCGGTTGGCCACTATGGCCGCCAGGTTGGCCATCTGGATGGGCACCACGGTGACCTCGCCCTGGCCGATGGAGTTGGAGTAGATGGTCGAAAAGGCCCACCGCTCCTTGCCATACCAGCGGTTGTAGTAGGCCGTGTCGGGGATATTGCCCTTCGACATGCCGGTCTTCGGCAGGTCTATATCGAGCTTCTGCCCGAAGCCGAAGCGCATCATATAGTCGTGCCACACCGTCAAGCCGTACTGCGAGTCTTTGTATATGTTCTTGTATTTGCCCTGCTGTATCACGCGGCGGTAGACCTGGTAGAAGTAGGGGTTGCAACTCATCTTGATGGCCTCGCGCACGCAGGTCGCCGACGGGTGGTTGTGGCAACCCACGAGGCTCTTGTCGCACACAAAGCCGCTGCCGGGGGTGATGACGCCGAGGTCCAAGGCCGTCATGGCCTGAGCCACCTTGAAGATGCTGCCCGGCGGATACTGGCCCATCAGGGCTCGGTTGAGCATGGGCTTCGAGATGTCGGCGTTCAGCTTCTTGTAGTTCTCGCCGCGAATGCGTCCCACCAGCAGGTTGGGGTCGTAGCAGGGAGCGCTCACCATGGCCAGCACCTCGCCGCTTGAGGGTTCCAGGGCCACCACGCATCCGCGCTTGTTGGCCATCAGCTCCTCGGCATACTGCTGCAGGTCGGCGTCGAGGGTGGTGTAGAGGTTGCAGCCCTCCACAGGCAGCGTGTCGAAGGCT
>JAFXUY010000117.1 GCA_017524785.1 Bacteroidales bacterium | reverse complement strand
TCTACAGCCCGCCGGCGCCCTGATTGAGATTATCAACGACGACGGCACCATGGCCCGCATGCCTCAGCTCCAGGAGGTTGCCAAGCGCTTCGGCATGAAAATCATCACCATCAAGGACCTCATAGCCTACCGCGTGGCCCACGAGACCCTCATCCGCAAGGAGCAGGAGGTGTTCCTGCCCACGCAGTGGGGCAATTTCCAGCTCATCGCCTACACCCAGCTCGACAATGGCACCACCCACATGGTGCTCAAGAAAGGCGAGTGGAAGGAAGACGAGCCTGTGCTTGTGCGTGTGCACAGCAGCTGTGCCACAGGCGACATCTTCGGCTCGTGCAAGTGCGACTGCGGCGAGCAGCTGCACCGTGCCATGGAGATGATCGAGGCCGAGGGCAAAGGCATGATAGCCTACATGAGTCAGGAAGGCCGTGGCATAGGCTTGGTCGACAAGCTCAAGGCCTACCATCTGCAGGAGGAAGGCCTCGACACCGTCGACGCCAACCTCAAGCTGGGCTTCAAGGCCGACGAGCGCGACTATGGCATCGGCGCACAGATACTGCGCGACCAGCATGTCACCAAGATGCGCCTCATCACCAACAATCCCATCAAGCGTACCGGCCTAGAAGGCTACGGCCTCGAAGTCACCGAGATAGTGCCCTGCGTGGTGCAGCCCAACAAATACAACGAGCGGTACCTGAAGACCAAGCAGGACCGCATGGGCCACGAGTTGCATATCAAATAGTGTGCGCCCTCTGCTACCACGACGGTGACGTCACCGCGGAGTAGTCTTTCTTGAAAATCTGATAGAACAAGGAGCTGACGATAGCTATCAGTACGCTGAACACAGTTATTGCCAACACTTTGACGATAATGTTTACATCTGCAACCATCCATTGGGCCGGTAACTGGTCCATTGTAATTGGGGCTATGGGGTGCAACATAATGTAGAAAGCCATAGCAACACCGGCAATGCCACCCGATACGAAGGCAACGATCAGACGGTTGCGTATCTTTCGGCGTTCTGTCTCGTACATCTGCTTCACGGTTTCAATGGCATCCAGCCGTCGCTGTAGATTGCTTATATATTTGTCGCTATCGCCCAGGTTGGGCTGATAGTTGGCGAGCATCGCTTTAAGGGTTTCGTTCTGTTTCATCTCTCAAGGATTTTTTTCAGTTGTCTCAGGCCGCGCGACAGTCGCTGGCGCACGGCGATGGGGTTGCTATGGGTGATAGTGGCGATATCGCCGAAGGAATAGCCTTCGATGTGGTAGAGCAGCACGGCGGCGCGTGACTGTTCCGGCAGCTGGTCGATAGCGTGGTATAATGCCTCGTAGCGGAATGTGGCATCGGCCCGTTCTCCGCCCTCGATTCTCTCGTCAAGCGGTTCTGCCAACCGGTGTGGCCGCTTGGTGTAGTCGAGGAACGTGCGGTAGGCAATCTTGAAGAGCCACGTGCGGAACTTGTAGTGCTCCACAAACTCACCGGAGGCAAGGTATGCCTTGACAAGCGCGTCCTGCGCAATGTCCTCGGATATGGCACGGTCGCCACCGCACAGGGCAAGCAGGAACCGTCGCAATGGCTCCTGCTCGGCTGTCACCAGCTCGATGAATCTTTCTCTTGTCATCGTCCCCTATTAATCATCAAAATTCAAACATTATTTTCTTTCTCCTCGGCCTCTATCTCTTTTTTCAGCGTCCGGCGGCCAACGAAATAGTAGATTAGAAATGCCACTCCTACAGCAAGCAGGGCGACTCCGCCGATGCCGAGCTCATTTCCGCAGTCGGCCGGTGAAACATAGTGCCGAATGATAAAGCCAAGCCCCAAAATCGTGCAGACCAAACCCCATAACAGTTTGCTGAGCAGACGTTCTTTGAGGCTCTTCTTGGGTTTGTTGAGGCTGTTTATCAGCTCCTCGGGCACCGTGCCGCTGTCCTTCTCCAGCGCGGCCATGATTACCTGGGCCCTCTTGTTGGTTTCGTTCACCCTGCGACGGTATGAAAGCACCGCTATCACGATGGGGATTGACAGCGCAACAACCACGGCAATGAGACTTGTAAGGTCGCTAAACCAATACGGATCAATGTTGAGCAAAATTGACATTGTATTCATAACATTTTTATTTTTGAGTTATTCATTTTGTTTGTTTCTTCGAACCGATTCACCTATTAAACGACAAACCACCACAATTTGTGACATCAATATGAAAAAAAATGAATTACTCGAATTGTCGTCGCATTTCGAGTAATTCGCATTGATATATTTAATGCTTTTGTATAATTCTTATAATTCGCCGTTACCTTTCGCGTATCACCTCGCCGTGCTGGTCAACTATCTGGCGGTAGAACCAGGCAGGGTAGGGGGGCTGCTTGATGCCGGTGACGACGCCCGTCGGTGTGGTCTTGATGCGGCCGTTCTCGACGGTCTTGATGTTGCCGTCGATGTATTTCATCAGGAGCAGTTGGTCGAGTTCTTTCCAGCGGCGCATCATCTTCTCGGCACGCTCGTTGCTGAAGCGGTTGAGCTCGCCCACTAAGCGGTGCTCGTTGTCCTCCTGTGCCCAGCGGCGGGCGTGGGCCTGCTCGTCGCGCACGAAGTCGGTCTCCAGTTCCTGTTGCACCTGCCGCACGTCGACAATCATCGAGTCGTAGCGCAGGTAGCAGAAGTTGGCCACGCGGTTGAAGAGCCAGAAGGCTGCGGTCTCGCTGTAGCGGCTCATGCTGCCGTTGCCCTCCTCGAAGCATACGGGCACCTGGGTGACGCCGCAGTAGATGGGGCAGTAGACGGTGCTGTAGGTGTCGTCGACGCCGAACCAGATGACGCCGCCGAGTTTGCTGGGCAACCACGAACGGCATTGCGCCACGAAGGAGAAGCCCGTCTGCTGGGTGCTGATGGCGCGCTCGTGGACATATCTCTGTCCGTCGACCTCGAAGTCCATGGGACGCCAGCGGTAGGGGCAGTGGAAGGGGCCTGCGCCGACGTCCTGCGTCATGTCCATGGGGGTGCCTTCGAAGTGGTCGCGCATGAGGGCCATGCAGTCCTGCACGGTGAGTTTTCTATTAGGCTTCACCCACAGGGGCAGCCGCTCGGCGGTGGCGTCGCCCATAGCGAACTTTTCATATCGCTTCATGCCGTCGGCGGCGCGATTGAACATGGCATACACACGGGCCTCGCAGGCGCGGAGGCCGGAGAAGGTGAGCGGGTTGTAGGTGTCGGCGAAGGAGAAGTCCTCGTCCTTACCACTGTAAAAGCCGTGCTTTCGGGCGAAGTTGATGACGTCGCCAGCGTAGACGCACTCCACCTCGGGGCGGTCGATATACTTGAGGTTGCGGCTGTCGATGCTCTTGTACGACTCCTTGCGCATCTGTGGGAAGGTGGTGATGCGGGCCTGGTTGGCGTGGCCGCTGATGTAGCCGTCGGGCACGCGGCGCGCCACCCACACGGCGCCCTTTTCGTCGCCTTTGTTGATTATCTCGTATATCCACACCTCGTTGGGGTCGGCAAGCGAGAAGGTCTCGCCGCCGTCGCTGTAGCCATAGGTGCTGACCAGTTCGTGCATCACCTTGATGGCCTCGCGGCAGTTGCGGGCGCGCTGCAGGGCGAGGTAGATGA
>JAFXUY010000116.1 GCA_017524785.1 Bacteroidales bacterium | reverse complement strand
GTTCAGCCGCTGGTTGTCCACAAAGGCCCAGTAGCCGATGCTTTCAAGGCCTTCAGGGAGCGTCACGCCGGTGATGTTTTGGCAATAGGCGAAAGCGTTGGCGGCCAAGTGACGTGTGCGCTGCGGCAAAATGACGGCTCCGCTTTTGGTCTTCAGGCATTCCACAAGTGTCGTGCTATCCTTGCTGAACAGCATCTTGTCCATCGACATAAAGTTGGGATTGTTCTCGTCCACATTGATGGCGTTCAGGTTGTTGGTCGCAAACGCCATAGGCTCGATGACCGCCACCGAAGCCGGGATGGTGATGGACGACGGGCCGGAAGCGAACAGGAAGCAGCCCCGCTTTATCCGCGTGATGGACGAGGGAATGGTAATGCCCGAAAGAGAGGCTTGGAAGAACGCTTCCTCGCCCAGGGCGACAACGTCGTAGGTCTCGCCGTTGTACGTCACCGTGGCCGGGATGTTGATATTGCCCGAATAAGGGGTGCATGACTCCTTGCCAGTAACCTCCACAGTGTGCTCTTCCGCGGAAAGGACATGGTAGCCAATACCGCCCGACATAAAGTTCTGTGCCGATGCAACGGCGGTAAAAGTCAGTGCTGAGAGGAACGCAAAAAGGGTCTTTGTCTTTTTCATTGTCCGTTGTGTTTTGGTGATTATACTTTTTTAGGTCTTCTACAAACATAATACACCTCCGACGCCTAAAATCTGACATCTTCCACCAAATATATTAACATAGGGAGCCAATCGCAATGATTGGCTCCCTATACTATTTATATTTATACCTTACAATCAAAGGGTCTTGCCGAACACGGCGCGCTGCATGAGGGGCTTGGTATTGTACTGTGTCTCCCAAATCTTGACGGCTTCGTTGCCGATAATCTGGGGGTTGGTGTAGGCTGTATGTACACCGTGCTTGATGGCGGCCTCGTTCATGTCGCAGTAGTAGATGCTGTGCACACCGCGTTTCTGCCATTCGGGCAGCACACCGTTGAGGAGCAGGTCGATGGTGTCGAAATGCTTGAGGTCGTGCAGTATGTGGTACCAGCCGAAGGGGAAGAGCTTTCCGTTGGCTTTCTTATAGGCCTTGGTGAGGTCGGGGATGGAGAGGCCGAAGGCGACAAGCTTGTCGTTCTCGTCGACCACGAACTGCACGAAGTCCATATTCACAAAGGGGAAATACTCGTCGATATAGACGCCGATTTCCTTCTCGGTCATGGGCACGAAGTCGTAGAGGTCCTTGAAGGAGTCGTTGATGGCGTGGAAGAACTGCCAGGCGTATGGGATAAGCTCCTTGCGGCGTTTTACCTTGACGAGCTTGAGGTGGTACTTCTCCATGATGAGCTTGTTGAGGCGGCCCACCTTGTCGGGCACAGGCTGGTTGGCCTGCATGGAATACTGCTGCCAGCGGCATTTTATCTCGTAGCCGGCGCGCTCGATGAAGCGCACGTAGTATTCGGGGTTGTAGAGGGTGGAGGTGTTCTGGCGTGCGTCGAAGTTGTCGATGGCCCAGCATTCCTTGTCCATGTCGGTGAAGCCGAAGGGACCCTCGATTTCGTTCATACCGTTACGCTTGCCGTATTCTATCACCTTGTCGAGCAGGGCGGTGAAGACGTCGTAGTCCTCGATGAAGTCGAACCAGCCGAAGCGGACAGCCTTCTTGTTCCAGTGTTCGTTGACGGTGCGGTTGATGATGGCGGCCACACGGCCCACAACTTTGCCGTCGCGCCAGGCGAGGTAGAGCTCGCGCGAGCAGTGCTCCAGCGAGGGGTTCTTCTCGGTGAGGAGGTTTATTTCGTCGAAGTCGAGCGCCGGGATGTAGGAAGGAACATCCTTGAAAAGCTTGTTGGGAAATGCTATAAACTTGCGCAACTCGCGGCGGCTGGTAACGGTACGAATTTCAATCATAGCAGTGTTATTATTAAATTTTAAGCTGTAAGTTTTAAGTGGATATAGGTCAATGCCGCTAGCACTTAAAACTTACAGCTTACAACTTACAATTTAAAGAACTCCCTGTTTCTTGAAGGCCTTGTAGATTTTCTCCACACCGGTGTCGATCTGCTCGTGGGTGTGCGTAGCCATGAGGGCGAAACGGATGAGCGTCTCGTTGCTGGGCACTGCGGGCGAGATGACGGGGGTGACGAATACGCCGTCGACAAGTAGTTCGTGGGTGATTGTGAAGGTCTTGACGTTGTCGCGTATGAAGAGCGGGATGATAGGCGTCGAGGTGTTGCCTATCTCGAAGCCGAGATCCTTGAAGGCTTTCAGAGCGTAGCGCTGGTTGTCCCAGAGCTTGGCGTTGCGTTCGGGCTCGCTGCGCATGATGTGCAGGGCCTCGAGGACCGAGGCGGTGCTGGCGGGAGTGATGCTGGCGGTGAAGATATAAGGACGCACGCTGTGTTTCATCCAGTTGATGGTGTCCTTGTCGGCAGCAATGAAGCCACCCACCGAAGCAAGGCTCTTGCTGAAGGTGCCCATGACGAGGTCGACATTGGGCAGCATGTTGAAGTGGTCGCAGGTGCCGCGGCCTTCGCGCCCGAAGACACCGAGGCCGTGGGCTTCGTCGACCATCAGCGTGGCGCCGTATTTGTCGCATATCTCGACCATCTTGTCGACATGTGCCACGTCGCCTTCCATGGAGAAGACGCCGTCGGTGACCACAAGCTTGGAAGCCTCGACGGGCACCTTGGAGAGGACACGTTCGAGGTCGGCCATGTCGTTGTGGCGGTATTTCTGTGTGTTGGCGATGGTGATGAGGCGGCCTTCCATGATGCTGGCGTGTACGCGCTCGTCGTAGAACAGGTAGTCGCCACGGCTGCAGATGTTGGGAATGACGCCGCTATTGGCCAAGAATCCGGCCGAGAAGAGCATTACGCCGTCCTTGCCAAGGAATTCAGCCAGTTCGTCCTGCAGCTGTATGTGAATGTCGAGCGTACCGTTGAGGAACGGAGAACCTGCACAACCTGTACCGTATTTGTCGATGGCGCGTTTGGCAGCCTCTTTCAGGCGTGGGTCGTTGGTGAGGCCAAGGTAACTGTTGCTGCCGAACATCAGAATGGGATGGTCGTAGCCAGTGACGTATACCTCGGTGTTCTGAGGACTGCAGATGGGGGTGAAGTAAGGATAAATACCCAGGGCTCTCATCTCCTGGGGGTAGGTGTATTGTGCTAACTTTTGCCTTAGCGGTTTCATACTTACTTTGTATTAATTTTAAAGTGCAAAGAAACGAATTTTTTCCGAAACAGCGGCAAATTAAAATGTTAAAAGTGAGTAGAGGCTTTCCGTCAAGCGGCTTGCACCTATTCTAAAGGTCTGATTGTTAATATAATTGTTGCCTACTATTTTTTTCGCCATTTCGGCGTAGGCGAGTGCCTCTTCAGGGGTTCTGATGCCTCCAGCAGCCTTAAATCCGACGGTCTTTTTGTTAAATTTAACGTTTTCGTTAACGACATTTAACATCATCTCGGCAGCCTCGGGAGTGGCACCAGTTGATATCTTGCCCGTGGAGGTTTTGATGAAGTCGGCGCCCCCGTCGATGGCGCGTTGTGCTGCGCGGCGGATGAGTAGGGGGGAGAGTTCGCCTGTTTCGAGGATGACCTTCAGCGTACGGCCTTTGCAGGCATGTTTCAACTCGGCCACCTCGTCGCACACAGCTTTATATTCGCCTGCCAGCAGCAAGCCACGGTTGATGACCACATCGACCTCGTCGGCACCATCGTCAATCACACGGCGTACCTCATCTACTCTGAGGTTCAACGGCAACTGGCCGTGGGGAAACGCACCTGCTACCGATGCCACTTTTATTCCGCTGCCTTCGAGTGTACGCTTGGCGATGCCTACAAACACAGGATATACGCACACTGCGGCAACAGTGGTGCCGTCGGCTAGACGCATCTCCATGGTACGTCGGCAGAATGACTCGACCGACTTGTTGTTGTCGGTGGCGTTGAGCGTGGTGTTGTCTATGCAGGAGAACACCCGCCGGGCCATATCCTTGTCGATCATAGCAGTTGGCTTATCTTCTCGACGCGGCGTTGGTGGCGGCCACCTTCGAAAGGTGTGTCGAGATATTCGTCGACAATCTGCATGGCAGTCTCCTCGCTGATGAAGCGGGCAGGCATAGAGATGCAGTTGCAGTCATTGTGCTGGCGGCCGAGGTGGGCAATCTCGGGTGTCCAGCAGAGGGCGCAGCGCACGTTGGGATACTTGTTGACAGTCATCTGAACACCGTTGCCACTGCCGCAGATAACAATGCCACGCTTGTATTCGCCTTTGTTGAGGGCAGCACCCACCTGATGGGCAAAGTCGGGGTAGTCGCAGCTGTCGGTGCTATTGGTGCCACAATCTTTGACATCGAAACCACGCTGGCGCAAATGGTCGATTACTTTAAGTTTAAGCTCGTAGCCCGCATGGTCGCATGCTATAGGTATAATTTCCTTCATAATTGTTTATATTTTAATTCTTACTTTCTGATTGCAAAGTTACAATAAAAGAATCAAACAGCAAAACTATGTTTTCAACAATAGAACGTTTATGCAGTTGTTAATTGTTGTCAATAGCGGTGTTTAAAAAAAATAGATGTTGAAAAACACCTGTTTTTTCATGACGATATCAACAAAATTACCAATTATAACTACTAGTTTTGACAATAAACATTCTGCTGTTATATCATTTTTCACAATAATGTTGATAAAACACAAATAATCTAATATTCTTGGATTTTCGATGTTGAAATTGCTGTTAATTGGTGTGGAAAGAAACAAGCTTATATACTTACATTACGTGCTTATCAACAGAATTAACAAGCATAAAAGAGAAGAAAAATAAAAAAGAAATAAAGAATTATTTATAATTCATAGTTGGAAAAGTCGTTGACAGAAAGATTTTTTTCTTATCTTTGCATTTTCAAATAAATGAAAAATGGCAATGAACGACAATGAATTGAAGCAGGAGATACTGCGCTTGAAAAAGGAAAAGAACGCTGTTATTCTTGGACACTATTACCAGCGTCACGAGATACAAGAACTGTCGGATTATGTAGGAGACAGTTTGGCGTTGGCACAGAAAGCACAAGAGGCCACTGCTGATATAATTGTTTTCTGCGGTGTTCATTTCATGGCCGAGACGGCAAAGATACTTAATCCTCAGTGTAAGGTGCTGTTGCCAGATATGGAGGCCAGCTGCTCGCTTGCCGAGAGCTGCAAGGCGGAAGAGTTTGCCGCATTTAAAAAAGAGCATCCCGACCATATGGTGATAAGTTATGTCAACTGTTCGGCAGAAATAAAAGCCCTCAGCGATCTTATATGTACCTCTGGAAATGCAGAGAAACTGGTGCGTTCGCTGCCGGAGGAGCAGAAGATTATTTTCGCTCCCGACCGTAACCTTGGTGGATATATCAACCAGGTAACAGGGAGGAAGATGGTGTTGTGGAACGGTGTATGCACCGTGCACGATGCCATGCAGGCCGAGGCTGTGCTGATGTTGAAAGCCGAGCATCCCGACGCTCCTGTCATTGCCCATCCCGAGTGTAATCCTGCGTTGCTCAAGGTGGCCGACTTTATTGGTTCCACCAAGGCTATGCTCAATTATATCAAAGCCAGCGAGGCCAAGAAGTTTATAGTGGCCACCGAGACGGGCATACTATATGAGATGAAGCGCGAGAATCCCGACAAGGAGTTTGTAACACTACGCGACAACAAGAGCTGTGCCTGCGACGACTGTGCCTATATGAAGCTCAATACCCTCGAGAAGCTCTATCGCTGCCTGCGCGACGAGCAGCCGGAGATACTGATGTCTGCCGAAATGATAGAGGCTGCAAAGCGTCCCATCGTCAGGATGCTTGATATGTCAAAACAACTTGGAATAATAAAGTAAGGTGGGCAAACACGAGGAAATGCCGCAAGTTGAAGGCTATGTGGCTGAGAAAAGAACTGTCAGCCTCCTATTGGCGAATATCTTTTCGATAATCTTGTTAGCTGTGTTGTTGTTGGCTGGTTTTGCCGCGATGCATCTGCTGTGGCCATCAGTGAACTTCGATTTTGGCTCCAGCGAAATGCTGTTGCTGTTGGTGGTGTTAATTGTCGGCATTGTTGTCCACGAACTCATACATGGAATCACGTGGATGCTGGCCACCCACAAGGGTTTCAGCCATCTCAGTTTCGGTGTCATCAAGATGTCGCCTTATTGTCATATAGATGTGCCGATGCCCAAGCGTCAATATGTCGCCGGTGCGCTTATGCCGCTGTTGCTGCTTGGTGTGCTGCCCACGTTGGTAGCTCTTGCCATTGGCAATTATTTTTGGCTGTTGGTAGGGATTATTTTCATAATAGCCGCCGCGGGTGATATAATGATAGTGTGGGCTATCCGCAAAGAGCCTGCCACCGTTTTGGTTTATGACCACCCTAGCGAGGCAGGATGCTATGTCTATCGTAGGGAGGGGTAGTCACCCTATCAGACGTTCTATTTCTTTCTCTGTGGCGTGTGGAAGCAGAGTTTGGAACTTCTCCAGCAATCGTCTGTGGCTCTCTTCTGGGCTGCGGTCGCAATGACAGGATTCTCTGCCGAAGAGGTGTTCAGGAATATTGAGAAGTGCCCATCCCCAACCGTATTTGTTGCCATGTTTGTCCTGTGGGTATACGAAATCCTCGGTCACTATGCGGCAAGCCATTTGCAGTCGGGTTACATAGTTGTCGAAGCGTGAACGCATTTTGGCGCCGGTGAAACCACATGCTGCTCGCAGTTCGCGGGTGATCATGCTGCCATTCACCTGCAGCACCGATAGGATAACTCCTTCCACGCTATCCTCGTCAGGCAAGGGGTTGCGGCTGCGCCGCCAATTGCAGAAGTCGGGCCACCACTCCATGGTTACGAAGCCGGCCTTGCCGTCGAAGAACTTGCCATAGGCGAAATGACCCTCGGTGACGATAGGTCCTTTCCAATCCCACAGAGGCCAGTCCCAGCTGCCGTCGTCGAGCAGTTTGTAGCGGCATTCGGGAGCAATCATTTCGTCGGCCGAGAACCCAGGTACGGTGCCGGCAAGCAGTGGCAGGAATCCCAGTTGACCGATGGCTTCCATCAGTTCTGGGCAGTCGTGTATGTCGTTTTTCAGAGTCTGTTTCTTCTTCATTGCGGATGCAAAGATACACATTTTTTTCCGATAGGTTGTTTTTTTTTGTATTTTTGCACTTCGAAACTCAAAAAACTATGATAGGACAACCGCAAGTATACGAGGCGTTGGAGCGGATGCAGATACCGTTCGACTACTACGAGCACCCTGAGGCGCCGACCATAGAGATTGCCGCCCAGTTCTATCGGGGCGAGGGTACCACACTTTGCAAGAATCTCTTTTTCCGCAACCACAAGGGCAACCGCCATTACCTCGTCATCATGGACAGCCGTTTTCCGATGGACATACACGACATGGAGCATCGTCTGCACCAAGGCAAGCTCTCTTTTGCCAGTCCAGAGAGGATGATGAAATACCTTGGTGTCAAGCCTGGCAGTGTCTCGTTGTTCACTCTTGTCAACGACATCAATCACGAGGTGACTCTTTTTGTCGACCGTAACCTGCTAAATGCAGAGAAAGTGAGTTTCCACCCTAACGATAATCACGCCTCGTTGGTGATAACACGCGATGATATGTTGAAATTCATCAAGGAGATAGACAACCCTTATGAGGTTGTTGATTTGTACGACCCGAATTGTTGATAACGTAGCAAAAAAAATGTTTCACGTGAAACAAAAAAGAGAAGGGCTTCGCCTCGCAGCCGCTGTTCACCAAGTTTTTTCGTCGCACGACAGGTATGAACCCAACGGATGTGCGCAAAAAGATAGTTTGATTATGAAGAAACAAGAATACACCGTCAGCGAGCCGCAGGAGCTCCTTGAATTCCTGATGAAACAGATGGCCGACAGCAGCCGCACAAAGGTGAAGGAGCTGCTGGCGCACAATGTGTATGTCGACGGGCGACGCACGTCGCAATTTAACTTCCCGCTGCAGCGTGGAATGAAGGTTTCTATCGAAAAAGCATCGTTCCAAGACCGTCTGCGTCCGCGCGACCTCGACATCGTCTACGAGGATCAGCACCTCTTTGTTGTCAACAAGCACGAAGGACTGCTCAGCTACAGCAAGAACCCCAACGACAAGACGGTAATCACGGTCCTCAACCAATACCTCGATGCCACGCGTCAGCGCTGCCATGCACATATCGTCCACCGCCTCGACCGCGACACCAGCGGCCTGATGGTGGTAAGCAAGAGCAAGGAGGTGAGCCAGAAGTTCGAGGAAGACTGGAAGGGCATGGTCTTCGACCGCCGCTATGTCGCTGTGGCATGGGGCCACCTGGAGCAGGGTAGGGGAGAGGTGTGCTCGTGGTTCACCGATGGCGAGTACTGCGTCCTTTCGTCGCCAACCGATAACGGCGGCAAACTAGCCATTACGCACTACGAGGTGAAGCAGACTTCTCGTCGCTACAGCCTTGTGGAGCTGAAACTAGATACCGGCCGCCGCAACCAGATACGTGTCCACCTGCGCGACCTGAAGCACCCTGTGGTGCACGACCCAATGTACGGCTACAAAGAAGATGTCTCGCCGATAAACCGCCTGGCACTCCATGCCTTCCGCCTATGCTTCACGCATCCTGTCACCGGCAAGCGCCTGAAGTTCGAGACCCCGGTGCCCACCAGTTTCATGAAACTGATGGAAATATAGGCTGGCACGATTTTTGCTTGAAAACAATAAAAACATTAAAACAGATACATTATGAGCCAATTCAAAGACGACAAACAGACGGGACGCTACATCCTTTGGGGCGCTGTTGCGCTGGTAGCAATCATCGTTTTCTTCTCCTCGTTCTACACCATCCGCTCCACCGAGCGCGGCGTGCTGGCCACCTTCGGCAAGATGAGCGACCAGGTGGTCGAGGACGGTCTGCACCTGAAGATACCTTTCATCCAGACCATCAAGAAGGTCAACGTGCAGCAGAAGAAGTTCGACGGCAAGGAAAACAGCTATACGCGCGACGTGCAGACCTCCGAGGTTGAGTACACCATCAACTACGACCTCGTGCGCGAGAACGTCAGCAAGCTGATGAAGAACGTTGGCGACGACTATCACAACCGCATCGTGGTGCCCTTCATCCGTTCGGCCATGAAGCAGAGCTTCGGCAATTTTGCCGCCACCGAGATAGTTGAGAACCGCGATGCCGTGCGCCGCGAGATCGAGGCCAACCTGCGCCGCACCCTCGACAGCAACTACTTCACCAACATCCAGTTCCAGCTGGTCAATATCGACTTCGACGACGAGTTCGAGAACGCCATCAAGGACAAGCAGGTGGCCGAGCAGAACGCCCTGAAAGCCAAGAATGTGACCATCCAGGTCGAGGAGCAGGCCAAGCAGACCAAGATCAAGGCCGAGGCCGACGCCGAGGCCATGCGCATCAAGGCCAACGCCCTCGAGCGTAACCCCAAGTTGGTCAACTACGAGGCCGTGCAGAAGTGGGACGGCAAGATGCCGCAGTACATGCTCGGCAACTCGGTGCCCTTCATCGACCTCAAATAGCATAGCGCAAACCATAAATCCCATAGCCGAGGGTGTCCGTCGCCGGACGCCCTCGGCTTTTTGTCTACAGTGAATGGCCGATAACTCGCTGCCAGCCAGCCCTCTTCTTATGCTGTTTATATGTTGTTCTTTAGTTGTTCTTTAGTTTTTTTCTAAAGAACAACTAAAGAACAACATAAGAACAAGCTGTGAACAAGTGGGTTAGACACCTGGTTGAAAGGTGCCGGAAAACATTTTTTGCCGCCTTGGCAATATTATTATATATTTGCCGTTATATGTTTTGTTATGTATAAAAAAATAGCCATCCTGCTGGTCGCCATGTTTGGTTTTTTCTGCGCTGCGGCGCAGGAGACAGACACATCGCGGACGCACGTCCACCTTTCGACTGGAGCCACCGTGGCATCGGGCTTCGGGCGCACGCAGGCATTGTCGTGGGTGGCCCCCAGCGTCGAGATGCAGGTGAGCGACAAGCTCAGCGTCAGCGGCGGCTTTGCCGCTGCCGGTTCGATGCTTGGCGGCTACGAGGTGCACGGCTACACCCCGTCGAGCCTGGCACCCCGCAAGCACGGCACGCGCCTCGGCGGCCTGTGGGCCATGGCCGAATACAAGGCGTCGGACCGTCTGTGGCTGTGGGCCTCGGTGATGCATTTGGGCGGCTATGCCCAGCGGCTTTGGATGGATGCTTCGGCCCCTATAGGGCTGACCGCCGTCAGCGGCGGCTTGGCCTACGAGTTCCCGCAGGGCAGCCTGCTCGAACTGCATTTCCACTTTGTGCACGACCACTACGGCACCGCGATGGAAGGCCTGCTGGCCCACCCATGGTATGGCCCTTATACACCGAGTTTAGAGTTGTACAGCGGCCCGTGGCCGTTCTAGACGAACAAGATAACGATGGAATATAACACCCAGAGAGAACAACTGAAGATTACCGACTATGGCCGCCATGTGGCCAAAATGATAGAATACTGCAAAAACATCGCCAACCGCGACGAGCGCACGGCCATGGCCAACGCCATTGTCGACGTGATGGCCCACGTCAATCCCAAAATCAAGGAGCGCACCGACTACCGCCACATCCTGTGGGACCACCTGATGATGCTGGCCGACTACAACCTCGATGTCGTGTGCCCCTACGAGGTCAACCGCGAGGAGACCGAGTCGTTCCACCCCAACGTCATTGCCTACCGCGACAGCCAGATACGCTACCGCCACTACGGACGCGCCCTCGAGGACATGATACGCGCCGTTGCCGCCATGCCCGAGAGCGGCGAACGCCGCCTGCTCACCAAGCAGATTGCCCACGCCATGAAGCGCCAGTACCTGCAGTGGAACCGCGACACTGTCGATGATGCCCTCATCGCTGAGCAGCTTTCAGAGCTTAGCGGCGGCCGGCTGACCCTGCCCGCGGGCTTCCGTTTCCACTCGTCGCAAGAAATCGTCGACAATATGTCGTCCTCCGGCGCCAGGCGAGATGGTGGCGACGGTAAGAAAAAGAAGAAGAAAAAGAAGAAATAATGGCAAGTTTTGAAATCACCGGAGGCCGCAAGCTGCGTGGCGAGATAGTGCCGCAGGGTGCCAAGAACGAAGCCCTGCAGGTGCTCTGCGCCGTGCTGCTCACGCAGGAGAAGGTGCGCATCGAGCATGTGCCAGACATACGTGACGTCAACAAGCTCATCGACCTGCTGAAGCTGCTGGGTGTCAACGTGCGCGAAGACCACACGTCGCTGTGTGCCAGTGGCCGCACCTTCGAGTTCCAGGCCGACCAGGTGAACCTCGACGTGCTTACCAGCGCCGAATACCACGAGCAGGCCGGCAAGCTTCGCGGCAGCATCATGCTTGTGGGTCCGCTGCTGGCGCGCTTCGGCCAGGCCGTGGTGCCGCAGCCCGGTGGCGACAAGATCGGCCGCCGCCGCCTCGACACGCACTTCATCGGCATGGAGACCCTCGGCGCCGAGGTGACCTACAAGCGCAACGCCTACACCGTCAAGGCCAAGAGCCTCAAGGGCCGCTACATGCTGCTCGACGAGGCATCGGTCACCGGCACCGCCAACATAGTGATGGCTGCGGTGCTCGCCAAGGGCAAGACGACCATAATGAATGCCGCCTGCGAGCCTTACGTCTACCAACTCTGCAACATGCTCAACGCCATGGGTGCCCGCATCAGCGGTGTGGGTTCAAACCTGCTTACCATACGTGGCGTCAAAGAACTGCACGGCTGCTCCCACCGTCTGCTGCCCGACATGATCGAGGTGGGCTCGTTCATAGGCATGGCAGCCATGACGCAGAGCGACCTCATCATCAAGAACGCCCAGGTACAGCACCTGGGGCTGATACCGCAGGTGTTCCGCCGCCTTGGCGTCGAAGTGTGGCAGAAGGGCGACGACCTCTATGTGCCGCCGCAGGACCATTACGAGATTGAGCGTTTCATGGATGGCAGCATCATGACCGTCGCCGACGCACCGTGGCCTGGCTTCACCCCCGACCTTATCTCCATTGCCCTCGTCGTGGCCACACAGGCCAAAGGCAGTGTGCTGATACACCAGAAGATGTTCGAGAGCCGCCTATTCTTTGTCGACAAGCTTATCGACATGGGCGCCCAGATTATCCTCTGCGACCCGCATCGCGCCACGGTGATAGGCCTCGACCATGAGCACAAGCTGCGCGGTGTGCGCATGGCTTCGCCCGACATACGTGCCGGTGTGGCGCTGCTCATAGCAGCCCTCAGCGCCGAAGGCACCAGCCGCATCGACAACATAGAGCAGATAGACCGCGGCTATCAATACATCGACGAACGCCTGCGCAAGCTGGGCGCCGACATACGAAGAATCTAAACAAAACACTATCGATATATGGCTTTCAACCTATTCAAACGCAAATACACGCCACGTCCGATTTTCGCCACGCTGGGTGTCGATATGCATTGTCACCTCATTCCAAAGGTTGACGACGGCTCGAAGTGCACGGAGGAGAGCATAGAGTGCCTCAACACCCTCAGTGCGGTGGGCTACAAGAAGGTTATCATCACCCCCCATTTCCAGTATCCGAGGTTCCCCAACAAGGAGGACGACATCGTGAACCGCTACAACGAGCTTAAGAAGCAGGCCCAGGATGCCGGTGTCGAGATAGAAATTGCCGGTATCGGTGGCGAGTACCGTATCGACAGTGGTTTCGCACAACGCCTCGAGAAGCCGCAGTTCCTGCGGGTGGCAGGCAAATATGTGCTTGTCGAGTATTCGCTCCACCAGCAGATGATGGGCAGCGACGAGTTGATATTCGACCTGCAGATGAAGGGCTACGAAGTGATTCTGGCGCACCCCGAGCGCTACCCCTACCTCAACGTGCAGGGCATGCGCATGGAGCAGCTCAAGAACCAAGGGGTCTTTTTCCAAATCAACGTGCTCTCGCTAGGCGGTTTCTATGGCGAAGAGGCCAAGCGCAAAGCCTACGAGATGCTCGATCTGGGCTGGGTCGAGTTTATGGGCACCGACACCCACAACACCATGTATGCCCAAGCCCTCAGCGACCTGAGCCGCGACCGCAAGATAGAGAAAGTGCTCGAGAAGCACACATTTATGAACAGCACACTTTTATAACGATATGAACAGTCTGAATGCCGTGTCGCCCATCGACGGGCGCTATCGCTCGAAATGCGAACCTCTGGCCAAATATTTCTCCGAAGGAGCGCTGATAAAATACCGTGTCCGCGTTGAAGTGGAGTATTTCATTGCTCTGGCCGACCGCCTGAAGTCGGTGCGTCCGCAGCTGGCCGCCGTGGCTGCCAAAGCCGAGGCATTGCGCGACATATACCGCAACTTCACAGATGCCGACGCGCAGGCCATCAAGGACATAGAGAAGGTTACCAACCACGACGTGAAGGCCGTGGAATATTTCCTCAAAGGCAAGTTCGACGAGATGGGCCTTGCCGAGCTGAAGGAGTTCATCCATTTCGGCCTCACCTCGCAGGACATCAACAACACCAGCGTGCCGCTCTCGATGAAAGACTGTGCCGTTGAGGTGCTGTTGCCTGCCTACAGGAAGATACTGGCCATGCTCGACGAGCGTGCCAACGAGTGGAAAGACATACCCATGCTGGCCCACACCCACGGCCAGCCGGCCTCGCCTACCACCCTGGGCAAGGAGTGGGGTGTCTTCGCCTACCGTCTGCGCCGTCAGATAGAGGAGTTGGAGCGCATACCTTTCACCGCCAAGTTCGGCGGCGCCACCGGCAACTTCAACGCCCATCTGGCCGCCTTCCCGGAGATTGACTGGCGTGCCTTCGGCAACGACTTCGTGGCCAACCACCTCGGCCTCGAGCGTCAGCAGCTGACCACCCAGATTGAGAACTACGACATGATGGCCGCATGGTTCGACGCCTGCAAGCGCATCAATGTCATCCTCGTCGACCTCTGCCGCGATGTGTGGACATACGTGTCGATGGAATACTTCAAGCAGAAGATTAAAGCCGGCGAGGTGGGCTCCAGCGCCATGCCCCACAAGGTTAACCCTATCGACTTCGAGAACGCCGAGGGCAACCTGGGCCTGGCCAACGCTATCTTCGAGCACCTGAGCCACAAGCTGCCCATCTCGCGCATGCAGCGCGACCTCACCGACAGCACCGTGAGCCGCAACATCGGCGTGCCCATAGCCCATACCATGATTTCCCTCGCCTCGCTGGAGAAAGGTCTGGGCAAGCTGCTGCTCAACGAGGCTGCCCTCGAACGCGACCTTGAGAACAACTGGGCCGTGGTGGCCGAAGCCATCCAGACCATACTGCGCAGCGTGGGCTACCCCAACCCCTATGAGGCTCTGAAACAGCTGACACGCACCAACGAGAAGGTCACCGCTGCTACCATAGCTGCCTTTGTCGACACCCTCGATGTGGCACCCGATGTCAAGGAACGCCTGAAGAAAATCACTCCGCACAACTATATCGGCTACAGCCTATGAACTTTACGCTCGGCCGCATGAAACCATACAGCACACGAGGTGTGCTGTATGTGCTTTTGGTGGTGCTGAGTGTGGTGTTTACGATGGCTACAGCCTTGAGTGTGGCCGACTTCCTGAAAATCCTCTTCGGCGAGGGCGACGCTGCCGCTGTGCCGTCGGTGAACCTCGTATCGCGCTGGCTCGACGGTCTCTACGCATGGCTCATTTCCTTCGGCCGTCTCAACGCCCTGCTGCTCTTCTCGGTTATAATCTTCGTGCTCTACAGCCTGAAGAATGTCTTCGGCTACCTGGCCGCAGTGCAGATAGCCACCATACGCACCAGGGTGGTGCGCGACGTACGCAACAGCCTTTTCCGCAAGGCCATGCGGCTGCCGATGGGCTACTACGACCGCAACCGCAAGGGCGACGTGCTGTCGCGCTTCAGCAGCGACATGATAGAATACGACGAAAGCATCCTTGGCTCGGTGCAGGCGTTGCTGTCGTCCATTATCACCATGGTGCTCTACCTCGCCATGCTGGTCTACCTCAACGTCAAGCTCACCCTCTTTGTGCTCTGCATGCTGCCGCTGATAGCGCTGGTGATCGCCGGCCTGTCGCGTCGGCTGCGCAAACGCTCGCAGGCGGTGCAGGAGATGAACTCGCGCCTCATATCCATGACCGACGAGACAATAGGCGGCGTGAAGGTCATCAAGGCCTATACCGCCATCGACTTCTCCAACCACCGTTTCCGCGAATTCAACCGCGACTATGCCAGTCGCCGCACGGCCATGTTCCGCCGCATCGATGCCGCCTCGCCGGTGAGCGAGTTCCTAGGCACAGTAATAGTCATTGGCATACTGCTCTTCGGCTCGTGGCTCGTGATGGGTGGCGACAACGGCCTCACCGCCGACCTCTTCATCTCCTATGTGATGCTCTTCGTGCTGATGATTCCGCCTGCCAAGGAGCTTTCCACGGGCTTCTCGCAGATAAAGAAAGGCCACGCCTGTGTCGACCGCATCGAGGCATTCCTCGCCGAGAAAGAAGAGGATTCTCAAGTTAAGAGTTTTGAGTTAAGAGTTAAGAGTTCCGACGGGGCAGCTGTGGAGTTGCAGCATGTTAGTTTTGCCTATACCGAGGGTGTGCCGGTGCTGAAAGATATATGCCTATCGGTGCCTCGCGGCACCACCTTGGCGCTGGTTGGTGCCTCGGGCAGTGGCAAGTCGACTATTGCCGACCTGGTGTGCCGCTTCTACGACCCGCAGGAGGGCATGGTGCTCCTTGGTGGAGTGCCGGTGCGCTCCATGCCTTTGGCCGAGCTGCGCCGCCGCATCGCCGTAGTGGCGCAGGATACACTGCTCTTCAACGACAG
This sequence comes from Bacteroidales bacterium, assembly GCA_017524785.1. Taxonomy (GTDB): domain Bacteria; phylum Bacteroidota; class Bacteroidia; order Bacteroidales; family P3; genus Colimorpha. The sequence goes on along the minus strand of JAFXUY010000116.1, from coordinate 20,295 downwards.
CGTGGCCGCCAACATAGCCTTCGGTTGCCCCGATGCCACGCCAGAGCAGATTGAACAGGCCGCCCGCGCTGCCCAGGCCCACGACTTCATCATGCAGCTTGCGGAAGGCTATGACACCAACCTCGGCGAGGGTGGCAGCCTGCTCAGCGGTGGCCAGCGGCAGCGTATCAGCATAGCGCGTGCCCTGCTGCGCAACCCCGAGTTGCTAATCCTCGACGAAGCCACTTCGGCCCTCGACACAGAGAGCGAGCGCCTGCTGCAGCAGACCCTCGACAGTGTGCTTCAAGGCCGTTCGGCAATTGTTATTGCCCACCGTCTGTCCACCATCCGCAACGCCGACAGCATCGCCGTGCTCGACCATGGCACCGTGGTGGAACGCGGCACCCACGACGAACTCATGGCCCTCGGCGGCCGATATGCCGACCTGGTGAAACTGCAAACGCTTTAAATTGAAAGTTGAAAATTGAAAGTTGAAATTTATAGGGAGATAATGCATTGGTTGCGCATGATAATATGTGTAGGCCTGCTTTTCAACTTTCAACTTTCAACTTTCAACTCCGCCCGTGCCCAGCACCCTGTGGCTCCTGTTACCGACTGGGTGGCCACTGTGGACGAGGCCACACAGCAGATAGTGCTGCGCTGGCGCCCCAGCGCCGACAGCGCCACCATGGGCTACCATATATGCTCCGGTTCGCCATGCCTCGACTACGACACCGTCTTCGGACGGCTCGACACCACATATATCTGCCTCGACCACGACCCGCTGGAGACACACACCTACCGCCTGCATGTGTTCGACAGCAGCTACAATGTCAGCTCGCTGACACCTTCGTTCGGCAATATGGTGCTCTCGGCCGATGTGCCCGAATGCTCACCCACCTTGAGTGCCTCGTGGACTCCCTACACCGGTATGCCCTCGGGCATAAGGAAATACTCTCTCATGATTCGTCAGGAACCCTACGAGGACGAATTCTTTGAATATTACAACACCGACAGCACCGGTGCACTGGCCTACAGTTTCGATATGCCCAACGGCACTACGCGTATACACCTCAAAGTACTGGCCTACAACAACGCCCATACTGTTGTGTCGCAGTCAAACCTGGTAAGCGTCGAGCGCCTCACAGCCGACCAGGCAGCCTTTGTCGAGATTGCCGATGTTGCCTATGACAGCGTCGATGCCAACGTACACCTCACGTTCCACACCGACACAGCCTTCCATGCCGGCCGCTACACCCTTTGGCGCAGCATCGACGACAACCGCTGGCGCGAGCTGGCAACCTTTACCCCCACCGAGCCATACACCACATATATAGACAGTTCGCTACAGCGCAACGGCAAAGAACACTGCTACCAGCTGGCGGTTACCGATGCCTGCGACCTCAACCCCATATACTCCGACATGCATTGTGTCGTGGTGCCCGAACCGCCCGACCCGGCTATCCTTGCCCCGTCGGCCATCATTGCCGGCAATGCCGACCTGGGCACCTTCCTGCCGCTAGTATATGGTTGGGACAAAAAGCTCTACGAGTTGACGATATACACCCGGACAGGCCTGCAGCTTTTCAACACCACCGACCCGCAGCAGGGCTGGACGCCACAACCCTCGGTTCCGCAGGGCGCCTACGCCTATGTGCTGCATGTGGGCTTCCTCAAAGGGGTTGTGAAAACCTTTACCGGAACAGTGATAGTAATAAAATAGACCTCGAAATATGAAGATAGCACTCTACCTGCGTCATATCGACCATGCTTCACAGCCCGTATTCAACGAGTTGGTCGAAGCACTTCATTCCAAAGGCATAGCTGTGCAGCCTGTAACCGACGGCGACTCAGTCGACGGCTGCGACTTCCTCTTCTCCATCGGCGGCGACGGCACCCTGCTCAGCTCCGTGCAGTTTGTGCGCAGCAGCAACCCTGCCGCTTTCCCGCCCATCCTGGGTATCAACTTCGGCCATCTGGGCTTCCTCACCACCGTCGGCAAGGACGACTTCGGAGCCATGATAGAAGACCTCATGGCCGGCCATTATTCCCTAGAGCAGCGCACCCTGCTGCAAATCAACGACGATGCCTATGCCCTCAACGAAGTGTTCCTGCACCGCAGCGAGGAGTCGTCGCTGCTGCGCACGCAGGTCTTCGTCGACGGCGACTATGTGGCCACCTATGCCGGCGACGGTGTCATCGTGGCCACGCCGACGGGCTCCACGGCCTATTCGCTCAGCTGCGGTGGCCCCATCCTTACGCCCAATTCCAAAGGCTTGGTGATAACGCCCATCTCGGCCCACACACTCACCCTGCGTCCAATCATAGTGCCCGACACCTCGCGCATCTTGCTGCGTGTCGAAGAAGGTGACCAGTACACCCTCGGCATGGACTCGCGCCGCCGCCAGTTGAAAGGCACCATAGAGCTGTCGCTGCAACGCGCCCCCTTCACCATCAGTCTCATACGTATGAACACCCAGAACTTCTTCTCTGCCATACGCGACAAGCTGATGTGGGGCACCGAAGTGCGTCCTTGACATTTTTGGCATATAATTTGCAGGCATAAGGGTATGGAAAAGATGACTTTCACCACCGACCGCACCTCGCTCACCGAGGGCGAGATTATAGAGATAACCTGGGACTGCCACGAGGCCGAACGTGTAGAGCTGACCATCGACAACGGCTACAAGGCTACCGCCATCACCCTCGACCTTACGGGCACCAAGCGCTTCCGCCTCAACCGTTCGCGCGGCAAGACCAAGCTGACGCTCACCGCCTGGGTGAATGGTAAGGATTACTCCAAGACCATCAAGGTAAAGGTTTATGAGATGCCCACCGTCGAGGCCGAGACCGTCGACGAGAAGGGTCGTCCAGTCGGCAAAGCCAGCCAGTGGTGGCGGACCTATAGCCAGCGCTGGCGCACCTCATGGCAGGCCATGACGCCCCAGAAGCAGCTGGCCACCAAGGTACTTGCCGCCCTGGCGGTGCTCATGCTCTTCTCGCGACTGCTGCCGGCACTGTTCTTCTTTGGCCTGATTGTCATCATGATATGGATGGTCATAATAATCACTAAACATTAGTTTTCTAATCGATTAATCCGCTGACTATAACCCTGTAGGGGTGCCGCCACAATGGCGGCGCATTTCTTTTTTTGTTTCATATCAAAAAATATTTGTATTTTTGCAGTTCAAAATCGAAGGTAAAATTAATAAATATTAACCAATATGAAACTGAACCGTATTTTAGCAGCAGCGTTCTTCAGCGTGGCCATGTTGACCGCCTCGACTGCCGACGCCTGCACCAATTTCCTGTTCACCAAAGGTGCCACCAAAGACGGCTCCACGATGATTACCTATGCCGCCGACAGCCACACGCTCTACGGCGAGCTTTACTACCGCAAAGCCGCCAGCTATCCTGCCGGCACCATGTTCCAAGTTGTCGACTGGGACAGCGGCAAACCCTTGATGATGATTCCGCAGGTTGCCAAGACCTACAGCGTGGTGGGCAACATCAACGAGTGCCAGTTGGCCATCGGCGAGACCACCTATGGCGGCCGCGAGGAGCTGGCCACCGAGATTGAGGGCGGCATCGACTACGGCAGCTACATCTACCTCACCCTGCAGCGCGCCAAGAACGCCCGTGAGGCCATCTTCGTGCTGGCCGACTTCATGTCCAAATATCCCTACCACAGCGAAGGCGAGAGCTTCAGCATCTGTGACCCCAACGAGGTGTGGATTCTCGAGCTCATCGGCAAGCGTCCCGGCACTGTCAAGGACGACCTGGCCAAGAAACTGAAATACAAATACACCGACGGCGCCGTGTGGGTGGCACGCCGCATCCCCGACGGTTATGTCAGCGGTCATGCCAACCAAGCCCGCATCACACAGTTCCCCCAGGAGCCCAAGAAATTCCAGAAAGCCAAAGGTAAAGGTCTGCACACCGTTATCAGCAGCGCCCACCTCGACTACCTCTTCGAGCCTGAAGTGGAGTGTGTCTACAGCAGCGAGGTCATCACCTACGCCCGCGCCTGTGGCTGGTACGACGGTGCCGATGCCGACTTCTCTTTCTGCGATGTCTACGCTCCCCTCACCTTCAGCGGCATGCGCGGCTGCGACGCCCGCGTATATGCCATGTTCAACCGCGTTGCCAGCGGTATGCAGCGCTATGAGAAATATGCCATGGGCGATGCCAAAGCCGAACGTATGCCCCTGTGGGTTAAGCCCGACCACAAAGTTGACGTCCACGAGGTGATGAACCTCATGCGCGACCACTATGAAGGCACTGCCATGGATATGACCAAAGACCTCGGTGCAGGCCCCTTCAACTGCCCCTATCGTTGGCGTCCCATGGGCTTCGAGGTCGACGGCCACACCTATGTGCACGAGCGCGCCACTTCGACCCAGCAGACGGGCTTCTCGTTCGTGGCCCAGTGCCGCAGCTGGCTGCCCAACAAGGTTGGAGGCATCATCTGGTTCGGTGTCGACGACACCTACAGCACTGTCTACTGCCCCATGTACTGCGGCATCACCGAGATACCCCTCTGCTTCCGTCAGGGCAACGGCGACATGCTGACCTACAGCGAGACTGCAGCCTTCTGGCTCTTCAACCGCGTCACCAACTTTGTCTACAGCCGCTACAGCGATATGATTGTCGACCTGCAGAAAGTGCAGAACCGTCTTGAAGAGACCTACATCAAGGATGTGGCCAAATTCGACGAGCGCGCCAAGCAGAGCGACGGAGAAGCCCTCGAGCGTCAGCTCAACGACTTCTCGGGCCGTGCCGCTGCACGCATGATGAAAGAGTGGACCGAGCTCGACCGCTACCTGCTGGTGAAATACATGGACGGCAACATCAAGAAAGAGAAAGACGGCAAGTTCGAGCGCACCGCCACCGGTCAGGCCGCATTCCCCATGCAGCCCAAGTATCGCGAGGAGTGGTACCGTATGATTGTGAAGGACCACGGCAACGTTATCCGCGAGAAATAATCCATGCACTGGATAATACTTATTGTAGCAGGACTCTGCGAGGTCGGTTTCGCCTTCTGCCTTGGCAAGACGAAGGGCCTTGCAGGCCTGCCTTATTGGGAGTGGATGGCAGGCTTCGCCTTCTTCTACGTGCTCAGCGCCGTGCTGTTGGCCAAAGCCACCGAAAGCCTTCCCATAGGCACCGCCTATCCCATCTGGACAGGCATCGGCGCAGTAGGCTCGGTGCTCCTTGGCATCTTCGTCTTCCACGAACCTGCCACCTTCTGGCGCCTCTTCTTCCTCACCACTCTCATACTGTCGATTATCGGCCTCCGTGCCGTCTCGGCATAGTTGCAAACCCATTGTTTCTGTGATATATATGCAAAATCACCATAATTGGTGAGGGTTTGCTATACCTGTATTGCGCTATCTTTGCATGGTGAAACAAAGACAGCACAATGACAGCAAAGAGTTATTTATCAACAATATGTGTGGCAGCTGTGTTGGCAATCACTGGCACGCTATCTGCACAAACAACCGATACGGTCAAGACATCGCGCCTGACGGTGGGCGGTTACGGCGAGGCCGTTTTCAAGTACAATTTCTTTAGCGACAACCCCAAGCGCTACCTCAACCCCGGCAACTATGCCGATGCTACGGGGCACGGCCGTGTGGATTTGCCACATGCAGTGATAATGCTCGGCTACGACTTTGGTCACGGATGGACCATGGGCACCGAGATAGAGTTCGAACACGGCGGGACCGAAGCCGCCGTTGAGATGGAGGCCGACGAGGCCACCGAGTTTGAAAAGGAGATAGAACGTGGCGGCGAGGTGGCCCTTGAACAATTCTGGCTCCAGAAGAGCTTTGGCTCTCATCTTAACGTGCGCGTGGGTCATATAGTTGTTCCTGTTGGCATGACCAACAACGGGCACCTGCCCACGCAGTTCTTTGGTGTCTATCGTCCCGAGGGCGAAAACACCATAATGCCGTGCACATGGCACGAGACAGGCCTATCGCTTTGGGGCCGTGTTGGAGCGTGGCGCTACGAACTGCAGTTACTGCCGGCGCTCAACAGCCGTATGATGACCTCCTATGGATGGGTTCACAATGCCTCGGCTTCGCCCTACGAGTTCCGCGTGGCCAACCATCCTGCCGGTGCCGCACGCATAGATTGGACTGGTGTCAAAGGTCTTCGCATGAGCGTCAGTGGCTATATTGGCAACTCTTTCAATAATGATATCCGTACAGATGTCTACAGTGAGACCTCAAAGTGGTATGGCGTAAAGGGAACGGTGGCTATAGCCGCTTTCGACTTTGCCTATCGCAACAAATGGCTCACCGTGCGTGGCAATGCCGACTATGGCACGCTTGGCGATGCGGCACTTATATCGGCACAGAACAAAAGCCAGGCGCACAGCTCGTCGTCGCCATACCCACACAGTACTGTTGGCGAACATGCCTGGGATGCTGGCATTGAGGCGGGTGTCGACCTGCTGGCCGCCAGCCACACCAAGCACCGACTCTTCTTGTTCGGGCGCTACGACCACTACGACAGTTTTGTTCCCAGTGCCGAACAGATTGATGTCGAAGAGGCCGAGCGTCAGGTTGTGTCTTGTGGCATCAACTATTACCCCATGCCCGAGATTGCCGTCAAGCTTGAAGGAGGAGTGCGACTTTTTGCCGCCCAGTACAACAACGAACCCTTCGTGGCTCTGGGTATCACGTGGGCAGGTTTTTTCAAATAATGTGAAATATTAATAACAAAAACCACTATTATGTCTAAACTATTTACCAAAACCATTGTTGCCATAGCCTTTGCTGCTATGGCTCTCACGGCAGTCTCTTGCCATCCCGACGAACCCGAAGTCCCTTCGGGCAATGAAGCCGATGCAAAGGCCGAGGCAATTGCGGCCCAGTTTGTCGACCACACCGTAACCCCCACCTACAGCGCTTTGGCTGCAAAAGCCGAGTTGCTTGCCGATAAGTTGGCAGCCCTCAAGGCCAACCCCACCGATGCCGGCATTGCAGAGGCTTGCGCCATTTTCCTCGAAGCCCGTTCTGAATGGGAGAAGAGCGAAGCTTTCCTCTTCGGTGCTGCAGGCGACTTCGGTATTGACCCGCACATTGATTCGTGGCCCCTTGATGTCACCAACTTCAACACCTTGATGAACAGTCCCGACATGCTCAACCGCCTTGCTGGCGACGACGGCGACGTGGTTGCTGGCGACAACCTTGGCAATGCCCTGCTTGGTTTCCATGGCATCGAGTACATTCTGTTTGCCAACGGCCAGCCCAAAGCCGCTGCTGCCATCAGTGCCAACGAGTGGATATATGCCGCCGCTGTGGCCGGTGACCTGCGCAACCGTTGCTACCAACTCGAGGTCAGCTGGATTGGCGACGCAGCTCCCGAAAGCCATATCGCCAAGGTCGAAGAACTTGAACTCAACAGCACCGTGGCTGGCGGCGACCTCAGCTATGGCGAAAACATGAAGAAGGCCGGCCAGGCTGGCAGCACCTATTACAGCCGCGTAGCGGCCCTCATGGCCATCGTTGATGGGTGCAAGACCATTGCCGATGAGGTGGGCACCAGCAAAATAGGCTCGGCCTACAGTGGCGAGGACGAGACCTATATCGAGTCACCCTACAGTCAGAAATCTATAGTCGACTTCCACGACAACATCGTAAGCATCCAGAACGCCTATATGGGTGGTGTCGAGGGTCAGCGCAACGAGAGCAAGTCGCTCCATGCCTTTGTGAAAGAAAGCGATGCCGACCTTGACGCCCGTGTCATTGCAGCCATCGACAACGCTCTCGCCAAGATTGATGCCATGCCTGCCCCATTCGTCAACCACATCTCCGACCCCGCCAACGGTGTCGCCATGGAAGCTTGTCAGGCTGTCGACGAAGTCTTCTCCGAGGTCAATGAACTGCTCCGTTCCATTTAATAAATAAAACACTGCAATAGCTATGAAACAACATTTGACAGTACTATCCGTTGCGCTCCTGGCAGCTGGTCTCGCTGTTGCCTGTCAGCCCGACCCCGAGCCGCAGCCCACACCGCCTTCGCCAGCCGACTGGGTGCGCGTTGAGACACTCGCCGGTGGCGAACTCGGTACAACCTTCAACCAGAGTGCTTCTGCCTATGAAGATCCTACACCTGCCGTAGAACGCGCAGGCATGGTCAACGCCTTCAAGTATGGAGAGATGTTCTTCGAGCACACCGTTACCCAGAACAACCCGCCCTTCAACGGTCTTGGTCCTCTCTATGTGCGCTCCAGCTGCGAGAGCTGCCATCCCGGTTATGGCCATGGTCGTCGCATGAACCGCTACCGCGCCGACGACTGGGGCAACGGCTACCTGCTGGTGGTCTACAACACAGCCACCAACGCATATGAAGCCTCGGTGGCCGGCATGCCGCAGACCAAGGCTGTGGCACCTTTCAAGCCCTCGATTGACGAGGATAAGATCAACATTGCATGGCTTGGCTACACCGACGAGTGGGGCAACCGCTTCCCCGATGGCGAGACCTATGAGCTAATCTATCCCGAAGTCACCATCCCCGAAGATGCTTTCTACGCCCCCCTTGCCACACCCTACGCTCAGTTGGGCTTCCGTTTGGAGAGCACCATAGGCATCTATGGCACCGGCCTGCTCGATGCCATCCCCGACGACTCGCTCAAGGCACAGTATCAGCGCGAAGCCGATGCCGGTGCCGACCTCAACCCCGCCATCTGGGCCGGTAGCGACTGGGCCTCGCTCTATGGCAACACCAACCATCCCAAGCGCTTCACTTATGCCCTCAGCCGTGGTCCTCTGCAAGATGCCGCTGGTGCCAACGCCATCTGGAACATCACCAATGTCACCCGCAGCGACCGTCGCAAGCACTACCTCAGCCTCACGCCGTCGATCTATGCCACCACGGCCTCGCAAGACCCCGAGGTGCAGGCAGCTTTCTACGACTACTTCCCTGAATGGAACAAGACCGGCAACCCCGAGACCGACATCTACAACTACCTCACCTGCGACACTCTGCCTGTGGAGATGAGCGATCAGGATTACGTCAACTTCATGGTGTGGCATCGTGGCCTTGCTGTGCCTGCCGCCCGCAACCTAGACGATTCCGTTGTGCAACGTGGCCGCAAGCTCTTCCGTGAACTTGGCTGTGCCACATGCCACCGCCCCAGTTGGACCACTGGCGACGACCGCTTCAGCGACCCCAACAACTTCTTTGTCGATGGCGACAGCCGCCTGCCGCGCTATCCCAACCAGACCATCTGGCCCTACTCCGACATGGTGCAGCATCGCCTCTACATGAAGAACGACATCCGCACTGGCTGGTGCCGTACCACGCCCCTTTGGGGCCGCGGACTGGCACAGATATGCTCCGGCCATAGCGACCGCCTTCACGACTGTCGCGCCCGCACTGTCATCGAGGCCATCATGTGGCATGGCTGCAGCGACCAAGGAGGCGTCAGCGATGCGCGTTGGACGGTAGAGAAATTCCGCCAGCTCAGCAAAGCCGACCGCGATGCCGTGGTGAAATTCATTGATGCCATTTAAACAATAGATGAAAACAATTCGTGTTATGCTTATGGTGCTGGTGGCTGCTGTGCTTGCCGCCGGCACCATTTTTGAAAAATACAATGGGGCCGAATGGGTAGGTGAACACTTCTACGGCTCGTGGTGGTTTGCGGTGCTGATGGCATTGGTTGCCGTTGGTGCCATAGTTTCAATAGTGCAAGGCAAGATGTGGCAGCGTCCTCCGGCACTGCTCGTCCATGCCGCAGTGCCACTCATCCTGCTGGGTGGAGCTTTGACCACATGGACAGGCCAGCATGGGAGCATGCTCCTTAACCCCGGAGTACGCACTGCAACCGTAGCTGTTGCCGACGACCGTACCTTTTCCCTGCCATTTGAAGTGGAACTGACGAGTTTCGAGGTGCAGACATATCCAGGCACGCACACCCCTATGGACTTCGTGAGCAATGTTGTTGTCGACGGCGAAAGCCACATCATCTCGATGAACAATATCCTGCGTCACCGCGGCTACCGGTTCTATCAGGAGGACTATGGCGACGACGGTTCGTCCACTCTCAGCGTAGCCCACGACCCATGGGGCATCGGCGTGACATACCTTGGCTATGTGTTGCTGATTGTTGGACTTTTAGGCCTCCTCATCGTCAAGAACGGTCCATTCCGTCGCCTGCTTCGTGGAGCCGTCCCACTGCTCCTGTTGCTGTTTTTCAATTCAGCAAACGCCGCCCCGCGCACACTGCCCAAGGCTACCGCCGAAGATATGGGGCGCATGTACGTGCTATACAAAGGGCGCGTGTGTCCGCTACAGACCTATGCCAAGGATTTCACCACCAAGCTTACCGGGAAGGCCACCTACGAGGGTCTTACTGCCGAGCAGGTGCTGGCAGGGTATCTCTACTATTTCGACGAATGGGCCAACGAACCACTTATAAAGCTCAAAGGCGACGAGGTGTGTCGCCGCGCCGGTGTCGAAGGGCGCAGGGCATCGTTCCGTGACCTGCGGTTTCTGGACAGCGAGCAACTAGGCCCGTCGGCCGACAAGAACCTGCGAGCCGCCAACGAGAAATACAGCCTCATCCAGTCGCTGCTCTCCGGCAAGGGCCTCAAAATATTCCCCTTGGTCGACAGTGCCGGGACAATAGGCTGGTATGCGCAGAACGGCATGCTGCCTTATGGTGTCGACGACGACACCTACCTCTTTGTCCGCAAACATCAAGGCTACTGCCAGGAACTGGTTGTGAAAGGCGACTTCGAAGAACTGGAGCGTGTCTTTGCAAAGACACGTGCTTTCCAGGAGCGGCAGGCCGCCGAGGTGCTGCCTTCTGCTTTCCGTGTTGGTGCCGAGCGCCTCTACAATGTGCTTACCACAGGGCGCTGGCTTGCAATGTTGAGCATCACCATGGGTCTGCTTTTCTTTGCTGCAACCCTTTTCCTCACCGGCAGGGGACGCAAACTGCCGCGCTGGGCTTCATTGGCAGCGGCGACTTGGGTGTCGCTGCTGACGGCTTTCCTGTTGCTTACATTCGTCCTGCGCTGGATTGTCGGTGGCCATGCCCCAATGGCCGGAGGGTTCGACAGCATGAACCTTATGGCCATTGTGATAGGCATTGTGGCATTGCTGCTATGCCGTCGCTACCCATCGACTCTCGCGGCTGGCATGATGACCATGGGATTCTGTCTCCTGGTAGCCATGATGAGCGGCAGCAATCCGCCCGTCACCAACCTCATGCCTGTGCTCAACTCGCCACTGCTGACACTCCATGTGGCTGTCATCATGTGTTCTTACGCCCTCTTCTTCTTTGTAATGATGGGTGGCGTAGCGGGCCTTATCTCAAACGGCGAGGAATATCGTCGGCTGAACCTCATGCTTCTCTACCCGGCAGTGACGTTGCTGGCCGTTGGCATCATCATCGGTGCCGTGTGGGCCAACATCTCGTGGGGCAACTATTGGTCGTGGGACCCCAAGGAGGTATGGGCGCTCATCACCCTCATTGTCTATGCCATTCCTCTGCATCGGGGTGTGCTTAAGGGTGCCAAAGGCTTTCACCTCTACTGTCTGCTGGCGTTCATCAGTGTGGTGGTTACATATTTCGGAGTCAACTTCTTCCTCGGGGGCATCCACGCATACAACTAATAGTGCATCACTGTGCCTAGGGTGCTGTTGCAGTGAGTTTTCCGATATGGCAATGAAAAAATTTTTGCCATATCGGAAAAAGTGTGTAATTTTGCAGTCCGAATTATAAAGTGATAAGTACTATGTCGATAACAATTCCTGCCCTTATCATCGGGGCCATATTTGTGAACAACGTCGTCCTGGCGCAGTTCCTTGGCATCTGCCCCTTCCTGGGCGTCAGCAAGGATGTCAAGTCGTCGGTCGGTATGAGCGGAGCCGTGCTTTTCGTAATGCTGCTTGCCACCATGGTCACATGGCTCATCATGACTTATATCCTGAAGCCCCTGGGCCTTGAGTACCTGCAGACCATAGCCTACATCCTCGTCATTGCCGGATTGGTGCAGATGGTCGAAATTGTGCTCAAGAAGATTGCCCCCTCGCTCTATCAGGCCCTTGGCGTCTTCCTGCCGCTGATTACTACCAACTGCGCCGTGCTCGGTGTGGCCATTCTGGTCATCCAGAAGAACATGAACTTCCTCGAGAGCGTGGTCTACAGCGCTTCCATCGCCGTTGGCTTCGCCCTGGCGCTTGTGCTCTTCGCAGGTATCCGCGAACAACTCGAACTCACCGGTACCCCCAAGGGTATGAAGGGTGTGCCCATAGCGCTGGTCACTGCCGGCATCTTGGCCATGGCCTTCATGGGCTTCAATGGTTTGGTGCCGCTACCGTAACAACAAAAAACATCGAACCCCCGATTTAGGGTTTCTTAACACTTGAAAACAGGCTGGAAAATGGTAATTACCACCTTTTCCAGCCTTTTTTAATGCTCGGTGCTATCGTTGAGAATCAGCACGATATGGCAGAATTAAGAAATATTGTGATTTTATTTTTTAACACATAGTCAACATTGTTGTACTTTTGCAGCCCGAAAAAAACGAAAATTATTATTAACAATTTAAAAATCAAGAAAATGAAGAAAGTTTTATTCGCTTTGGCTATTGCCGGTATGTTCAGCTTTGTGGCTTGCAACAACAACGCCGCCACTGAGGAGCCCGTTGAGGAAGAGACCATGCAGGTCGTCGAAGAGGCCACCGAGGCTGACACTGTCGCCGTCGAGAACGCCGTCGAGGAGATCGTCAATGCTGCCGCTGAAGGCGCCGCCGAGGCTGTCGCCGAGTAAGCATCAGCTTATAGACAACAAACATGGCGGGGTCGCACCGAGTGCGACCCCGCTTGTTTTTTATAGCGTAATGTGTGGATGCAGAATGGAGACGAGGGTGATGGCTGTTTGGGGCGGTATGTCAGGCTTTTCAAAACCATGAATGCTCTCTATTGGGGTGCTCTGTTCTTCGGTTGTTCTTCGATTGTTCTTCGATTGTTCTTCGATTGACTATCGAAGAACAATCGAAGAACAACCGGTAAACAATTGAAAATGAGGACCACTTTTCGGCAGCTCTGGTCAGTCTCTGGCGATGTTCCGGCGCAGAGGATTCGTTACTACTGGCAAGACTCTTTTTCACGAAGAAACACCCCGATGGTGTCAACATTTATTTAGTTCCCCAAAAAAAAATTTGCAAATTGGAAAAAATATTTATATATTTGCACTTGTAAAACATGGAATATAAATTTGCTGCAAATAGTTGTGTATTATGCAGATAAACTATACAACATGTAGAAGCGCAACCCCCTATATGGCTGAAAAAAAAACAGCCTGTAGGGGTTTGTGTGTATTTAGGAGATAACAAATTTATAATACTAACCAAAACAACAACTCTATGAAACGCTTTTACAATGGCAACATTGAGGAGAACTTTTTATCATATATGAAAAAAAGTATATTTGTACTTTATAAGAGCCAGGCTATTGTCTGCGCAAATAGTTGTATATTATGCAAATAGGCTATACAGCACAACTTGGCACACCCGTACTTCGGCCGCACGAAACGGCCGGGGAGGGGGCATATTGTAAGGAAAACAAAATGTTAAATTCACTTATTATTAACCAAAATCACAACACTATGAAACGATTTTACAAGTTTCTGATGCCATTGGTCGCGATAGTGGCCATGGCATTGCCGGCGACGGTACAGGCGCAAGGCGACTCTTGTACCATCAAGATTGTCGGCGAGGATGGCTACGGCGACGGTTGGAACGACGGCAGCCTGGCCATCGTCCAAGGCGGCACCACGGTGGCGACATTCGATGCCGCCGGTGCCGACGACGGCGGTATGCAGGTCGGAGCCTACGACTCAATCACCGTCACCGTCAGCAGCGACAGCCCCGTCAGCTTCGTGTGGACTTCAGGCGACTACGACGACGAGGTCACCATCTGGATTTATGATGGTGGCGGAGCGTTGATGTACACTGTCAACGAGCCCTCGGTGGGTACCATCTACACGATGACCACCCCCTGCCCGGCTTGTATCGCTCCCACCGGCTTGACCGCCACGGTCACCGGTTCGGATGTGGACCTCACATGGACTGACGCCAACAACTCGTCCTGGGAGATAGTCTGGGGCGTCGGCAGCTTCAACCCTGACACGGTGTCTGTCAACATCGACTATGCCAGCACCACCTCCTACTCATGGACCGGCCTTGACGACGGCATGTACACCGCTTATGTGCGCGCCGATTGCGGCACCGACGGCTACAGCAGCTGGATGCCGGTGAACTTCAACATCGGTGTGCTCATTATGAACATGGCCACCAGCGGCACTGATTCCATCAGCACCTGCAACGCCATCATCTACGACAACGGCGGCCCCACGGGCCAGTACAGCACCAGCTGCAACGCTACTTTGATTATCACTCCCAACGACCCCACCAAGTGGGTGACCGTGAGCGGCACGTCGCACACCGAGGGTTCGTGGGACTATCTGACCATTTATGATGGCATCGGAACCACTGGCGAAATGCTGTGGAACGACAGTATCAGTGGCAGCGATGCTACCCTCACCTTTGGACCCTTCAGCAGCAGCGCCATCACCGTCACCTTCTATAGCGACGCCAGCGTGGTCAAGGATGGTTTCCAGATCAACGTCTCTTGCGTTGACGCTCCCGCCTGCCCGCGTCCTGCAGGTCTGACGGCTACCAACGTTACCCCCGACAGCATCTATCTTTCTATTTCCGACGACATCAACAGCGAGTGGGTGCTTATCTATGGCCTATCCGGCTTCAACCCCGACACTGCCGTTGAAAACGTCATAAATCTTACGGACACCGCCGCAAGCATTGGCGGCCTGCTCGCCAACACCCCCTATGACATCTATGTAATGGCGCTCTGTCCCGACGGCGGCTATTCTCTCAGCCGTATGATCACTGTCCGCACAGCCTGCAGCTACATCACCTCCAGCTCGCTTCCCTTCACCGAGGACTTCGAGAGCTATGGCACCGGTTCCACCGCCTTCCCCACTTGCTGGTACAGGATGGGCAGCACGGCCGACCGCCCCTACGTCTTTGCCACCACTTCCTACGGTCATAACAACAGCCATGGCCTCTACTTCTATGCCTCCAATTCGGGCGGCTACTGCTATGCCATCATGCCTCCCGTCGCCCCCGATTTGGATGTCAACACCTTGCAGGTCAACTTCTGGGCTCGCCAGTACAGCACCAGTTACAACTGCGACTTCGAGGTGGGTGTGATGACCAATCCGGCCGATGCCTCCACCTTTACGGCCGTAAGCCGCGTACACCCTAATGGCACCACCTATGAGGAGTTCGAAGTACCCTTGAACAGCTACACCGGCACCGGCTCCTATGTGGCCTTCCGTGCCGTGCAGCATCCCGGCACCTCGACATACATCTACTTGATGCTCGACGATGTCTCCCTCGGACTGCTGCCCGCGTGTGTAAGTCCCAGTATATCGGTGTCCAATGTCGGCGTCCACGATGCAACCGTCAGCTGGGGCGCCAACAGCGACTATAACGAGATGACCGTGTTCTGGGGCACCGGCAACGATTTCGCCAATGCCACCGACAGCACCGTTGTTACCGGCGACAACAGTTACACCATCACAGGCCTTGCCGCCAATACCAACTATCACGTCTGGATCAGAGCCACGTGTGCCGACGGCTACTCGCGTGTTATGGGTGATACGTTCACCACGCTGATCAGCTGCTATCCCGTCACCGGCCTGAACGTCACCCCCGGCCCTGTCAGCGCCATGGCCACATGGACACAGAGCACGAGCGACTGGACCGACCTCACCGTGGAGTATAAGCTTGCCAGCGACACCACCTGGACCGGCGCCACCACCACCACCAACTACTTCCCGATGACGGGTCTCACCCCCGCCACCGAGTATAACTTCCGCATCATAGCCACCTGCGTCGAAGGTACCAGCGTGGCAGCCACGGCCAACTTCCGTACCACCGACTTCGGCTGCCTTGTGGCCGACAGCACCAGTCTTGTCAACGACACCATCGGTAACGGCACCTCGACCAGCAGCTACTTCCCCACCTATTCGACCTACAACTACACCCTGACGCAGCAAATCTACCTTGCCAGCGACTTCACCGCAGTGGCTGGCGGCCAGATTGAGCAAATCGGCATCCAGATGAGCGCCGTCCCCGTGGCCCGCAACATCGAGATTTACATGACCAACACGTCGGCCACCAACGTCTCGTCGGCCTTCATACCCATCGCGGCCAGCGACCTGGTGTGGAGCGGCAGCACCACTGGCAACATTGCTGCCGGATGGAACAACATCACGCTCACCACGCCGTTCAACTACACGGGCGGCAACATTCTTGTCACCTTCCGCGACATAACCGGCAGCTGGAGCAGCGGCAACGCTGGTATGGTCACCAGCGGCACCAGCGGCATCTCGCGCTACATCTATGAGGATGGATCTTCCTACAGCGTTACCAATCCTCCCAGCGGCGGCACCGCCTCCAGCAATAGGTTGAACATGTACTTCAAGGGTAGCACCTGCCTCACCGCCAGCACCTGCGCTGCACCTATCGTGGTGGCCAACGCTACTGGCACGGATGCCATCGAACTCAATTGGGCCCCCGGTGCTTCGGAGACCTCGTGGATGGTCTACCAGCGTCAGGTTGGCGACTCCGCCTACACCCTGCTGAGCACTGTCAGCACCACCAACTACACCGCCACCGGCCTGAATCCCGGTCTTGACTACGAATTCAAAGTGGTGGCCGTCTGCGGCGACAACGACATGGCTGGCTTCGCCAACGCCTCCACCGAGTGTGCCCCCGTCGCAGTGCCTTATACCGAGGACTTCCAAAATTCTGACTATGGCGTGTACAGCCGCAACTGCTGGACCGTCGGTTCTACCAACATCGGCACCAACTACCCGATACCCTACGTCATCAGCCTCACTGGCGACGAGAACAACAAACTTTGCCTCATCTACAGCGGCGGCTATCTGATTATGCCCGAGATGAATGCCCCGCTGAACACCCTGCAGGCTCGCTTCACCCTTGTGCAGGGTGGCGACAATGTGCGCCTCATCATCGGCTTGATGAGCGACCCGACGGCTCCCATACAGACTATCATGGCCCTCGACACTCTGATTCGTTCGGACATTGACACCTCGTCGGCCACGGTGACCATCACCTTCCCGTTCGACATGCTGCCCGCTGGCACCACCGGTCACATCACCTTCTGGGATGCCTTTGCCGACAACTATAACTTTATCGACAATCTGGTGATAGAGCCGATACCCACTTGTAGCCCTGTGACCGACGTGACCGTCTCGAACGTGACTACCACGGGTGCCACCATCACCTGGACTGCCGGCGGCAATGCCGCTACGGGCTACATTGTCGAATACGGCCCCCGCAACTTCGTGCCCGGCAACGGTACCACCGTCAATGCCACGACCAACAGCATCGCGCTGACGGGTCTGAACCACAGCAGCGACTACGACGTGTATGTGTATACCGTCTGCGCCGGCACGAGCGACACCTCGATGAACTCGAACCGTGTCCGCTTCACCACGCCGTGCGACATACCCACACTGCCCTACACCGAGAACTTCGACAACTGCACCGACCCGGGTACCACCCGCTCGCCGCTGCCCAACTGCTGGAACTACACCATGCTCAGCACCGGCACCTATGCTGGCGCCTCCTATACCCCCGCCGTGTACTATACCTCGAGCACCGGTTACACCAGCTCCGGCCAGTACTGCCTCTATCTCTATGGCACCGCACTCACCGTGCTGCCCGAGATGCCCGCAACGGTCGACAGCCTCTACATCAGCTTCCACCACTACACCAGCAGCCCCTCCAACTACAGACTCATCATCGGTGCTGTTGACAGCGTCACCGTGGGCTTCGAGGCCTCGTTTGTGGGCATCGACACCCTCGTCTTCTCTGCCAACGAGAACAACGTGCTGCGCTTCCTGAGCACCTATACCGGCACCGGCCGCTATATCGCGTTCAAGAACTTCTACAATAACAACAGCTACGACTACAGCTACCACTACATCGACGACCTCGAGGTAGGATACATGCCTTCGTGCGTGTGGCCCGTCGACGTGCATGCCACGGGTCTGACCACCACCACCGCCGAGTTTGCTTGGAGCATATGCCAGGCTTCGGACTACGAGTATGAGTACGGCCCCGCCGGCTTCACCCGCGGCACCGGTACCACCGGCACCTGGAGCAGCACTCCCTACAGCATCAGCGGTCTCACGCTGGGCACCCAGTACGACATCTATGTGCGCGGCATCTGCGGCGCCGGCGACACCAGCGAATGGAGCGATGTCTACACCTTCGGCACGCTGAATGCCGATCCCGCCACGGTGCCCTTCTACTGCGACTTCACCGACACTACCCTGGCCAATGCAGGCTGGGAAGTTGTGAACGGCTCGCAGAACAACACGTGGTATGTTGGCAACGCCGAGAGCAATGGTTCTCCGAGAGCCCTCTACATCAGCAACGACAATGGTGCCACCAACAGCTATACTGTCTCCGGCATCAGCATCACCTACGCCTACCGCGACGTGATACTGACCGGCGGTCAGTATGCTCTCAGCTACGACTGGAAGGCCAACGGCGAAAGCAACTATGACTATATCCGTGCATGGCTCGTTCCTGCATCGCAGATGCCCACGGCAGGCTATCTGCCCGACGGCACTACATCCACCTACACCTTCAACAGTAGTGGAGTTGCACCCGCAGGCTGGATTTCGATCGACGGCGGTGCCAAGTTGAACCAGATGACCTCGTGGCAGACCCACGAAGAGGAACTCAATGTCCCGGCCGGCACCTACCATCTGCTCTTCATGTGGGCCAACGACGGCAGCGGCGGCACTAACCCACCGGCAGCCATCGACAATGTCTCGCTGGCACTCAATGTCTGCCCCATCAGCGACATTACCCTCGCCAACGTTACTGGTAGCACCATGCAGATTACATGGACCGGTAGCTCCGACAGCTACGAACTTGAGTATGGCCCTGTAGGCTTCAGCCTCGGTACGGGTACTACCGTCAACACCACCACCAACTCGGCGACCCTCACCGGCCTCACCAGCCTCACCAGCTATGACATCTATCTGCGTGCTTTCTGTAATGTGACCGACACGAGCCGTTGGTATCGCGTCAGGTTCGTTACCGGAATGTGCGACAATCCCGGTATCGTCACAAGCTGGGACAGCACTATGAATGCCACTACCACCAGCTACAGCCCCATTGGCTACAGCTGCTACAACTATAGCTATGTCCAGATGCTCATCGACTCGGCTCAGATGGCCTCTGTCGGTGGCGACATCACAGCCTTCAGTTTCCTGCCGTCGAATTCGGCAGCCGACTATGGCAGCTACTTCACCAACATGGATGTCTACATGGCCAACGTCAGCGAGACTTCCCTGACCGACTTTATCCATCCCGATGCCACACATGTGTTCCATCATGTTATAAGCAACGGCAACTTCAACTTCACCACCGACGATTGGCAGATTGTCAGCCTTGACACTGCCTTCACATGGGACGGTCACAGCAGTGTGCTCTTCGCCGTCAACCGTGGTCATGGCAGCTACTCCTGCTCGGCCTCCTTCGCTGCCCATGAGGGCACGGGCAACAAGGTTGTCTACGATTACAACGACAATGATCCTTACAACATCAACACTGCCAGCGGTGGTGATGTCTCCAGCACTATGTGTGACCTTCGCCTCATCAGCTGCGGTGGCTGCCCTGCTCCCGCTGTCAGTGTGTCTGGCATCACCTACGAGGAGGCTACCATCAATGCTGTTGGCAGCGGTGTGAGCTACGAGATGCAGTATGGCACCAGCCTTGCCGCCCTCGGCAACACCATGACTTCCACCACCGGCACCTTCAGCATCACCGGCCTCACCCCCGCCACCACCTACTTCTTCCAAGTGCGTCAGGAGTGCGAGGATAGCGAGATGAGCTCGTGGACTGAAGGCTACTTTGTGACCGACTCGCTGCCCTGCATGGAAGTTACCGACCTCACTGTCGCCGGCACCAGCTACAACAGTGTCGACCTCACTTGGACCACCAACGGCAACGAGAGCGCCTGGGAGGTGAAGGTGTACAGCACTGTCGACTCTGTCGTTGTCACCGTTCAGACCACCAGCGCCACTGTCAGCGGCCTTGTGCCGCAGCGTGCCTACAGCGCCGTTGTGCGCCCGATGTGTGGCAGCAACCACAACATCGAGGGTCCGTGGTGCGCACCTGTCAACTTCACCACCGACGCCTGCCAGCCTGTCAGCAACGT
>JAFXUY010000115.1 GCA_017524785.1 Bacteroidales bacterium | reverse complement strand
GGGCCACTTTGGTATCAACCCTTACGAGGGACTGCCGGCGATATACAGTGTGCGTGCCTATATGGTTGCCATCTTCGGCTACATCCTCTTCGCCATGGCCTTCGTCTTTGGCAACACGCTGTTCCGCAAGAGCAAGACCGCGCTGACGATGCTCTGCCTCTTCGGCATCGGCTTCGTGGTGAGTGTCGTCTCGGTTCTCGTTACTGCGTGGCTTGTCGCTGACTTGGGCATAGAGATTGACCTTGCCGACCGTGTAATGAATGTTGCTACTGGCTCCATCTATGGCTGGGTGAACAACATCGGCCTCGGCCTGCAGGTGTTGCTCATCACCCTGCTCGTCTATTACAGCTGGAGAAGAATAAAAAGAATGGGTTACTGACACTTAAACCTTAAACTTTAAACCTTAAACCATTATGAACAATACATTTGACTGGAATCGTTTCTGCAAGGTCGTCAACAAAGACTTCCGCAATATGTGGCCGATGTTCGGCACCACAATGTTAATCCTGGCCGCCCTGCCTTTCGCGGCGTGGCTGTTGCTGCTTGTCTTGGGGCAAGGTGAGTTTGTCGCCATGCCGCCCGACGTAAGGCTTGTAATAATAGAGTGCCTGGCCATGCTGGCGGCCATCATGGCCCCGTCGCGCATGTACCGCACGTGGAACCTCCGCAACGAGGGCATCTACTACGCCATGCTGCCGGCCTCGAAGCTGGAGAAGTTCTGCAGCGCGTTGCTCTTCTCGCTCATCATCTGCCCGCTGGCCGTCTACATCGGCGGCATGGCGCTCGATGTGTTCCTCACCGCGCTGCCCTTCGGCTCGTGGCACGACTGGCTGTGGCAGGGCGAGATGGGATTCCCTTTCACGATGAACATGTCGTTCTTCGGCGACATCGCCGCGAGCCAAGAAGGTGCCGAAATATTCATGTACTACGGCACTCTGTGGGTTGTGGCCTGCTGGATAAGCTATATCAGCTCGGTGCTGGTATTCATGTTCACCAGCACCATCTTCAAGCGCCACAAGGTGCTGCAGACCCTGCTCTGGATGTACCTCATCGAGTTTGTGCTCAGCATCGTGCTGATGCCCGTGATGATTGCCGTCTTCGGCAACAGCGACTTCATGGATTGGTTCCTTAATCTGCCCGAGCGGATGAGCATGGAAGCCGTCAGCAACTGGATATTCGGCATGGCCATAGGCTTCAACACCTTGCTGGCGCTCCTCTTCGGCTGGCTCAGCTGGCGCCGCCTGAACCGCATGGCGTATTGAAAGTTAAGAGTTAAGAATTAAAAGATAAGAGTTATGAAACGTATAGCAATTATAGCCGTTATGGCCACCATGCTGCTGGCCGCCTGCGGCGAAAATACAAAGCTTAAGATTGAGTACGACCACCCCGAGCGCTACAGCGTGGGCGACGTTACAGTTGAGCAACCGGTCGGCAAGATAGATGTGGACTGGTACAACGGCACGGTGACCATCCGCCATGCCGACCGTGACGGCCTGCGTGTCTACGAAGAGTGCGACACCGTACTCAGCGACAGCCTCCGTATGCGCTACCGCCTGTCGGACGACGGCACACTCGACATACGCTTCTGCCAGAGCGGCAGCTACCGTCATGGACAGTTGAAGCGGCTGAACAAACGTCTCATAGTAGAAGTGCCGCATGGGCAGACGCTCGCCGGCATAGAGATAGACATGGTCGGCGGCGTGGTAAGGATAGACAGTGTGGTGAGCCGCGAACTGAGTATAGATGCGGTGAATGTGACTGTCGAGGCACAGTACACCACCTTGCCCGACGAGATAGAGGTTGACGGCGTGAACACCAAGGTTCTCCTGCTTGTGCCTGTCACGGCAGGCTTGACTGTCGACATGGACGCTGTGAATACCGAGCTCAACTGCGAGTTGCCTGTAAGGAAAGAAGATAAGAAGACCATCATCGGCGACGGTCGCTGCAAGGTGGATGTCGATGCCGTCAACGGCTCGGTGAATATCAAAGAACTTTAAGAAGGGAGAGACTATGGACTTCAGAAAACAAAAACCGATATACCTGCAGATTGCGGAGCGGCTGATGGATCAGATAGTGGCTGGAACGCCGGCCCCCGACGACCGTATGCCCTCTGTGCGCGACGTGGCTGCATCGATGGGTGTGAACCCCAACACGGTGATGCGCTCGTTCGACTACCTGCAGCAGGAAGAGATTATCTACAACCGACGCGGCGTGGGCTACTTTGTAGGTCTCGATGCCAAGGAGAAGATATTGGCGTTGCAGCGCCGCGAGTTCCTCGAAGAGGATTTGCCGGTCATCAAGCAGAAGATGCGGCAGCTAGGCATCAGCATTGACGAACTAACATTAGACGATGTGATATGAAAACAAAAGTTATAGTGATTATTGCAGCGGCGGCGATGCTGGCGACGGGCTGCCGCGAAATCAGGCGTCAGGTGAACGACCTGCTGGTTTATCCCACCACCGCCGAGGAAGTGGCTGCAACGGCCAAGGATTATCACTCCGACGCTGCCCTGGTGGTCACCAAGGCCGACACGCAGTATGTGCTCTATCGTCGTGACGGCGGTAAACACTGCTACGCCATGCGCTATGTGTCGCAACACCGTTGCCGGCACGACTTCAGCGGTCGTGGCGGCGAGTTCAGCCTCGACGAGCCCGAGCAGCCTGTGGTGCTCACCCGTACTGCAGACAACGCCCTTGCGCTCACTGTCGACAGCATTACCATTGCTGTTGCCGACATTGCCGTCACCGACAGTATGGTGACATGCCGCTTCGGTATAGACACCGCCGACCGCGAGGCTACGCTTTACCTCTACGACAAGGCTCGCGGCACGAAAGAAGTTTTTGCCGAGACCACCATCCAGCAGATGCTGTCGCTCTCGCTGACGATGGACGACCTGATGGCTGACTGGGAAGAAGTCGTCGACACGTGTTTCGTTGAGGCTGATGAGTCGTTGGAGGCCGCCGAACTCGAGTTGGACGCGGCTATGGCCACACTGGACAGTGCAGTCAGCAATATCTCCATCCCGGAGTTCCATGCCGAGTACAGTCACCTTGACAGTTTGGCCAGCGCGCTTGGTTTCACAGAGAAGAAGTCCGTTGCAGATGGCAATGGACATCTCAAATACACCGTCAGTGGCGGTAAAGGCGGCAGCAAGGCCTGTTATGCCCGTATGGAAGCGATGCACGATGCCGCAGCAGGCATGCACCGGCGCTGCACCGTGGAGCATATGCAGGGACACCGCAAGTGCCGTTTCTCGGTTGAGTGGTAGAAGTGTGTGATAATGACAGAGGGCCGCCCCGTCGGGGCGGCCCTCTCTGTTTTACGGTATCATTGTCTCCTTATTTGTTCACACGGGTAAACACCATGTTGCTGCCAATGGGATCGTCCGGCTCGGGGTCGGGGTTGATGAGGGTGATAGTATTGGCAGAAGCGTCGTAGGTGAAGGTGAGTGTCTCGGTCTCGGTCTCGCCGGTTTCATCGTCGACAAACGAAGCTGTGATGGTGCCGGCGTTGGCGGAGGAGTTGTAGGTGTAGGTGAAGGGCATGTCTTCGGAGTCGCTGTAGATGGGACTGTCGCCTACCACAGCCTCTTGATACATGGTGAGAATACCCTGGCCACCTTCGTTGAAGTGCAGTCTCATGCTGATATTGATGTCATAGGTTACGCCCTCGTCGGTTTCAGTCATGCTGAGTTCATACTGCCAGATGGTGCCGACAGGGAAGTCGCCGCCGGGGTTGGGGCCGGGGCCGGGTTCTGGCCCATTTATTTTGGTCATGTGCATATGTATGTCACCTTGGAGTTCTATGTCGGCCATTTCCAAGTAGGTGCCCTTGAAGCTGCATTCGGTGGCAGTGAGGCTTTCTATGGTGAATGTGTACTGACCGTGGCGCGGAGTGACGGTGATGGTGTTGCCGGAGATGCTCCAGGAGAAGCCGTTGTTCTCAGTCTCTCCGTTGTCGTTCATCATGCCTGTTCCGTCGCTGTAGAAGCTAAGTTTGATGTTGGGCAGCATCTGTGAGAGGTCCTCCCCATTGTGAGTCAGACCGTCGAGCTGCCATGTTCCCACAAGGAGGGTGTTGTAACCGTTGTTGTTGTCGCCACCGCCGTTGTTGTCCGGACCGGGGTCTTCGGGTGTACAGGCAAAAGCCAAACCCAGGCACAGCATGCCGAGCAGTGCCATTTTGATTTTTTTGAATGTTTTCATAATCCTATTATTTTTGGGTTATGATGTAAAAACGTGAAATGTTGTCATTTATTATTAAACGAGTGAGTTTTAACGATAATTATGACTTACATTGCTGTATGTTCGGCTGGTGCGACAGAACTGTGGTCGATGCCGAAGGGGTCGGGCACCGAGTCTGGCGCCTTGGCAGTGCTGTCGTTAGTTCGGTATTCCGAACCGTACTCGGGGCGCTTGCAGTCGCTCATATTGTCTTGTATGCGGGCGATGTCCTCGGCCGAGAGAGGCTTGTCCGACGACACGAAGCGCTCGCGGCGGAAGGGGAACGCCTCGGCCAGCTCGCCGCTGTAGTAGAAATCAAAACCAATGGCACCGAAGGTGTAGTCGCGTTCGCCGACTTTGATGTGGCTACCGCCAGGCACGGGGTTGGGCTTGGGCACCGACTGGCCGAAACCTACGTTGAAGAGTGTGAACAGCAGGTCGGGACGGTCGCTGATGTCGTAGCCGGCACGGCGCCACTGCAGCATGGTCTGGTGCAGGATGCATCCGGTGTAGATATAGCTGTAGAGGTGGTTGCGGTAGTCGACGAGGCGGTTGTAGCGCTCGGTGGCGTGGTCGTCGGTCTCGAAGTCGAGCAGGTGCTCGTAGGCTTTGCCCATATAGAACTCCGACGTGGGGTCCGTCAGGTGTTGCTCGACGGCTTCGGCGGTGAAGTCCTTGATGCCGTTGACGCCATAGCTGAACTGGCTCTGCACGCTTAGCACCTTTACGGGGCCGAGATACTTTTTGAACATCTCGCGCTTGGAGTTGAAGAGTCGTATCTGCTCGCCTATGAGGCAGCCCACGATGAGGCGTGGCTCGACGCCGGTGAGGCGTCCGGCCTCGTTGATGAGGGCGCTGTCGCGCAGTATGGCCTCCTTGAGGGCTGGCCATGCGGGTTCGCTCATCCAGGGGATGATGTTGCCGCGCTGCTGCTGCGGCGAGGTGGCGAGGATGGCCGCCAGGCGGTCGGCAAGATGGTCGATGCTGTCGTTCTCCTCCATATAGAGCTGTGCAGCGGCAATCATGCGGTCGACCACCACGGGGTCGTCGCTGCATTGTGCGGCGCGAAGCATCAGGCGTGCGTTCTCTGGGTAGAAACGTGCCAGGGCTGCGAGGCGCGCATACTGCAGTGCCCACAGCTCGTCGATCTGTTCCTGCGTGAGCTTGGCGTCTTTGAGGTTCTTGATTTCCGACACCGACATCAGGTAGCGGTAGTTCTTGTCCACCGCACCGCGGTTGTTGGTGACACCCAGCTGGTAGAGTCCCCAGGCACCTATAATAGCGGCACCTGCCAGTGCAAAGAGCACCAGCAGGATGTCGCAAATCTTGCGCCACGTGGGGCGCTGCTTGAATTCAAGCCAGATGTTTTTCATTTCAGGTCAGCCAGCCAGGGGATGTTCTCGAAGAGCGTCATGTCCATGGCGATGAACACCAGTGCGCCGGCGATGTAGCCTGCCAGTGCGAGGAGCGTGATTTTCTTGAGATACCAGATGAAGTCGATTTTCTCCATGCCCATGACAGCCACGCCAGCGGCGCTGCCGATGATGAGAAGCGATCCGCCGGTACCGGCGCAGTAGGCCAGGAACTCCCAGAAGGGATGGTTCTGGGCGAAGATGACGGCGTCGCCAGTGATGTCGTACATGCCCATGGCGGCAGCCACCAGCGGCACATTGTCGACTACCGACGAGAGGACGCCGATGATGAGGTCGATGAAGAAGAAGCCGGGGGCTTCGGTGCCGAAGGCGTTGTTCAGTCCGCCGGCAAGGCCTGCGAGGATGCCGCTGACCTTGAGGCAGCTGACGGCCATCAGGATGCCGAGGAAGAAGAGGATGGTGGGAGTGTCGATATGCTCCAAGGTGCTCACGGCTGTGGGCAGCTTGTGGCCTTCCTTCTCATATTTGCGGCTTATTATCTCGGTGGTGATCCACAGCACTGCCAGCGAGAAGAGCATGCCGAGGTAGGGGGGCAGGTGGGTGATGGTCTTGAAGATGGGCACGAAGATGAGGCCGCAGATACCCATGATGAGTATCAGACGGCGCAGGTGTGTGGGCACTTCGACACCACTGTTGCTGTCGGCCGGACGCTCAATGTCGCCTTTCAGTGTGGCGCCGATGATGAGCACGGGCACTACCATGCACACCAGCGAGGCAATGATGGTCTTGACAATGATGTTGACGGTGGTCACCTGTCCGCCAATCCACAGCATGATGGTGGTGACGTCGCCGATGGGGCTCCATGCACCGCCGGCGTTGGCGGCGAGAATCACCATGCCGGCATAGAGCCAGCGCTCTTTCTTGTCGGCGATGAGCTTGCGCAGCAGGGCCACCATGACGATGGCGGTGGTCATGTTGTCGAGCAGAGCCGAGAGGAAGAAGGTGAGGATGCTGAGGATCCACAGGAGCTTCTTCTTGTTGGTGGTGGTGATCTTGTCGGTGATGACGCGGAAGCCCTGATAGTCCTCGATCAGGGTGACGATGGTCATGGCGCCGAGCAGGAAGAACACTATTTCGGCGGTCTCGCCGAGGTTCTCCACCAGATGGGTGCTGATGAAGTTGTGCCATGTGTCGCTGTCCATGCCGGGCTGCGCTATGGCGCCGCAGAACACGAACACGGTCCACAGGAAGGTGCCGAGGGCCAGTGCCGTGGCGGTCTTGTTGATCTTGAACGGATGCTCCATCGCGATGAAGAAGTATCCGACGATGAAAATGGTAACAAGTGCAACTACCATGATGTTTTGTTTTTAGTTATATTGTAATTATCGTTTGTTTTGCTGTTTCTGCATCTGCTCGGCTTGCTTCTGCAGCTCTTCGAGGCGCTGCTGGAAGCTGCTCTTCTTTTTCTTCTTGCCCTTGTCGCCGGCGTGCTTCTTGTCGTAGGCGGCCATGCGGGCGCGCACTTTCTTCTCGCTGGTAAACTGGCGGATGAGCATCATGGTGCACATGGTGAAGGTGAGCGAGATGAGGTAGTAGAGGTTCAAACCGGCGCTCTGGCTGTTGAAGATGAAGAGCATCATGAAGGGCATGAAATACATCATGAACTTCATGCCGGGCATGCTCTGCGTGCCGGCCTGCTGGCGCATGGTGTACCAGGTGTAGAAGAACTGCATGCCGAACATCAGCAGGCAGAAGAGCGAGATGTGGTCGCCGTAGAGCGGTATGTTGAAGCCGAAGTCGAGGATGGAGTCGTAGTTCGACAGGTCCTGGCACCACAGGAAGGGTTTCTGGCGCAGCTCGATGGCAATGGGGAAGAACATGAACATGGCCGTCAGGAAGGGCATCTGGATGAGCACAGGCAAGCAGCCCGCCATGGGACTGTAGCCCGCCCGCTTCTGGATGGCCATCATCTCCTGCTGCTTCTGCATGGCTTGTTCCTGCTTGGGGTATTTCTTGTTGAGGGCATCCATCTCGGGCTTCAGCACTCGCATGATGGCACCGCCTTGGTAGCTCTTGTAGACCAGAGGCAGCAGCACCAGGCGGATGAGCAGGGTGAAGACGATGATGATGATACCGTAGTTCCAGTTGAACTTCTCGAGGAAGTTGAAGGCCGGCACTATGAGGTAGCGGCTGATGCTCTTCGAGATGATGGTCCAGCCGAGGGGCAGCATGCGGTCGTAGCCGCGGTGCATGGCGCGCAGGTCGCGCAGCTTGGTGGGACCATAGTAGTAGCCCAGGTGCATCTGGGGGTTGTCCTTGTCGTAGGTAAGACCGATGACGGCCGACATGTCGCTGAGGTAGTTTTTCGCTGTGTCGTGTTTGTTGGTGCGCACTTCTATATCGGCGTTCTCGAAGGGGGCCTTCTCGTCGGCATTGATGATGGCGGCGAAATACTGCTCCTTGAAGGCTACCCAGTCGAGCTGCACCTTCACCTGCTTCGAGTCGTCGCGGCCCATCGACAGGTTGTCGGGGTTCTTCTCGGTGGGGGTCTTGTAGTAGATGTTGCTGTAGTAGCGTTCGCGGTCGCTGTTGCGGTTGCTCTTGCCGCGGCTGCCGCTGTTCACCTTCTCCTGGCGCAGCATGCGGTTATGCCACTGGAAGTCCATGTAGGGGGTCTCGCGCACCAGCTGGTTGAGGCCCACGAAGTTGATGTCGAAGTCCACCTCGTAGCTGTCGCCGTGCATGGTGTAGGCAAACTCGAGGTAGCCATGGTTGACGCTGTCGTCGATTTCAGCACGGAAGCGCACGCGTGCGACCTCCTCTAAGTCGAGGAAGTATTCGTTGTCGATGAGCTTTTCATAGACGGGCTTGTCGGTGTCGCCGAAGTAGGGCACAAACACAAGGTCTTTGGTGTTCACCACGCGGTTGTCGGTGGTCGAGAAGACGAGGTTCATGTTGTCCTTCGAAGGGGTGATGAGCACCAGCTCGTTGCTGTCGTAGGTCAGGTAGTCGGCCAGCACCACGCGGTCCACGCGGGCGCCGAGGGTGTTGAACTCCACGGTCATCAGGTGGTTGCTCATGGTGAAGCTGCGCTCGTCGCCCTGTGCGGCGGCGTTGAAGGCACCCATGTCCTGCACCTTGCGCGGCATGCCGGGCAGCACGGTGTCGCCGGCGGCAGCAAGGCTGTCGAGGCGGGCGTGCTCGGCGAGGATGCTGTCCTCGATGCGCTGCTCCTCCAGGCGGGCCTGCATGGTGCTGTCGTACACACGCTGACGTTCGGCCATCTCTTCCTTCGAGGGAGCCACCCAGAACATGTAGCCCACGAATATCGCAAATATCAATACCAATCCGATAATCGACTTTTTGTCCATCTTGTTGTAGTAGGTTTCTATGTTTTATATTCTGTTATACAATACTATATACGCACTCGTAAGCCGAATGCGAAAATGCAAAGATACTAAAATCGTGCGACATGGCCAAAATTATTTTCACGCCGTCGTTTGCCGCCCCACTTGCCGGGTGCCAACGCCGTATGTTTTCATATTGTTCTTATGTTGTTCTTTAGTTGTTCTTATGTTTAAAACTAAAGAACAACATAAGAACAGCATAAGAACAACCTAAGAATTAGGCTGTTAGATATGGATTTGTATGTATGTTGTTGGTATAGTGTGCCTTGAAGCTTTTTTTGACACTCGGTGCAATAATGTTTTCGTGTGCGCGTTATATAGTGCGTTATGCGTAGATTGATGAGACTCATAGCCCTCTTGCCTTTGCTCGTGGCTGCTCCGTTGCTGCGTGCGGCCGACTTCCAGGCCGTGACGCCAAGCGGACAGACGCTATACTACAAGATTGTACAGGGTGGGGTGGAAGTGACTTTCCCGAACAATACCATACAGCCGGTCACTGGTTGGGATGGCTATAACAAGCCCACCGGCACGCTGGCGATACCCGACAGCGTCAGCTATGGCGGTGTGACCTATGCCGTTAAGGCTATCGGCAACCATGCTTTCTATGAGTGCACAGGTCTTGCTTCTGTCGTTGTGCCCGAAGGCGTTGCCTCTGTGCGTGCCTCGGCGTTTCGTGGCTGCTCGGGTCTGACGGCGATAAGCCTGCCTGCCTCGCTCGACTCGCTCTATGGCTATTCGCTGGCCTACTGCACCGCGCTGGCCGAAGTCACCGTTGCCGGCACCGTGCCCCCCGTTTGCCTTGCCAATGTCTTCTCCAACACTGCTATCACTGCAGCTACCTTGAACGTGCCTTGCGGCCACGCGGCGGCTTGGAACGCCGTGGCCCCGTGGAACCAGTTCAGCGACATCGACGACGACGCCTGCAATGTTACGCTCATGGTGACAGCCAACTACTCCTCGCGCGGCAGCGTGAGCGGCAGCGGCACCTTCCCCTATGGCACCAATGTGCTGCTCACGGCTTCGCCTGCGGCGGGCTTCTTCTTCGCCTGCTGGAGCGACGGCGACACGCTGAACCCTCGTGTGCTTACCCTCCACGAGGATTGTTCACTGGCGGCAATGTTCTTCGCCCTGCGCTACGACTCGCTCGTTGTCCAGGTTCACGACACAGTGCCAGTGCATGACACCGTTATGGTCGTCGTGGTGCATGTCGACACCGTGCTGGTGCACGACACCACGGTCGTCACCCTGACCGAGGTGGATACCGTCTACCGCACAGACACCGTCATGCCCACCATCTTCAGGCTCACCGTCGCAACCGATGGCGGCGGCGTGGGCATAGGCAACGGCCTGCTGCCTGCCGGCACGGTGGCCGAGATTGGCGCCCTGCCCATGGAGGGCAACCGCTTCCTGCGGTGGGACGACGGCAATGCCGACAACCCGCGCACCGTAACCGTAGCGGGCAACATGACATATACGGCCTTGTTCGAGGCGTTGGGCATACAGGTTGTCGACCACGGCATGACGTGGTCGGCTGTGGCCGAAGTCTCTGACATTGTTGTGACCGGCGTGCAAGGTCGGCAGCTGCGTGTTTTCTCGGTCGACGGACGTCAGCTTTACAGTGGCTGTGCACAGCGCGACACGGTGCGCTTCCGCTGCACGACGGCAGGGGTATACCTGGTGAGCGTCGACGGCTCCGCGGCCTGCAAAGTGATTGTCGACTGAATGCCTACCGCCCACTTGAAACTAACAGTATAAAACTTAAAACCCGATATAATGAAACTACAATTTCTGGGAGCCACCCGCGAAGTTACTGGCAGCAAACACCTGATAACAACCAAGAGCGGACTGAAAATACTGCTCGACTGCGGCATGTACCAAGGTAAAGGCCTCGAGACCGACGCCATGAACCGCGACCTGGGTTTCACGCCTTCCGAGATAGACTACCTCATCCTCAGCCATGCGCATATCGACCATAGCGGTCTGATACCATATATCTATAAGAACGGCTTCCGTGGCACGGTGCTTTGCACTCCTGCCACGCGCGACCTATGTGCCATCATGCTTGCCGATGCAGGCCGCATACAGGAACAGGACACGCAGACCTTCAACAAGAAGCGCAAAGCACAGGGTCTCGACCCCGTGGAACCTATATACGACGAGCAGGACGCACAGGCCTGTATGGGCTGCTTCATCAGTGTGCCATACCACAAGAAGTTCAATATCGAAGGCGAGGTGACGGTGGAATTCTTCGACGCCGGACATATCCTCGGCTCGGCGCTGGTGTACCTTGAAATCAAGGACGGACGCCGCAAGTTGCGCCTGGGCTTCACGGGCGACATAGGCCGCTATGGCAAGCAGATACTGAAAGACCCCGAGCCCTTCCCGCAGGTCGACTACCTCATCATGGAAAGCACCTACGGCGACCGCCTGCACGAGAGCCTGCAGAACGCCGAGCAGGAACTGCTCATGGCGGTGCTCGACACCTGCACCAAGAAGAAAGGCAAACTCATCATTCCCAGCTTTGCCATCGGCCGTGCACAGGAGATTATCTATGCCCTCGACCGTCTGGAGCATGCCAAGTTGCTGCCCGACATCGACGTCTTCGTCGACAGCCCCCTCTCGGTGAGCGCCACCAACATAATGCGTCTGCACAGCGAGAGCTTCAACGACGACATTGCCGAATACTGCAAGACCGACCCCGACCCCTTCGGCTTCGACCGTCTGCACTACATCCAGAGCGTCATGGAAAGCAAGCAGCTCAACGTGCGCCACAAGCCCTGCGTCATCATAGCCGCCAGTGGCATGATGGAGGCTGGCCGCGTGAAGCACCATCTGGCTAACCATATCGAGAATCCCGCCACCACAATCCTCTGTGTGGGCTATTGCGAGCCGTCGACCCTTGGCGCCAAGATTATGCGTGGCGACGAGGAGGTCAGCATCTTCGGCCAACGCCACAAGGTGCGTGCCGAGCTGCGCCGCATCGACTCCTTCTCGGGTCACGGCGACTACAAGGAAATGATGCGCTACATTGGTTGCCTCGACAAAAAGAAGGTCAAAGGCCTGTTCATCGTTCACGGCGAGGAAGAGACCCAGCGCCACTTTGCCGACACCCTCGCTGCCGACGGCTGGAAACACATCACCATCCCCGCCTTCCGCGACGAGGTGGAACTGTAAGATTAAAACTATTGTACAATGATAACATTCATTATTTCTGTAATCCTGCTGGTGCTGGGCTACTGGCTTTATTCTAAAGTTATCGAACGTATCATTGGTGTCGACCCGCAGCGCACTACGCCTGCTGTGGCGCACCCCGACGGCGTGGACTATGTGCCCATGAAACCATGGCGCATATTCCTCATCCAGTTCCTCAACATTGCTGGCGTTGGCCCGATCATCGGTGCCGTTATGGGTGCCCAGTTTGGCACAGCCTCGTTCCTGTGGATTGTTTTCGGTTGCATCTTCGCCGGTGCTGTGCACGACTTTATCGCTGGTTTCATCAGCCTGAGGCAGGACGGCGCTTCGCTGCCGGAGATTCATGGTAACTATCTGGGCAACGGCATGAAGCAGTTTATGCGCGGCTTCACCGTGGTGCTGATGATTCTGGTGGGAGCCGTGTTTGTGAACACCCCCGCTACCTTGCTCACGCAGGATATCTTTGTTCCCGAAGGGCTGCGCCATCTGGATCACAACATGATACAGTATTTCTGGGTCGCCATCATCTTTGTGTACTATCTGCTTGCCACGATGCTTCCCATAGACAAGGTCATCGGCAAGATTTATCCTATATTCGGTATCCTGCTGCTGGCTATGGCTGTGTCGCTGGTGGTGGCTTTTGTGGTCTATCAAGTGCCGTTGCGCGAAGTGTGGGAAGGCCTTGAAAACAGCCACCCTAAAGCCGACACCAACCCCATCTTCCCGATGATGTTCATCAGCATCGCCTGTGGTGCCATCAGTGGTTTCCATGCCACACAGAGTCCACTTATGGCTCGTTGCATGGTGAACGAGAAGCAGGCACGCCCCATCTTCTATGGCGCCATGATAGCCGAAGGTGTGGTGGCTCTCATCTGGGCCGCTGCGGCTGCCTATTTCTTCCACGACCATCCGGAACTCTGCTTCGGCAAGAGTGGCGCGGCCATGGTGGGTGTCATTGCCAACCAGTGGTTCCCGTCGATTGTTGCTTTCATCACCATCCTCGGCGTTGTCAGTGCTGCCGTTACCAGCGGCGACACGGCCCTGCGTTCGGCACGCCTCATAGTGGCCGACTTCATGCATGTTGACCAGAAACCTGTGTTGAAGCGTCTGCTAGTGGCCCTGCCAGTGTTTGTGCTGGCCGCCGCCCTGCTGGTGTTCTCGCTGGCCAACCCCGCAGGCTTCGACTATATCTGGCGCTACTTCTCGTGGGCCAACCAGGTGCTGGCAATGGTTACGCTGTGGGCCGTCACGGTGTTCCTTAGCCGCCATCTGCCGGGCAAGGCGTGGTACTGGATTACGCTGGTTCCGGCACTCTTCATGAGCATGGTGACCATCAGCTTTCTTCTTGTGGCGCAGAAAGAGGGTCTCGGCAGTGTGCTGCCGCACACCCTGGGCTATACAATAGCGGCCGTCATCACCGTGGCTCTCGGTGTGCTGTTTTTCATACGCAAGGGGAAGAAAAACAATGAATAAATACAATATTTTTAGATTATTTGCGTTTGTGTCACAAAATAGTTGTATCTTTGCATCGCAAAATATAGTATAAGATGAAGAAGAATATTGCACTTGTAATTGCTCTTTTAGTGGCTGTTACGGCATTTGCAGGCCCCAAGCCCCGCAAGAGTTCGCGCATGGAAATGGGTATCCATGGCAACGCAATCTATGTCATTGAATATACCTACAACCTTCGTGGCGGTGCCGACGGAGGCCGTAAACTTATCTGCATCGACAGCATTACCTTCGACAAGCGTGGCAACTTTGCCGATAAGTTCCGTACCAAGGCCGACGACTATACGTGGTACAGCTACTACTTCGATGTCAATGGCTACAGCCTCGGCTGGAACGAATACAACCGCGAGAAGATGCTCACCGGCCGTACCGCCTACCTCAACGACAAGGACGGCAACCGCATCGAGCGTACGGTGTTCCTCGGCAACCAGATGACCAAGAAGGAGAGTTCGAAGTTCAGCAATGGCCTCAAGGTCGAGGAGCAGAGTTTCGACAGCGACGGCGAGATGACCGAGTTGCGCAAATACAAATACGACAACCGTGGCAATTGCACCGATTTGGAGTTCTACAACCGCGACGGTGAACTGATGCAGCACTACCTGTACAAGTATGACCAGCGTGGCAACCGCATAGAGTGGCGTTTCTACGATGCCGACGAGTTCCTCTCGGCCCTTACCACCTACTACTACGATGACCACGACAACCTTATCGAGGTCAGCTCGTTCAACTACGACGAGCACCTCAACTGGAAGCACTCGTATGTCTACGAGTACGATGAGGACGACAATTGGGTGCGCCAGACCATCTACCGCAACAACGTGCCCTATCAGGTCATCGAGCGCGAGATTGCCTACCCGGTGAATTGATATCCATGCCAACACTCTTCAAGATACTCAATCCGGTTCATGTTCTACTCAGGAGACCATGAACCGGTTCACATTCATGTTGTCCGTGGAGGCTGTGAGGCCAAGTTCAACGTACAGCCGCTGGAGATGGTGTACAATCATGGCTTCAAGCAACATGAGATAACGCTCATACGCTCGCTGGTGGAAGAGAACGTGGATGTGATTGCGGAGCGGTGGCAGGAATTCTTCGGAAACAAAAACAATGGATAGGAAATACATAGCACGCGTTTGGGTGGACGATCACGCCGTCTATGCCGAGACCACCGACGGTCTGCGGGCAAGCTATGAGTTTGCCCAATGGACCCGCCTACACAATGCCACCGCCACCCAGCGGCAGGCTTTCGAGCTCTCCTATGGCGGCATCCATTGGCCCGACATCGATGAAGATTTGGGCTTTGAGGGCATGTTCCATGATGCAGGCCTCTGCGACATCACATCTACCGAGGATGCCGTCTGCTACCTGGCCCCATACGATACAGAAGACGATACTCCTCTCCCCACTGCCGCTGAAGAACCGGCTGAGTATGGGAAGTGATTAATAAACTATAGTGTAACCAAACCCACTGCCAATGAAGCACTGCGCATAGATTAAAATGCACATCATAGAATAGGAAAGAAGCGAAACGAGCTTATCTGGTCATTCTGAAAACTTCGACACTTTTCAAATACCACCAGAGATTAGCAACGGTGCTCCCGCCTTTGGGCGTGGGCTTTGTACGTTGAAATTTGGTGGTATAGGTAGTCGAAGACCTCAGAATGACCAATGGAGACCAAAAAGTACCCACGCTCTTTTTATGTGCATATCCTTGGTACATCATCTTTTTAACTCACAAATCAATCAAAATGAAAACAAGAACCAAAACAATCTTTATGCTGCTTTTCACGGCAGCCCTGACTTTCTCTGCCTGCAACAAGGACGATGGCACAACAGATTCACCAAACAATCCCGGCACGCCGGATGTTCCGGTTTCACCGACAATCACTAATGCCACATTCACCCTCGACGGGCAAACCGTCCCATTGGGCAGCCTTACTACTAACGTGAAGCGGTTTACAACCAGCTACGGGGCTAACGGACGTCGTCTGATAATCGATGCCGCCTCCACCGAGAAGCCGGCAGGATGCACAATGAACATGCCGACATTCCATATCGTCATCGAGCGTGTCGGCGGCGATGCCACATGGCGAATCATCGAAGACAGCACCTACGCCTACACCGCTGATATGCTGGCCGACGAGACACAGAGAAATTACTTCACAGAACAGGTGGACGCACAGACAGTCCGTCCAGTCAAGCCGAACTATATCCATTGGTCTTCCTCTCAGTATACCGACAATCCTGTAAACGATGAAAACAACACTGTGAGCATCAATTGCCAGATTACATTCCAAGGTGTATATGAGAAAGAAACCACGTGGACATATAATCCGCAAGATCTAAAAGGATTGTCCTTGTCGATTAGAGAAAACCACTACAGCGAACTGTAAAAGCACAATTTCTAGTTAATGAGCCTCTGTCGGACAGGGGCTCTTTTATTATCCGAACAGCGGCAAATGTCGCACCCCTAGGGCTCCTTGCAGGCAGGAGCGAAGGTCAGGCTTGGCGGCTGAGCGGACAATGGTTTTCTAGGTTTCGTTCACAGTCGCGGGATTGCGGAGATGAGTGTCCGCGTGTATTCCGTATGTGGATTGGCGAAGAGTTCGTCGGGAGTGCCGCTCTCGACTATGCGGCCCTGCTGCATCACCATGATGCGGTCGGAGAGGAACTTTACGACCGACAGATCGTGGGTGATGAAGAGGTAGGTGTAGTGGTAGCGCCGCTTGAGGTCGTTGAGAAGGTTGAGCACCTGCGCCTGCACGCTGACATCGAGGGCCGACACGCTCTCGTCGCATACCACCAGTTCGGGTTGCAGTATCAGTGCGCGCGCTATACAAACGCGCTGGCGCTGGCCGCCGCTGAGTTCGTGCGGGTAGCGGTTGTACCAGTCGGGCTGCAGGCCCACCTGCTCCATAAGCTCAATAACGGTATCTCTTCTGGATAATCTAGAATTTCTAGAATATCTAGATAAACTAGAGTGTACTGCCAATGGTTCGGCTATGGCGTCGCCGATGGTTATCCTTGGGTTGAGCGAGGAGTAGGGGTCTTGGAAGATTATTTGTAGCTTGGGCCGCAGGGTGCGCATCTCGCCGTCACTCAGCTTGTCGAGCGAGCGGCCGCGGTAGCTGATGCTGCCGGAGCTGTGGTCTATCAAGCGCAGCAGTGCGCGGCCGAGGGTGGTCTTGCCACAGCCGCTTTCGCCCACGAGGCCCAGCGTCTCGCCTTCCATGATGTCGAAGCTGATGCCGTCGACACCCTTCAGCGTCTGCAAGGGCTTGCCAAATATACTTTTCTTCAGTGTGTAGGTGACATCGAGGTCGCGGACCTCGATTAATGTTGAATGAGTTTTTATAGGTGAAGGTATGTCTGTCAATTCCTCATTCCACATTCCTAATTCCTCATTTGAAAGATAGTCTTCCACCGTAGGCAAACGCTCGGGGCGGCTGTCGAGGGGTGGGCGGCAGGCCAGCAGACCTTTGGTATAGGGTTCTTGCGGGTTGTGGAGTATTGCGTCGGCTGGTCCTTGTTCTACCACCTTGCCGCGGTACATCACCAGTATATCATCGGCTATCTGCGCTATCACACCTAGGTCGTGGGTGATGAATAATATGCTCATGCCGTATTTCTCTTGTAGCGACTTGAGCAGTTCGAGTATTGTCTTCTGCACCGTTACGTCGAGGGCAGTGGTTGGTTCGTCGGCGATTATGATGTCGGGGTGGTTTATCAAGGCCATGGCTATCATCACACGCTGCTTTTGTCCGCCGCTGAGCTCATGAGGATAGCTGTCGAAAATCTTCTCGGGGCGGGGTAGAAGCACCTCGCGGAACAGTTCTATTATGCGCTCGCGAGCTTCTTTGTCGCTCACATCTTCGTGCTGACGCAGCATCTCGACCACCTGCGCCCCGCATTTTTGCACGGGGTTGAGAGAGGTCATGGGCTCCTGGAAAATCATGCCGATGCGGCGGCCGCGGATGGCGCGGAACTCGTCCTCGGTGAGGCTCAGCAGGTTTGTCCCGTTGAGCATTGCTGTTCCGCTGACAGTCGCCTTTTTCGGCAGCAGGCCCATCAGCGCCATGCTGCTCACGCTCTTGCCGCTGCCGCTCTCGCCGACTATGCCAAGTGTGCGGCCGCGATGCAGTGTGTAGCTAACATTGTCGACCACCGTTCGGTCGCCAAAAGCCACCGAGAGGTCATTGACCTCGAGTATGCTGTTGTCCTTTTCCACACCTATATAACGTGTGTAGGCAACAAATAGTATATGGCCTGCGATAGTTTTTCCTCCCTGATGGGGAGCTCTGTTCTTCGGTATTTCTTCGGTGTTTCTTCGGTATTTCTTCGGTAATTCACCGAAGAAATACCGAAGAAACACCGAAGAAATACTGAAGAAATGGGCCTGTCAACAGGTGGTTGAAAGATTATTTCCGCGGAATGAAAAAATATGCGTATATTTGCACCCTGTTTAGGTTAACAAATATTAATACATTAAAACGATACAACTATGACAAAATCAGAACAATTCATGGAGATGGAAGCCAAGTACGGCGCCCATAACTATCATCCGCTGCCCGTCGTTCTCGCCAAAGGCGAGGGCGCTTTCGTGTGGGACTGCGAGGGTAAGAAGTACTATGACTTCCTGTCGGCCTACAGCGCTGTGAACCAAGGTCACTGCCACCCGAAGATTGTCAAGGCCATGTGCGACCAGGCCCATGAGCTGACCCTCTCGAGCCGCGCTTTCTACAACAACTGCCTAGGCGAGTGGGAGAAATATGTCACCGAGTATTTTGGCTATGACAAGGTACTGCCCATGAACACCGGTGCCGAAGCCGACGAGACAGCCCTGAAACTGGCTCGCCGCTGGGGTGTGGTTAAGAAAGGCATCCCCAACGACGAAGTGATGATTGTCTGCTGCGAGGGTAACTTCCACGGCCGCACCATCACCATCATCACCATGAGCAACGACCCCGAGAGCTACGCCAACTACGGTCCCATGACCCCCGGCTTCCTGCGCATTCCTTACAACGATCCCGATGCGCTGGAGAAATGCCTGGCCGAACACGGCAAGAAGGTGGCCGGCTTCCTCGTGGAGCCCATCCAAGGCGAGGCCGGTGTCTATGTGCCTGACGAGGGTTACCTCAAGAAGTGCTACGACATCTGCAAGAAATACAACGTCCTGTTTATGGCCGACGAGGTACAGTGCGGTATCGCCCGTACCGGCAAGATGTTGGCCTGCGACCACGAAGGCGTGCGTCCCGACCTGCTTATCCTCGGCAAGGCCCTCGGTGGCGGCGTGATGCCCGTCAGCGCCGTTCTGGCCGACGATGATATCATGCTCAACATCAAGCCCGGTGAGCACGGCTCCACCTTCGGTGGCAACCCCATCGCCGCCAAGGTCAGTATCGCTGCACTGCAGGTCATCAAGGAGGAGCACCTCATGGAGAACGCCGAGC
>JAFXUY010000114.1 GCA_017524785.1 Bacteroidales bacterium | reverse complement strand
TAGAATATCATGGCAAACATTGAAGCCTTAGCAGAAGAACTGGTTAACTTAACCGTTAAAGAAGTAAAAGAACTCGCTGACCTCCTGAAGGAGAAATACGGTATCGAGCCCGCCGCTGCCGCTGTCGCAGTCGCCGCTGGCCCCGCCGCCGCTGGCGCCGCCGCCGCTGAGGAGAAGACCTCCTTCGACGTGATCCTGAAGGGTGTTCCCGATATGACCAAGAAGTTGGCCGTCGTGAAGGCTGTTAAGGACATGGCCAGCCTTGGCCTGAAGGAGTCCAAAGAGCTCGTCGACAACGCCCCCAAGACCGTTAAGGAAGGTGTTTCGAAAGACGAGGCTGAGAGCCTGAAGAAAGCCCTCGAAGAGGCTGGTGCCGAAGTCGAGGTTAAGTAAGGTTAATCCTTATTCAATCCCCACGAGGAATAGTGCCTCCGGCAGTGTCCGGAGTGCCTATTCCTTGTTGCTGTGGAATACAAATCCATAGTTTCAACCACCTCCCTAACCCAATAAGGGTACCCTTTCTTCAACCGCGATAAGTTATAGAAAAAGATTAATTTTTAGTCCCTTGGCAAAAAAAGAACCCACAGTAGTAAATTTCGCGTCGGTACGCAAATTTGATTACCCGGACTTTCTCGATATACAGGTTAAGTCGTTCAAAGACTTCTTCCAAATTGAGACCAACCCCGACAACCGTCTAGAGGAAGGTCTGTATAAAGTCTTCAAAGAGAATTTCCCCATCACTGATGCGCGAAATAATTTCGAGCTCGAATTCTTGGATTACTTCATTGACCCTCCCCGCTACAGCATCGAGGAGTGCATCGAACGTGGCTTGACCTACAGCGTGCCACTGAAGGCTAAGATGAAGCTGAGCTGCAAAGACCCCGAGAACGAGGATTTCCAAACCCTTGAGCAGGATGTGTATCTCGGCATGATACCTTACATGACTCCGAAGGGCACGTTCGTCATCAATGGTGCCGAACGTGTGGTGGTATCGCAGTTGCACCGTTCGCCCGGCGTCTTCTTCGGCACCCAGTTCCATTCGAACGGTACCCAGCTCTACTCGGCGCGTATCATCCCCTTCAAGGGATCGTGGATGGAGTTCACCACCGATATAAACAACGTGATGTATGCTTATATCGACCGTAAGAAGAAACTCCCTATCACCACCCTGCTGCGTGCCATCGGATTCGAGTCGGACAAAGATATCCTCGACATTTTCGAACTGGCCGAGGAAGTGAAGGTTAACAAGAATAACCTCAAGAAGGCTCTCGGTAAGCAGCTTGCCGCCCGTGTGGTGCGTTCCAAGAGTGAGGATTTCGTCGACGAAGATACCGGCGAGGTTATCTCCATCGAGCGTACAGAGGTGATCATCGAGCGCGATGTGGAATTGACCGAGGAGCATATCGAAAAGATACTTGACACTGATGTCAAGTCCATCCTCATCAAGACAGAAGACAAGGATGGTATTGACTACTCTGTCATTTACAATACTCTAAAGAAAGATACAGCCAACAACGCCAAGGAAGCCTGCGAGTTTATCTATCGTCAGCTGCGTAATGCCGAACCGCCTGATGAGGAGACCGCCCGCAGCATTATTGAAAAGCTGTTCTTCTCGGAGAAACGTTACGACCTCGGCAATGTGGGTCGCTACAGAATCAATACGAAACTTAACCTTGACGTGCCCGACAATGTGCGTGTGCTCACCAAGGAAGACATAACCTCTATTATCAAATATTTGGTTGAGCTCATCAACCAGAAGGCGGAAGTGGACGATATCGACCACTTGTCGAACCGTCGTATCCGCACCGTTGGAGAGCAGCTCTCCAACCA
Source organism: Bacteroidales bacterium (assembly GCA_017524785.1). Classification (GTDB taxonomy): domain Bacteria; phylum Bacteroidota; class Bacteroidia; order Bacteroidales; family P3; genus Colimorpha. The sequence continues at coordinate 53,632 of JAFXUY010000114.1, read as the reverse complement.
GTTCGGCGTTGGTCTTGCCCGTATGTCGCGCACCATACGCGAGCGTATGAATGTCCGTGACAACGAGGTGTTCACCCCCACCGAGCTTATCAATGCCAAGACCCTCTCGTCGGTCATTAACTCGTTCTTTGGCACCAACCAGTTGAGCCAGTTTATGGACCAGACCAACCCGCTGGCCGAGCTTACCCATAAGCGCCGTATATCGGCTCTTGGCCCTGGCGGTCTGTCGCGCGAGCGTGCAGGTTTCGAAGTCCGTGATGTCCATTACACACACTATGGTCGCCTCTGTACCATCGAGACCCCTGAAGGCCCCAATATCGGTCTTATCTCGTCGCTGTGCGTCTATGCCAAGATAAACGAACTTGGCTTCATCGAGACCCCCTACCAGCGTGTGGAGAATGGTCAGGTGATGCTGAACGAGGCTCCCGTCTACCTCTCGGCCGAAGCCGAAGAGAATAAGACTGTGGCCCAGGCCACCACGCCGCAGGACGAAGAAGGCCACATTACTGTACAGCGTGTCAAGGCCCGTCGTCAGGCCGACTTCCCCATTGTGTCGCCCGACGAAATCGACCTTATCGACATTGCTTCAAACCAGATTGCCTCTATAGCAGCATCGCTCATCCCGTTCCTCGAGCATGACGATGCCAACCGCGCCCTGATGGGATCGAACATGATGCGTCAGGCTGTGCCTCTGCTCAATCCCGAGATTCCCATCGTAGGTACTGGTATTGAAGAGGCCGTGGCCCATGATAGCCGTGTGTTGCTCAACGCAGAGGCCGATGGTGTGGTCGAGTATGTCGACTCCACCAAAATTGTCATCCGCCACAACCGCACCGAGAAGGAGCGTCTAGTCTCCTTCGACGACGATGTCAAAGAATACCGCCTTACCAAATATCAGCGCACTAACCATTCCACTGCCATCAATCTGCGTCCTATCGTCAAGAAGGGTGACAAGGTGAAAAAAGGACAGGTGCTCTGCGAGGGTTATGCCACCCAGGGTGGTGAGCTTGCCCTTGGCCGCAACATGATGGTTGCATTCATGCCTTGGAAGGGTTACAACTTCGAGGATGCTGTCGTTATCTCCGAGCGTGTTGTCCGTGAAGATATTTACACATCCGTACATGTTGAAGAGTTTACCCTTGAAGTGCGCGAAACCAAGCGTGGCAATGAGGAATTGACTCGCGATATTCCCAACGTTGGTAACGATGCCACAAAAGACCTCGACGAGAACGGTATTATTCGCGTCGGTGCCGAGGTCAAGGAGGGTGATATACTTATCGGTAAGATTACTCCTAAAGGAGAGTCCGATCCCACACCCGAAGAGAAACTGCTGCGCGCCATTTTCGGCGACAAAGCCGGCGATGTTAAAGACGCCTCGCTCAAGGTTCCGCCTTCGCTCCACGGTGTTGTCATCGACAAGAAACTCTTTGCACGTGTTGTCCGTGACCGTAAGGCTCGTGCCCGCGAGAAAGAATTGCTTGCCAAGCCTGAGGAAGAATATCGTTTCGAATGCGAGGAGCTGAAAGAAAGGCTTATCTCGCAGCTGCTGGTTATCCTTAACGGCAAAGTCTCCAACGGTGTCTATACCAATCACCGCGAGGAGCTTATCCCCAAGAAGGTTAAGTTCACTGCCAAGACCCTTAAGAGCCTCGACTATACCGAGGTCAGTCCCAACAAGTGGACCACTGACAAGGAAACCAACGCACTAATTAAGGAGTTGCTCAACAACTATAATATCAAGTTCCGCGAAATCTCCGGCCGCTTCACGCGCAACAAGTTCGCCCTCACTGTGGGCGACGACCTGCCCAGCGGCATTGTGCAGATGGCCAAAGTCTATATTGCCATGAAGCGCAAACTGCGCATTGGTGATAAGATGGCTGGTCGCCACGGTAACAAGGGTATCGTGTCGAAGATTGTCCGTGCCGAGGATATGCCATTCCTCGCCGACGGTACTCCTGTCGACATCGTGCTCAACCCCCTCGGTGTTCCTTCGCGAATGAACCTCGGACAGATTTACGAGACCGTTCTTGGATGGGCTGGCAAGAAGCTTAACAAGCGTTTCAAGACCCCCATCTTCGACGGTGCCACACTTGAGCAAATCAATGGATACATGCGTGAGGCCGGCCTTCCCGAGAATGGCCGCACCTACCTGTACGATGGCGAGACTGGCGAGCGCTTCGACCAGCCGGCCACCGTGGGTTACATCTATTACCTCAAGCTGCACCACATGATTGACGACAAGATGCACGCCCGTTCCATTGGACCGTACTCCCTCATCACCCAGCAGCCTCTTGGCGGTAAAGCCAACTTTGGCGGCCAGCGTTTCGGTGAGATGGAGGTCTGGGCTCTCGAGGCTTACGGTGCTTCGCATGTGCTGCAGGAGGTGCTTACCGTGAAGTCCGACGATGTCATGGGACGTGCCAAGGCATATGAGGCCATCGTCAAGGGCGACAATATGCCCGTGCCCGGCATTCCCGAGTCGTTCAACGTCTTGGTTCACGAGCTCCGTGGCCTTGGCCTTGAGGTTACATTTGATTAAAATAGGTTCCAAATAGATAAGTTTAGAGAAAATGGCTTTTAAACAAGAATCTCAGTTAAAGACCGATTTCAACGCAATCACCATCAGCCTTGCGTCGCCCGAGTCCATCAAGCGTCGCTCCTATGGCGAGGTGACGAAGCCTGAAACAATCAACTATCGCACTTATAAGCCCGAGCGTGACGGTTTGTTCTGCGAACGCATATTTGGACCTACCCGCGACTGGGAATGTCATTGCGGCAAATACAAACGTATCCGCTATAAAGGCATTGTCTGTGACCGTTGCGGTGTCGAGGTGACCGAGAAGAAGGTCCGCCGTGAGCGTATGGGCCACATCGAACTTGTGGTTCCCATCGCACACATTTGGTTCTTCCGTTCGTTGCCCAACAAGATTGGCACCTTGCTCAACATACCCTCCAAGAAACTCGATCAGGTTATCTACTACGAGAAATACATTGTTTTGCAGCCTGGCAAGGCTATGCTCAACGAGATGCCCGTGCAGAAACTCGACCTGCTCACCGAGGAGGAATACTACCTCATTCAGGACACCCTGCCCGAGGACAACGCACAGTTGCCCGACAGCGACCCCAACAAGTTCATCGCCGGCATGGGTGCAGAAGCTCTCTACACTCTGCTCGCCGAACTCGACCTTGACAAGCTGAGCTATGAACTCCGTGCCAAGGCCTCGAAAGAGACCGCTGTGGCTCGCAAGCAGGATGCCCTTAAACGTTTGAACGTTATCGAATCGTTCCGCGAATCGCAGCGTGCCATGCAGGCTCGTGGCATGGATAACCGTCCCGAGTGGATGATTATGAATATCATCCCCGTCATTCCGCCCGATCTGCGTCCCCTTGTTCCGCTGGATGGCGGCCGTTTCGCCACTTCCGACATCAATGAGCTCTACCGCCGCGTTATCATCCGCAACAACCGTCTGAAACGTCTCGTCGAGATTAAGGCTCCTGAAGTCATAATGCGTAACGAGAAACGTATGCTGCAGGAAGCTGTCGATTCGCTGTTTGACAACAGCCGTAAGGTTTCGAGCGTGAAGAGTGAGAGCAACCGTGCCCTCAAGTCGCTGTCCGATGCCCTCAAGGGCAAGCAGGGCCGTTTCCGTCAGAACCTGCTTGGTAAGCGTGTCGACTACTCCGGCCGTTCGGTTATTGTTGTCGGCCCCGAGCTGAAGATGCATGAGTGCGGTCTGCCTAAGGACATGGCTGCCGAGTTGTTCAAGCCGTATGTCATACGCAAGCTCCTCGAGCGTGGACTGGTGAAGACTGTCAAGAGTGCAAAGCGCATCGTCGACCGCAAGGAACCCGTCGTGTGGGAAATCCTTGAAAACATACTGAAAGGTCACCCCATTCTGCTCAACCGTGCTCCTACGTTGCACCGTTTGGGTATCCAGGCTTTCCAACCCAAGCTGGTCGAAGGTAAGGCCATTCGCCTGCACCCCCTCGTATGTACCGGTTTCAACGCCGACTTCGATGGTGACCAGATGGCCGTCCACGTGCCAATGGGCAACGCAGCTATCCTTGAGGCACAACTTCTGATGCTCTCCACGCATAACATTCTCAACCCTGCAAATGGTGCTCCTATCACCGTTCCGTCGCAGGACATGGTGCTCGGTCTGTACTACATGACCAAACCGCGTGTCACCACAGCTACCGAGACCGTGCATGGTGAAGGCCAGCGTTTCTATTCGCCCGAAGAGGTTATCATAGCCTACAACGAGAAGCGTGTCGACCTCAATGCATGCATCAGTGTCAATGTGCCGCTGCCAGAGGGTCAGGATGAGTATACCTATGTGAAGACTGACCGCACCTTTACCGAGGTTATCAAAGACAAGAAGGGCAAGGTGCTTACCGACGTCGACTGCGCCACTCCTGCCGAGGTCGCCATGCACAGTCGCACCGAATACGAGGTGCGCCGCGACAAAGATGGCTATCCTGTTGTCGATGCCAAGGGCCATTACATCAAAACCACACGTCTGCGCACTACCGTAGGCCGTGTTATCTTCAACCAGGTTGTTCCCAGTCAGTATGGCTATATCAACCAAGTGATGGGCAAGAAGTCGCTTCGCGACATTATCGGTGACATCTTCACCCAGTGTGGTAACGCCGTCACCGCCCTCTTCCTCGACGACATCAAGAACATGGGCTACCGTCAGGCATTCCGTGGAGGTCTCTCATTCAACTTGGGCGACGTAATTATTCCCGCCGAGAAGGAGCAGCTTATCGAGAAAGCCAATGAGGAGGTCGAAGAGGTTATGGCACAGTATGCCATGGGTCTTATCACCAACAACGAACGTTACAACCACGTCATCGATATCTGGACTAATACCAACAATCAGCTCACCGAGACCCTGATGAAGCAGCTTAAGGCCGACAATCAGGGCTTCAACCCCATCTACATGATGTATGATTCTGGTGCTCGTGGTAGTAAGGAACAGATTCGTCAGCTTTCCGGTATGCGTGGCCTTATGGCCAAGCCACAGAAGGCTGGTTCGGCAGGCAATGAGATTATCGAGAACCCAATCGTTTCCAACTTCAAGGAAGGTCTGTCGGTGCTTGAGTACTTCATCTCCACTCACGGTGCTCGTAAGGGTCTTGCCGATACCGCTCTTAAGACGGCTGATGCTGGTTACCTGACACGTCGTCTGGTAGACGTGGCCCACGACGTCATCATCACCGAGGAAGATTGCGGCACCCTGCGTGGTTTGCCCACGACAGCCCTCAAGAAAGGTGAGGATATCGTCCAGAGTCTCGGCGAGAAAATTCTCGGTCGTACTTCGGTCCACGACATCTACCACCCGCAGACCGGCGAGCTCATCGCCCATGCCGGTGAGGAACTTACCGAAGAAATCTGCCGCAAGATTGAAGAATCCCCCATCGAGGAAGTCGAAATACGTTCGGTACTCACCTGCGAGTCGAAGCATGGCGTTTGCGCCAAGTGCTATGGCCGCAACCTTGCTACTGGCAAGATGGTGCAGAAGGGCGAAGCCGTCGGTGTCATCGCTGCACAGGCCATCGGCGAGCCTGGTACACAGCTCACTCTGCGTACCTTCCACGTCGGCGGTGTGGCTGGTGGCAACATTGGTACCACCTCTAGCCTCCAGGCTAAATATGAGGGCCGTCTCATCATTGACGAGCTACGCTCAATACCTTATACCGACAGCGAAGGCGACAGCTATCACATCGTCATGGGACGTTCGGCCGAAATGCGTATCGTCGATACCAATACCGACATCACCCTTTTCTCGGCTCTGTTGCCATACGGTGCCAAACTCTACAAGGCTTCGGGCGACATGCTCAAGAAAGACGACCTTATCGCCGAATGGGATCCTTACAATGCCGTTATCATCTCCGATGTGGCCGGTAAGGTCTCGTTCGAGAATGTTATCGAAAACGTCACCTACCGTGTCGAGAGCGATGCCCAGACGGGATTGCAGGACAAGGTGGTCATCGAAAGCCGCCAGCGTACCAAGAACCCGACTCTGAACATTGTCGACAGTGAGGGTAACATCCTTAAGGTCTATGACCTTCCTGTGGGTGCCCACATCGGTGTTGAACAAGGCCAGAAACTTAAGGCTGGTGACATCATGGTTAAGATTCCGCGTTCCTTCGGTAAGGCTGGTGATATCACGGGCGGTCTGCCCCGTGTCACCGAGTTGTTCGAGGCCCGCAACCCATCCGATCCCGCCATCGTGGCCGAGGTCGACGGTATCGTCTCTATCGCCAAGAAGCTCAAACGCGGCAACCGTGAGGTCACCATCACCTCGAAGACCGGTGAGACCCGCTCCTACCTCATCCCCACGTCCAAGCAGATTCTTGCTCAAGACAGCGACTATGTCAAGGCTGGCACGCCGCTTTCAGATGGTGCCATCACTCCTAGCGATATTCTCGCCATTAAAGGCCCGATGAAGGTTCAGGAATACATTGTCAATGAGGTTCAGGAGGTCTACCGCCTGCAGGGTGTGAAGATCAACGACAAGCACTTCGAGGTCATCGTGCGCCAGATGATGCGCAAGGTCGAAATTGAAGATCCGGGCGACACCCGCTTCCTTGAAGGCGACCTCGTCAACCGTCTTGACTTCAACGATGTCAACGACCGCATCTTCGGCATGAAGGTTGTCGAAGACGCTGGCGACAGCACCGCCCTCTCTGTGGGTCAGATTGTCACAGCCCGCGAGCTGCGCGACGAGAACTCGGCTCTGCGCCGTCAGGATAAGAAGCTCGTCACCGTGCGCGACGCCCGTCCGGCTACCTGCCGTCAGGTACTTCAGGGCATCACTCGCGCATCGTTGCAGACCAAGTCGTTCATCTCCGCCGCATCGTTCCAGGAGACCACCAAGGTGCTCACCGAGGCTGCCATCAACGCCAAGCGCGACACCCTGATGGGCATGAAGGAGAACGTTATCGTCGGTCACCTGATTCCCGCCGGCACCGGTCTGCGTGAATATCAGGATCTAATCGTTGGCAACGCTCCAGCCATGAGTGCTGCAAAGGAGGATTAAACATTAAGAACTCCATAGAAAAGGGGCATCCGGCAACGGTTGCCCCTTTATTCATACAATAAAACACATATATTTGCGTTTATCGAAAAAACAAACAATTATGGCAAAACAGAACGAACAACAACAGAACTTGAAACTGAACATCTCGCCCGAGATTTCACAAGGCACCTATTCCAATCTAGTGGTCATTAGCCACAACCCGACCGAGATTATCCTCGACTTCGCCCAGATGCTTCCCGGCATCGATGGTGCTGCCGTGCGCCAGCGCATTATCATGAACCCCGTCCACGCCAAACGCACGTTGGCGGCTTTGAACGACAATATTAAGAAATACGAGCAGCAATTTGGCGCCATTGAGGAGCCTCGTATGCCCATGCAGGGCGACACCGTGCCGTATGATATCATCGGCAAAGCCTGACCTGCAGTGGGCCATAGACGCCGGCGAATGGCGTACCCACAAAGAACAAAGCGAAGCGGCACGGCGTCTGTTGTGCCGCTTGCTTGACAGGGATGTCGCCATCGAACACGATGACCTAGGTGCTCCCTACCTCCCGGATAGTCCGTCGCTCCACATCAGCATTAGCCATTGCCGCAGGGCAGTGGCTGTTGCTGTTTCTGCCAATTATCGAATCGGTATCGATGTTGAAAGCCGCCGCAAGGTCAGCTCCTCACTTATGGAGCGCGTATGCAACGCTGACGAGTTGTCGGCGATACGCTCTTCCGACGATTCTACCATGACGTTCCTGCGCTTCTGGACGCGAAAAGAGGCTGTTTTGAAAATGCGCGGCACAGGCATCCGCGGATTTGGCAGTATGGTCGATGCTGCTGTTGCAAACGACTGCACAATAGAAGAAATAGACTGTGGAATAGTCGACACAGTCGCTGCTGTGGCTAGGGCCGTATGACAATCTCGCTGCCGTCGGTAGCTATTTTTATTATCCTACTGCCTTGGGTCAAGCCTGAAAAGAACTCGGGCAAAGGTGGCACGCAGTAGTCCACTCGGCATTTTAGTGCCTCCTCAATATCATTGTATGTTTTCGGCGACGGATGGCCCGACAGATTGGCCGAGGTGCTCACCAGCGGTGCCCCAAGAAGGCCAATCACGGCCTGGCAGAAACCATGTTTCGGTATCCGTATGCCTAGCGAACCGTCGGCGGCAGGCAGGTTGTCGGCTATGCTATCGCCCAGCATGCTCTGCCATCGTTCCTGTGGCAGGATATACGTTGTCGGCCGTTCACCACATTTCGTTCCCCACTCGCCGTCTCCCACCAGCACCAGCATGCTCTTTGTGCGGTCGCGTTCCTTTATGGCATACAGCCGTTCTACGGCATCGCGGTTGCGAGCATCACAACCTATGCCCCAGATGGTGTCGGTGGGGTAAAGGATTGTGCCACCATGGCGCAACACCTCGACGGTTTGTTGAATTATTTGTTCCATATCGCGTTGCAAAAATACAAAAAAAATGCCAAATGCTTGGCTGTGTTAGTTTTTTTTCGTAACTTTGCACATTGAATATGGAGTTCACTAAATATTAAAATCAGTTAAATAAATTATAAACCAAAACATTACAACTATGGATTTCATTACAAATCTGTGGAATGCCAACACACCGCTGTTTATGCTCGTGGCGGGTTTGATTGTTGTCACTCCGTTCATCATCTTCTATGTGCGCAAGGCACTTAAGGAACACCCCAAGGGACTTATCCCTGCCGCTTTGAGCAACATGGGCGAGCGTTTCGGCTACTACATCATGAACGCCGTGCTGACGCTGTTCATCTGCTCCAAGTTCGGTGTGCCCGACAAGACCGCCGGCATCATGTTCGCCGTGTTCTATTTCCTTATCTATGTTCTTTCGCTGCCTGGCGGCATTATTGCCGACCGCACCAAGAACTACAAGGGCACCATCATAACCGGCCTCATTGTCATGGCCGTGGGCTACTGCATCCTCTCCATCCCCGTGTTCAGCGGGCACGGCTTCTCGTGGGTGATGGTCCTGACCATGCTGGCTCTTATCATCATCGCTTGCGGTAACGGCCTGTTCAAGGGCAATCTGCAGGCTGTCGTAGGCCAGCTCTACGACGACTTCGAGGCCGAAGCCGCCAAGCAGGGCCCCGAGGCACTGGCCAAAGCCAAGGAGAAACGCGACACCGGCTTCCAGATATTCTACGTGTTCATCAATATCGGCGGCGTCATCGCCCCCTTCATCGCCCCTATCATCCGCAACTGGTGGCTCAACGCTCACAACATGGTCTACAATGCCGACCTGCCCAAGCTCTGCCACGATTTTGTCGCCAACAGCGACACCATGAAGCCCGAGGCAGTGGCCAACCTTACCGAGCTTGTTGCCAAACAGCCCGAACTGGCCACACAGGGTGTCGACATGACCCAGTTCTGCGACAGCTATATCACCGTCTTCAACACCGGCGTCCACTTCGCGTTCATCGCCTCCGTGGCAGCCATGCTCATCTCCCTCACCATCTTCCTCTGCACTAAGAAAGGCCTGCCCAACCCCGTCAAGAAAGCATCCTCGGCCACCGAGGAGAAGGCCGTCACCTACACCGCCGAAGAGAAGGCCGCCATGGCCAAGGAGGTCAAGCAGCGCATGGCCGGCCTCTATGCCGTGCTCGGCGTGTGCGTCTTCTTCTGGTTCGCTTTCCACCAGAACGGCGAGTCGCTGGCGCTCTTCGCACGCGACTTCATCCAGAACGACGCCATCCCGCCCGAGATCATGCAGTGCATCAACCCCTTCTTCGTCATCATCCTCACGCCCATCATCATGTGGCTCTTCGCCAAGCTCGCCCGTAGCGGCAAGGAGGTCTCCACCCCGAAGAAGATTGCCTTCGGCATGGCCATTGCCGCCTGTGCCTACATCTTCCTGGTGGCACTGAGCGGTGTGGCAGGCTTCAACTCGCCCGAATACTACAACGGCAGCGTGCCCCTCGATGTCAAGGTCGGCCCGTGGGCTTTGATTGTCACCTACTTCTTCCTCACCGTCGCCGAGCTTTTCATCAGCCCGCTGGGCCTGAGCTTCGTGTCGAAGATTGCCCCCAAGCATATCCAGGGTATCTGCCAGGGCCTCTGGCTCAGCGCCACCGCCATCGGCAACCTGCTTATCCTCCTCGGACCGTACCTCTACAACGGTATGCCCAAGCTGTGGATGTGCTGGCTGGTGTTCGCCATCATCTGCCTTGTTGCCATGAGCGTCATGTTCGGCATGCTCAAGTGGCTCGAGAAGATCACCTCCGAGAAGCAGTAAAAGACAATAAACACATAGATAAATCCCCTGCAACCTTATGGCTGCAGGGGATTTTTCGTAATCCATACAGTCGTTCGCTCAAGGCCTAACCCGAGAAGCCTGTAGATCCAAGGCAAAAGGGCAATATTCTCGCGGAATTGGCGTTATATAAAAATGGAGCCTACAGGAAAGACATACGTGCCTGCCGACATGGTGGCAGGTGCGCCGGCAAAAGTAATTAGGCCGATTCAACAGGATACATAATAACCGAAGACATATTGCCATGACAGAATACGAGAAAATGCTCAACAACCTGCCGTACGACTACACCGACGAGGAGATACAGGCCCGCATCGTGCATACCTACGAGGCGATGCGCGCCCTGAACCAATGCGGCGCATGGGACAAGGAGGAGTTTCGCCGCTGCATACACGACTTGCTGCCCAATGCCCACCCGTCGGCGCTTGTCATACCGCCGTTCCACTGCGATCACGGCGAGCGCATCACCCTCGGCGAAGGGGTGGTCATCAATTTCAACGGCGTCTTCCTCGACGGCGGCGGCATCACCATCGGCAACCACACGCTGATAGGCCCCAACTGCCAGCTGCTGACTCCCGACCATCCGCACGACTACCTGGAGCGACGCAAGACCATCGAGACGGGACTGCCCATCCGCATCGGCGACGACTGCTGGCTGGGCGGTGGCGTGATAGTCTGTCCCGGAGTGACCATCGGCAACCGCGTGATTGTAGGCGCCGGCAGCGTGGTGACGCACGACATCCCCGACGATGTGGTCGTTGCCGGAAACCCCGCAAAGATTATCAAGAAGACCTCTCCGAAATAAACAAACGAACAGTTTATTTTAACCTTAGGTAAGGCGTCCTCTGGCGCCATACCTAGTGGCCTTATTTTCATATTGATGTAATGTTGTTCTTATGTTGTTCTTTAGAATAAAACTAAAGAACAACATAAGAACAACTAAAGAACAACATAAGAACAGGTTGTGTTATAGTCTTTTATGGCGGGAGTTATAGGGTGTGGAGCCCTATGGTAAAATAAATTGCAGACATTCACGTTACATAAAAATATTGCGCTATGATACAATACTTGCCTAATCCGAATGAGGAAAACATTGGATATCGCGAACAATAGTGTGATATTCCAGAAAAAAACAACTATCTTTGCATCGATCAAGAACAGAACAATAAATATGGAAATGAATGAATTAAAGGATCAATTGGCCATCAATAATGAAATTGGTATTTTGGGTGACATTAAAAACTATATGTCATATTCATCAGATGCCCCCAACAAATATTATTTCGTTGAAGATGATGTGTTCACAAAAAAAGCGCGGCTTCTTCAGGCAATCAGAAGATGGCAGACTGGTGCAGAGTGTGGTTTTGTTGAAAGAAAAGGAATAAAATACTATCATCCCAACCTCGCCTTGGGGGGTGAACAATCTGGATGTAACTTTATTCATCATAGGATTTTTGAATATGCAAAATGTAGAGTAGCAAATAAGAAGAAATACGAGACAATTGAAGGTAAAAGATTGTTTAACAACTTTTTGTCAAGTCAACCAATGGCATTTAATCTATTCTTTCCTTTAATGGAAATTGTTAAATGCGAAGAAGGGAAATGTAGACTTGGGGCAATTATGGCTGATTTGTTAGACAAAAATAATGTGCTCAAAATAAAGTATATTGATGAGGTCGGTATCGAATTTATCCCTGACTATTACAAAAACTGTCTCAATGACAAAACAGCTATGGATGCTTATTTTAGATATGTCACAACTAATGGAAATAGAGGTATTATTGCCATTGAGACAAAATACACAGATAGTCTTGGACATAATCAAGCTTCCGATCCATCGTTGGCAATCAAAACAGCAACAGAACTAGATGATATTTCGAAAATATTTACTGCTGAGGGGAAAGAAATGATTTGTAAAAGGGATATAGAGTTGTCTCAAGTATATCGAAATCTACTGCTCACAGAAACGGTGCGGTTATTCGAAAGACTTGACAATTCTATCTCAGTTGTTATTGCACCTAAAGACAATACTTGTAACAAGCAAGACGAAAATCAACTGATGGGAATATTGGCAGAACAGTACAAATACAAATTTCAGGTCTTATCGCTTGAATCATTCGTGGATACCATTATTAGAGAATTCCCAAATGAAGAGATTTTCCAAAAATTCCATCATAGGTATTTGGATTTTAGAACTGCCGAATGGCTTATCAAGAATTATAAGTTATGAAGAAAGTAGTCGTCATATCAACCAGTCTCCGTCAGGGCTCGAACAGCCACGCTATGGCGGAGCAATTTGCCAAAGGCGCAGAAGCCGCCGGGCATCAGGTGGAACTCATCACGCTGCGTGGCAAGGACATCCGGTTCTGCGTAGGCTGCCTGTCGTGCCAGAAGACGGGTGCCTGCATCTTCAAGGACGACGTGCCCGCCATCATGGAGAGCGTGCTGAATGCCGACGTCGTTTGCTGGGCGACGCCCATCTACTACTACGAGATGAGCGGTCAGATGAAGACACTCATCGACCGCATGAACGCCATGTATACCAAAGACTACCGCTTCCGCGACATCTACCTGCTCACCACCGCCTTCGAGAACGAGGCACACGTCCCCGAGCGAGCCGAGAGCGGTTTGCAGGGCTGGATAGCCTGCTTCGGCAAGTCGGCGCTCAAAGGCCACCTTTTCTGCGGCGGTGTGGGTGCCCCAAATGAGATTGAAGGGAACGCCAAGCTGCATGAGGCCTATGATATGGGTAGGAGCATATAGTGTTTTTTCGTATCTTTGCAAGCGGAATTATATATGAATTAATATTATAACACAATGAAGAAGACCTTATTAGCTATTTTTGCAGCTGCGGCGCTATGCTTTGTGTCCGTAGGCTGCCGTCAGCAGCAGGAGAAGAAGTCCGACATGCAGTTCCGTCCATTGGGCAACACGGGCTTGATGGTAAGCGAGATTAGCATAGGCTGCGGTGGCTTCGAGAAGCTTGACAGCGCTGCGTCGCTCGAATTGATGACCATGGCTCTCGACAGCGGCATGAATTATATCGACATCTACGATGCCAACCCCAAGACGCGCTCCAATATCGGCTATGCCTTGCAGGGCAGACGCGACGAGATGATCATCCAGGGCCATATCGGCACCATTTACAAGGACGGGCAGCACACCCGCACCCGCGATGTTGAAGAGACGAAAGCGGGCTTCGAAGACCTGCTGGCCCGCCTTGGCACCGACCATATCGAGGTGGGTATGATTCACATCACCGACAGCCATGAGGAGTGGGACGAGCTTGACGGAAGCCCCTTTCTGGACTATGTGTTCCAGCTGAAGCAGGAAGGTAAAATCAAGCACATCGGCGTAAGCAGCCACAATGCCGAGGTGGCCCTGCGTGCTGCCAAATGCGGCTGGATAGAGGTTATCATGTTCTCGCTCAATCCTGCTTTCGACCGTCTGCGCGGCGGCGCCATTCCGTGGGATAAAGGCGCCATGGAGAACCTGCAAGGCGGCATAGATCCCGTGAGAGTTGAGCTATACGACTACTGTGCCACGCACAACATCGGCATCACGGTGATGAAGACTTTTGGCGGCGGCGGCCGTCTGCTCGACGAGAAAACATCGCCGCTGGGCGTGGCCTACACACCAGAACAGTGCATTGCCTACTGCCTGGCCAAGCCGTGCATAAGCACCTGTATTCTGGGCATAGACAACCTTGACGAGCTGAAGCGCGACCTCCATTGGCTCCATGCCTCCGAGGCCGAAAAGGATTACTCGAATGTGGGACCGCGTGCCGCTGCCGACAAGGGTGGCGACTGCACCTACTGCAACCATTGCTCGCCCTGCTCGGTGGGTATCCCCATCGCCAAGGTCAACGAGTTGCTCGACAAAGCCGAGCGTGACGGTCTCAACCCCGAACTGCAGGCACAATATGACGCCCTGTCGCATCACGCTGGCGAGTGCACCCATTGTGGTTCTTGCCTCAGCCGCTGCCCATTCGGTGTCGACATCCCCACGCAGATGGACCGTGCCAAAGAGGTGTTTGGAAAATGATGGGAAAGTAAAGGATAAAAGAATCCCCTGCAACCAGCTGGTTGCAGGGGATTTCTTTTTCAATGGCGTTGCTCCTAATGCGGGAGCTCCATGCTCAGGCTTACTTGTCGAGCTCTTGCTGACGCAGGTGCTGGACGTAGATGGCCTTAAGATGCTTCTCGCGGTTGATGACGCTGGGTTTGGTGAACTGCTGACGACGGCGCATCTCTTTCACCACACCGGTTTTGTCGAATTTGCGTTTCAGCTTCTTCAGAGCTCTCTCAAGGTTTTCACCTTCTTTAATGGGAACTACGATCATTGTTAATACCTCTTTCTTGTTAAGGGTTAATACTAATTTATTTAAGACTTGTTGTCTTCTGTGTTAGAACATCAGGTGACCCTGGGCGGCAGCGTCATTGAGGGCAGCGATGATACCCTTCTTGTTGATGATGCGCATGCCTTTGGCAGAGACCTTCAGGGTGATCCACATATCCTCTTCGGGGATGTAGAATTTCTTGGTCTGCAGGTTGGGGGCGAAGGTGCGTTTGGTGTGGATACGGGAGTGCGACACGTTGTTGCCCACGATTACTTTCTTACCGGTGATTTCACATTTCTTTGACATTGTAGTATAATTTTTGTTGTTTTATTACGTTATTTTTTCGTCAAAACGAGGTGCAAAAGTACTACCTTTTTTCATACTGGCAAAATATTTTGCCTCCCGATGAATGTTTTTAAATTTATTTAACATTTTATTAATTGCAAAATGTTGTTTACTAATATGTTGTGTAAATCCGTTTTTGGGCATTTAACATAGTTTTTTCAGATAGTTATAGGCGCTGGGAATATAATTATTTGGCTAATTTGAATTATTTTTGTAATTTCGCATTCTAATTTTTTGACAACTAAAAGTTACACGTATCAACGAAAAAACGACAAAGTATGACTGGAGTAAACAAAGTAATCCTGGTAGGAAATGTGGGCAAACTCCCCGATGTGGTAACCTTTCCGTCCGACGGTGCAACTCCCGTAAAAAAAGCATCATTCCCTTTAGCCACTACTGAATACCGCCGCAATCGTGAGAACGAGCGCGTAGAAATAACCGAATGGCACAACATTGTGTGCTGGCGTGGACTGGCAGATGTGGCCGAGCGCATACTTACCAAGGGCTCCCAAATATATGTAGAAGGTCGACTCCAGAGTCGTACGTGGGAGGACAAAGAGGGTAACAAGAGACATGTCACCGAGGTGGTCGCCGACAACCTGCTGCTTCTTTCAAAACGTCAGCAGAACGAAGACGGCAACCGCAACAACCCCCTCATCGATATACTGAATTCCGATACCGAACCGATTGGAGATTTGCCCTTCTGACAAATCTCGGTCGGCGGCGAAATTGCAAAATAAGGAATCCTCACCTTCCCCGCGGATTAAATCCGACGGAGAAGATGGGGTTGTGTTTTATAATATAAGGTGTTGGCTGATTAGAAGCCGGGTTTGCCGAGCAGGCGGAACATGTTTTTCTTGTAGGCTTCGACGCCGGGTTGGTCGAAGGGGTTCACGCCTAGAGTGTATCCGCTCACGCCGCATGCAAATTCGAAGAAGTATATCAATTGACCCAGTGTGTATTCGTCGACACGTTCGACCGTCAGCTCGACTACGGGCACGCCACCCGACACGTGTGCTTCGATGGTTCCTTCAGCAGCGCAGTCGTTGATTTCGGTCAGGCTCTTGCCGCAGAGGTAGTTTATTCCATCGAGGTTCTGCTCGTCGCGCGGCACTGCAACCGTGGCGTTGGGGCGACGTACACGGAGCATGGTCTCCATCATCAGGCGTTCGCCATCCTGCACATACTGGCCCATTGAGTGAAGGTCGGTGGTGATGCTCAAGCTGTGTGGCAGCAGGCCTTTGCCATCTTTGCCTTCGCTTTCGCCGTAGAGCTGTTTCCACCATTCGGCAAGATAGCGCAGGTTGGGCAGGCAGCTCACCAGCATCTCCACTTTCTTTCCTTTGCGGTACAGTGCATTACGCACAGCGGCATACATAAGGGCAGGATTGCCTTCGAGGGTGTCGTCGGCTATGCAAAGTTTGCGCATGTCGCGGGCTCCTTCCAGCAGCTTGTCTATGTCGTACCCTGACATGGCGATAGGCAGCAGACCCACTGGTGTTAGCACCGAGAAGCGGCCGCCAACATTGTCAGGAATGACGTACATTGGGTAGCCTTCCTGGACGGCGATTTCGTGCAGGGCACCACGACGGGCATCGGTGATGGCGACTATGCGTTTGGCGGCCTCGTCATGGCCGTACTTGTGCTCCAAGTGGGCCTTTACGATACGGAAGGCAACGGCAGGCTCGGTGGTAGTGCCGCTCTTCGATATTACGGCGACGCTGTAGTCCTCCTTCTCCAACAGGCCCAGCAGCTGGTTGTAGTAGTCTTCGCCAAGGGTGTGTCCAGCATAGATGACATACGGGGCTTTGCCAGGTTGCATAGAGGCGAACTCCGACTGCAATGCTTCTATAACCATGCGTGCGCCAAGGTACGAACCGCCGATGCCGATCACTACCATCAGGCGGCTCTTTCCGGCAAGGCGTTGCACGTCGGACTTCAGTTTTGCCAGCATTTTGGGGTCAATTTCCTCGGGCAGGTTTACCCAGCCCAGGAAATCGTTGCCTGCGGCGTCGCCATTCAACAGATGGCGTTTGGCTTCCAGAACCTCCGGAAGAAGTGCATCTAATTCATTTTCCGATACATGATCGAAAACATGCTTAATGTTAACTTCAATGTGCTCCATTTTGAGATTATTTGTTGATAAATTGTTTGTATTTCAAGGCCAAAATTAGCAAGTTATGAAAAAATTTTCAATCGTAACTGCAATATTTTCTTCAAATTAACGTAAGTGGGAAAAAAATATTTTATGCGTATTGAAAAATATTTGTACTTTTGCACCCAAATCATGCCCGTAGTAGGCTTGATAATAATAAGAAAATAATAACAGAAAAATAAAAAATGATGAAAAAAGTATTCAAATTTCTTGTTGTGATGTCACTCCTCGTGGCATCCTCCAGTGCAATTGCACAGAACACCGGCAAGCCTGAGTATCCTCACTATGGCTTCTGGAGCAACTGGTCGATTGGTGGTGCTCTCACCCTCAACAACCAGGCTGCAATGGGTCCCATCGCTTTTACCCCTGAACTGTGGCGCGTGTCCACCAACCTTGGTGTTGACATCTTTGCCCAGCAGAAACTGAACCACGCCTTCGACTGGCGTCTCCGTTTCGCTTATGGTACCCTCGGTTCGGTTCGCGAAGGTGATGTTGACGGTGTAACCTACGAGATGGACAAACATCGTACCCTCACTCTCGACATTCTCTTCTCCCTCAATAACGCCCTGAAGGGTTATGATCCTGATCGCCGCTTCAACCTCTACATTTATGCTGGTGGTGGTCTCGGTATCTCTGCCAACGATGAGAATTCTCTCATTGACTTTGGCGCATGGGGTATTACCCTTGACGGCGGTCTTGGTATGAGCTATCGCTTTGGTGATCCTCACCACCTCTTCTTTGAGTATGGTTACGACATCAACGGCGATGCTCCTAGCCCCTCGCTGTTCTTCTCGTCGGCCCTGCACCACACCAACCGTATCTTCCGTCTTGGTTACTTCTACTGCTTCGGTGTCACCGCCGCTGACCAGGCTATCGCCGCTCAGAAGGCTATGCTGACCCAGGAGAACTTCGGTGCCCTGAACACCCAGGTCAACAACCTCGAGACCCAGGTTGTCAGCTCGCGCAACAATGAGAAGAAACTTGAGAACCGTATCGCCGAGCTCGAGGATCAGCTCGCCGAGGCCATGGCCAACCAGGGTCAGAAGGTCAACAATGCTGCCTCCGACAGCCTGCAGGCCGTTATCGACCAGATCAAGGCCGACCAGCTCAACTTCTACGCCATGCCCTTCTCGGTGCAGTATGACGTGAATGCTTGGCAGGTCTCCGATGAAGAGATGGACAAGGTCAAAGCAGTTGCCCGTGTGCTGAAAGACAACGGCGACGTGAAGATCATGGTTGTTGGTTTTGCTGACTACACTGGCAGCGACCAGTACAACATGAAGCTCTCCGAAAAGCGTGCCAACGAGGTCAAGCGCCTCCTTGTCAAGAAGTATGGCATTGCTGAGGACCGCATCCAGACCGACTATAAGGGTAAGAGCGTTGCCTTCGGCGACATCCAGTATGCCCTCAACCGTCGCGTCAGCTTCTACCGTGTGATTGACTAATTAATTAGGGAATAGCAAAATGAGCGGGCTTCCTGCAAAGGGAGCCCGCTTTATTTATTGTATATATCAATATTATTTAGATAGCACTCGGTATTCAACGCGGCGATTGCGACTACGTCCCTCGGGAGTGTCGTTTGTGTCAACAGGCTGCGACTTACCGAAGCCCGTAAATGTCATTCTCCGTCGGTCAATTCCATGCTCCGCAAGGTAGTCGGCTACCGATTTGGCACGGTCAACAGAAAGGCGAAGGTTGAACTCGACGGTTCCCTGGTTGTCGGTGTGGCCGCGCAACTCAATCTTCATCGAGGGATTTGCCTCCAGCAATTCCTGTAGGCGACGTAGCTCGTTGTATGATTGTGGCAATACCTCGCTTTCGCTGGTGGCAAAGAAAATGTTCCACATGGGCACGACATCACCTACGGCAGGTGTATCTGAACTTTCAATGCTGATTTCAGTAGAGTCTAATGGCATGACGGCTACGTCGTCCACATAATAGTAAGCACCTTGAAGGATGGCATTCACACTATTGGTGGTGTGCACGTTAGAGTGGTTGAATGAGGCAAAGTTGCCAATGGTCAGGAAACGTTCGCCTCCTTCAGCTGTGAACTCACCGCTAACCTCAATCCACTTTCGCATGTCGGAAAGGACGCTGTCTTTATTGTTGATTACCTGTGGCGTGAGATAAACTGCTATCGACTGTGACTTGTTCTCATTGTAGTCGGTTATTTCACGTTCCATTAGCACATCCCATGTGCTGTCTTCCAACCGTTCTGTAGTGAGCAGAGCACCTATCGTGGCCACTGCATGGGGCGATTTGTCCGCCAGGCAGACCCAGAAACTTACACGGTAGCGATGACCGGCCAGTAGGGGAGTCCGCAGCTCTGTCTGTAGGTATTCGCGGTAATGCTCTTGTGAACAGTATATACCGCAATATGCTTCACCGT
Source organism: Bacteroidales bacterium (assembly GCA_017524785.1). GTDB lineage: Bacteria > Bacteroidota > Bacteroidia > Bacteroidales > P3 > Colimorpha. Next base: position 34,084 of record JAFXUY010000114.1, on the reverse strand, counting down.
CGTGGGCGTCTTGGAACCCCATTTTGTTGCGCGGTACCTGACAATCGCGTCCACCACAGGCGTTGAAGTAGTCGCTACTGCCCGCCGTGGGCTGCCACCATGCATCCACGGCTGTCATCACACCTAGGGCATCTATACGTTGTGGGCAACGGCGGTACTCTTCAAAAGAAGGGTTATATACCATGTTATCAGCTGTCTGCGCAAAGGTTTTCCCGGCATGTAGCAGCAATAACAGGCTTGCTATGGTTGTCCAACGACGTATCATTGTTGCTCTATGGTTCTTAATATGCTATCCCACAATAGTGTGGCTGTATGTTCCCAGCTGAACTTCGCCCTCTGTATACGGCCTTTGTTGATGAGGTCAGTCCGCATATTGTTTTTGCGTAATATGCTGATAGCATGTGCTATGTCGTCTGGTGATGAGGGGTCAATGTATAGCACGGCATCGCCTCCAACCTCGGGCATCGAAGTGGTATGCGAGCAAATCACTGCCGTTTCGGCATACATGGCTTCAAGTATGGGTATGCCAAATCCCTCAAAGTATGATGGATAGACCAGGGCTTCGGATGCGGATACCAAGCCGGCAAGGTCGTCTGGCTCTACCCGGCCGGGCATAATCACATCAGATTTGTGCTGCATGTTGTCGTAGGCAGTGGCAAGTTCGTCCTGCCACCATACTTTGCTACCCACCACGACAAGCTTGAGATTGCTTGATTCCATGCCCTTTAGCTTGTCGAATGCCAGCAGTAGATTGGCTAGGTTTTTGCGTTTCAAGATGGTGCTGACAAAAATAATATATGGGCAGCCATCGGTGTATCGTTGGCGGATTGTTTCTTTTTCGGCTTCGGTATGCGGGCGGTAGCGATCGTGGGCGCCGTCATAAACCACATCAATTTTTTCTTTGTCGACACCATACGTGGCGGCAATGTCGTGTTTCGAGTATTCCGACACAGTGGCAATTCTGGTGGCATTGTGTGCAAATTTTGGGAACCAATGCGTCATATAGCGCTGATGCGACGACTGGAGATTATCGTTCGAGTGCTCAAAGTTGAGGTCATGAATCACAGTCAACGTCGGCACCTTCGGATGCAGCGGCATCATTCCGTCGGGCGACACATAAAGATCAATCTTATATTTCTTCAATGCCAATGGCACCGCCCATTCAAAGAACAGGTACCACAGCACAGGATGCCGTGCCTGCGGACACAGCACCACGGGCACTATGTTTGGTGCGGCAAGGAACTCCTGGGCCGGCTTGCGGTCGAAGAGAAAGTAGAACGTGTGTTCAGGGTGTGCTTTGGCCATACGGATAGAGGTCTCGGCGGCGAACCAGCCGATGCCGTCCATTTTGCCTTTAAGCATGAGCCTTGTGTTGATGGCAATGCGCATTAGCGATGGATTGTTTCGTCAATCACACGAGGGAAATGCTCTTTCTCAAGCAAGTGTATCTTGGCCGCCAGCGTATCGGGCGTATCGTCGGGTGAAACGCTGCATCGGGCTTGGAACAGGGTGGTGCCACGGTCGTAGTTGTGATCTACGATATGGATGGTGATACCGCTCTCCTTTTCGTGTGCGGCCACGACGGCTTCGTGCACGTGATGGCCATACATGCCCTTGCCACCGTAGTTTGGTAGCAATGCGGGGTGAATGTTGATGATACGGTTTGGGTATGCGTCGAGCATGTTTTCCGGCACCAGCCATAGAAAGCCAGCGAGGATAACCCAGTCGGCCTTCTTCTCATGCAGATAGTCGAGCACTGCCGAGGTTTCGTAGAAGTCTTTGCGCCCGAAGTATCTGGCCTCGATGCCAAGGTTCTTTGCGCGTTGGGCGATATATGCATCGCGCTTGTTATAGATGATACAGCACACCTCGACATCGGTGCGGTCAGCGAAGTATTCGCTGATTTGTTGGGCGTTGGTGCCGTTGCCCGAGCCCAATATGGCAAGCCTTATAGGTTCATTCATGGCCATTCTGTTTGGTAGAAATTGAATTGCAAATTTACACAAAATATCTGAATTAAGTTGTTTTGAAGATAAATTATTCCAATGTTGGCTGATTGTCTGCAACTTAAAATGGTTGGCAGTATTCTGCCAGATTCCATTGTCCTCCAGTTGCTCTTGTGAAGATCTTCGATTGCTATAGAACAACAGGCAATGATTTCATCATGCAAATACTATTATAGGAACGCCTAAAAAACAGGAAATGGTGTCTTGCCATGACAAAAAACAACGATATAATGTTGTGAAAAGTTAAAAAAAACTAAATTGCACCCTCTTTTATATCAGCAAATTAACAGGCCATTGTGCATTGATAAATGTTAAATAATGTTGCCATATCGGAAAATTTTCGTTTCTTTGCACTCGATTTTAACTTTAAAAATTGAAGAAAATGTCAGAAATTGCAACTAAAGTTATCAGCATTATCACCGACAAACTCGGTGTCGAAGAGAGTCAAGTTGTTCCCGAGGCCAGCTTCACCAATGATCTTGGCGCCGATTCGCTTGACACTGTTGAGCTGATTATGGAGCTTGAGAAGGAATTCGACCTGTCTATCCCTGACGAGGAAGCCGAGAAGATTGTTACCGTTGGCGACGCCATCGCTTTCATCGAAAACGCAAAGAAGTAAACCTTCTTTACAGCAGAGAACGTTGAAATGATGAAGCGCGGCAAGTCCGTGCTTCACCATTTCAGCCTTTTCAAGTATCTGTCAAACCAACAATCCCCTTGTCAAATCCCTTATGGAGTTGAAGAGAGTTGTTGTTACCGGACTCGGAGCGCTTACACCTGTGGGAAACAGTGTGCCCGCCTTATGGGAGGGCTTGACCAACGGAGTGAGCGGTGCGGGTTCGATAACGCATTTTGACGCATCGAAATTCAAAAGTCGCATTGCCGCCGAGCTTAAGGGCTTCGACGCTTTAGACTATTTCGATAAGAAGGAGATGCGTCTGTTCGATGGCTATACCGTCTATGGCCTGGTATCGGTAGACGAGGCTTTACGCGACGCCGGTTTCGCCGATCGTAATATCGACGACGACCGTTTCGGCGTTGTGTGGGGCTCTGGTATGGGCGGTGTTACGTCGCTCCAGAACGAGATTATCGACTATGCAGCCAACGGCCGCAACCCACGCTTCAGTCCCTATTGGGTGCCCAAGGTGATTACCGACATCTGTGCAGGCCAGATAGCCATTCGTCATGGCCTGCGTGGTCCGAACTATTGCACCGTGGCAGCATGTGCCTCGTCGGCAGTTGCCATCAGCGATGCTTTCAATCTTATTCGTCTTGGCAAAGCCGACGCTATGGTTGCCGGCGGCAGCGAGTGTGCTGTCACCGAGGTGGGTATCGGTGGCTTTGGCAATATGCGCGCCCTCTCGACCCGCAACGACGACCCGCAGACGGCTTCACGTCCCTTCGACCTCGACCGCGACGGTTTCGTGCTTGGCGAGGGTGCCGGCGCCATCATCCTCGAGGAACTTGAGCATGCTCGCGCACGCGGAGCAAAAATATATGCCGAGATTACAGGAGCAGGCCTGTCGGCCGATGCCTATCACATCACGGCTTCGCACCCTGACGGTCTTGGTGTCATCAACGCTATGCGTCAGGCTATCGAGGAATCCGGTATGCAGATTTCCGATGTCGACCATATAAATACCCACGGCACTTCAACGCCAATCGGCGACATATCTGAACCCAAGGCCATCGTTGGCCTTTTTGGCGACCATGCCTACAAGATGGCAATCAACTCGACCAAGTCGATGACAGGTCATCTTCTTGGCGCTGCAGGCGCCGTGGAGGCAATAGCGACCATCCTGACCATCAAGAACGGTCTTGTGCCTCCCACCATCAACCACTTCAACGACGACCCGCAGATACCAGCTCTCGACTTCACCTTCAACCAGGCACGCCGCCACGAAGTGCGTTTCGCGTTGAGCAATGCCTTCGGCTTTGGCGGCCACAACGTCTGTCTGGCTTTCCGTAAATACTGACCCCTGTGCCGCTGTTCTGCAAGAAAAAAGAAAGGCCGGAGTTCTACCGCTTCTTCAAGAACGTATTGGGATTCACGCCCAGACGTACGGATTTGTACCACACAGCATTCATCCATCGTTCCATCAGCGCTATGCACGAGGGGCATCGCATCAACAACGAGCGCCTCGAATACCTCGGCGACGCCATCCTTGGTGCCGTGGTGGCCGAATTCCTGTACAAGAAATACCCCCTTCGCGGCGAGGGTTTCCTCACCGAGATGCGGTCCAAAATTGTTAGCCGCAAGAGTCTGGGCTCGCTGGCGCGCCGCATAGGTCTCACCGAACTCATCGAACACCAGCCCGGCAACGAAGGTGGCTTCAAGTCTATGGGTGGCGACGCCATGGAGGCTCTGATAGGTGCCATTTATATCGAGAAGGGCTATCGTTTCACCCGCAAGATTATTGTAAAGCGACTCCTATGCACCTATATCGATGTCGACACCGTGGCACAGACCGATTGGAACTTCAAGAGCAAGCTCATCGACTGGGGGCAGAAGAACCACCACAAGGTGACTTTCGAGACCGTGCACAGCTTTGTCCGCAACAACTCCAGCCGTCGCGAGTATGAATGCCGTGTGAATATCGACGGTGAGCCTAAACAATCGGCCATAGAATACACCATCAAGGCTGCCGAACAGCTGGCTGCCGAGAAGACCTACAAGGCGCTCCAGGAGGCTGGCGAACTGGTTGTGGCTGCCGAAAAATAATCAGAAACTACATCTCACCTGCACAAACCACGTCTGTCGGCGCGGTCCCTCTGTCTGTGCTGCCCCGCTACCTATGCTCTCCTGTCCGGGGTACCATGTCAGCGCATACTTGGCGGCGAGGCTCCATTCTCGGTTCAGCGCATAGCGAAGTGTCGCGCTGGCCCTCACACCGCGTCCGGTGAGCATCGGCATGCTCCATGCATATTGAAGGTTGCTTTCGCTCAAATACAGGCGTGCATAATAGCTGTCAACGTCGAACCATGCAGCCGCAGCTGTCGCCTGTAGGCCTTTATGGGTGTATCGTGCCGACTGTGCCACCAGCCATCCTTTCTGCGGTTCTCCGTTATGGCTGTCGAACTGCGCGTAGATGGCTCGCGAAACAAACCGCCAATGCCCTGCGTTGGCTGCAATCTCGCCCTGCGCCTGCCGGCGCACCGTCTGCTCGCCTATGTACACTGTACTGTCAATGTTTGGCACATTGCGCTCTTTCTGTCTGTAGGTATATCGCAGCGACACCTCGACGTGGCGACCGAACCTGCGGTTAAGGCGCACCCTCAGCCAAGTTCCCGACGAGGGGCTGTAGCTGCCATAGCGCATCGAAGGGAAGCTGTGTATGTCGGCACTCGCCACAGCCACTATTGCCAGCGGCAGGCGTGTCTCTGCGTCGAATGTCACGCCCTGTTCGCCTTGCGTGCTGCCTATGGCATAGCCTTGTGCGTGCAGGTTGTGATATTGCGGATGATAGTAGCGGTAGCTCACGCCGAAACGGGTGTCGCCCGATGCCGTGAGCATTGCCCCGGCTATCGCGGCAGGTCTGCCTTCCGACGATATTGCACCCTCGCCATATAGCGTCAGTCTGCGCCACTGCCACGCCATGTCCATGCCGAAGTTGCCCAACTGTTTGCCTCGGAAATAGTTCTGGTTGTACACGTAGTCGTGCACCGTGAGACTGTCGTCTAGCACAGTATACACCCCCGTGAAGCCGACAATAAGATTGCCGTGGCGATAAGTGGCATGTCCGCCAACGAGATTCTCGCCGTCAGCCCTCGAGCCGAAGGCCGACAGGTGTATGCCGTGGCCGATATCTACCGTCGCTGCCACGCCTTCTTGATAGCCTTCTTCGTAGAAAGCCGACGCCTGCCGCACTCCGCTTCCAAAGCGGACGGGCGACTGGCCCAGCAGATTAAACGGCCGTAGTCCGCTCCACATTGTCAGTCCTTGGCCGAACTGTAGGTTGTAGCGCCCCACAATCAGCTTCTCAAGCCTGCCTATATCGGTGAGCATCAGGTGGTAGCCATAGTAGTTGGCCTTGCCCCATTGCTCCATGGGGTCTTTGTCGGCCACCAGCCGTACACTGATGTGGTTGCGATAGTTGTATTTGTAGCAAATCAGTGCGTGCAGGTTGTCGCCGGCATAGCTGCTGTCGCGATAGCCAGCAGCCCGTTCTACGGTGCCACCCAGGCCTGCCACCACATTGTGCCGCCCACGCCACCACTGCCATTTCCCGTCGTCGGTATTTGGCTCTGCAACCGTCATCATCTCCAGCAACCCTATGGTTGTGCTGTCGAAGCCGGGTATGAACGCCAGTTCCTTGAGCGACAGCAGCTGCCCGTGGAGGGTTATGTAGTTGCGCAAAGCCTTTAGTTGGAACGGCGATATGAACGGCACTTCGGCCATGGCCACGGTGTCGTTTATATTCACCTTGTTGGCAATATAGTCTTGCATCAGGTCGCTCGTCTCGGCGGCCTCTGCTTCGCTGGCATCTTCCTGTAGCCAGTCCTCCAGGCTCTCTTCCACCTGTGCGGCGGCGGCCAGCGGCAGAATCAGCACCAACATTATGAACCACCTCTTCAGAAGCATAGCGTCAGCGTTGTGTGTGGTGTGATGCCCAGCGTCTGGTGTATCTCGGCGCCGAGGTCTATTCTGAACATGCTGTGGCGGAAGCCGATGCCGAAAGTGGCCACAAGCGGTGCCGTTGCCACGCCTGCACGCACCTGCACGCGGTTCTCATAGTCGTATTCCATGCCCATCCGCAGGCGGGCGCACTCCTCCATCTCCATTTCCACCACTGTCAGCAATCGGGTCGAGGCGGCATATTGTGCCTGTAGGTGCAGCCGGAATGGGTGCGAGGCGTCCCATGGCCGTGTGCCTGCCAGCAGCGACAGTTTCGTATGTGCCATCGATGCCTGCACCAGAGCCGTTGCTGCCAGCCAGTGCTGCGGTGTGTAGTGTGGGTCCGACGTGCCGATGTTCAGCCATGTGCCGCCCACGCCCACCAGTAGCCATTCCAGTGGCCGCAGGGCGTAGCCCGCTGTAGCCTGCTGTTCGTGGTAGTCCAGGTTCCCGTGGTGCATATATGTGGCTGCTGCCAAGCCTGCCTTGCCGGTAGGCCACAGCATCGTCAGCCGCTTGTCGGCCATGCCTGCAATGGCGAAACCCTGCCTATAGTCTATGCTCACCGACCGCTTGTCGGTGTCGTCAACAAGGCATCCGCCCATGGCACCGCTGCGGGCATCGTGAGGGGTGGAAATGAATTGTGCGTCGGCGACCCTCGGCAGGGCCGACAGTAGAATCAGCAGTATGGCGTGGCGCCACCTCATGCCTGCAGGCCTTCGACCTGTGCCTCGGTCTTGCCGAAGCGGCGCTGGCGGCCCTGATAGTCGAGCACAGCGGCGAAGAAGTCCTCGTGGCGGAAGTCGGGCCACAACTGTTCGCTGAAATACAATTCGGTATAGGCCATCTGCCACAACAGGAAGTTCGAGATACGGAGCTCGCCACCCGTGCGTATCAGCAGGTCGGGGTCGGGATAGTTGCGTGTGGTCAGGTAGCGTCGCAGGGTCTCCTCGTCCACCTCGTCGGCCTTCACGCCCTCGCGGCAAATCTGTTTCAGCGCCTCGGCAATCTCCCAGCGCGAGCTGTAGCTCAGGGCCAGCACCAGCGTGGTGCCGGTGTTTGCGGCGGTCTGGTCTATGCAGCCCAGCAGCACTTTGCGCGACCGCTCGGGTATGCGCTGCATGTCGCCGATAGCCTGTAGGCGCACGTTGTTGTCCATCAAGGTCTTGGTTTCGTTGTGCACGGCCTTGATGAGCAACTCCATCAGCCCGTCGACCTCCTCTTTGGGGCGGTTCCAGTTCTCGGTGCTGAAGGTGTAGAGTGTCAGGTAGCGCACGTTGAGCTGCACGGCAGACTCGACGGCGGCACGCACGGCCTCTATGGCGTTGTTGTGCCCGAAGAGGCGCTCGTGCTTCTGCTTCATGGCCCAGCGGCCGTTGCCGTCCATGATGATGGCCACATGTTGCGGCACACGGCTTTTATCTATCTGTTCAAGTGCTGACATATCGTTATTGTTTCATAGTTTACAACGTTTCGGTCGCATCCAGCCGAAGAGACTTTCGAGGCTGATGCCCATGGTGATGTGGAAGCATGCATACCAGTCGTCGAGCGAGCTGTCGCCGCGCTTTATGCCCGGGGCGTTGACATATCCCTCCTCCACTTCGCCGCTGCGGTCGGCAAGCTGTGCCGCCAATTCGCCGTTGTCGACATAGGTTGTCAGGCATTCGCTGCCCACATAGGTGGTGCTGACGTCGTCGAGATAGTCGGTCCACGTCTTGCGGAATCCGTATTCTGCGGTGAACGACACCGTTTTCCCCAGCCGCCATTTCACGCCCACGCCGAAAGGCATGCACAGCTGGAACAGGGCGTAGGTTTTGCGGTCCAGGTGGTCCGGTGTGCCCTGGCCCTCGGTGCACAATGGTTGCAACGCAGCCCACTGCAGGTTGCCGTCGGCGTCGATGTACGATGCTTCGGGGTTGAAGTGGAAGGCGCCTACGCCGCCGAAGATATATGGTGTCCACACGCTTTCGGTGGCTCCGGGGCCGTAAGGGCGGAAGTTGAACTCGAACACGACGCTTCCTTCGTAGATACTACTGCGGAAGCTCAGGTTGCGCCTCACGATATAGTCTTTCTCGCACGACACATTGCCGTAGCCCAGTTCCACGCGCACAGCCCAACGGTTGTCTATCCTTTCGCGCAGTCCGAGGCCGAAGGCCAGGTGTGGCGTGCCGAAGGCGCTCTGGTTGTTCAGGTCGCCCAGATAGTTCATGCCGCCGCCGGCCAGCAGCACCTCGCCGCGGCCCAGCAGGTCGTCCCTTTGGGCTGCCGCGGTCATGGCCATGGCCACAAGCAGCAACACTATGAGCCTGCGCCTATTCAACTTTCTTCCATTTTATTGAGCGACATATTCCGTCGACCTGCATCAGGTAGTCGCGCTTGTCGAAGCGTGGACAGTAGACGAAGCCCGTCAGCTCCACCACCTGCGTGCCGTCGGGCGAAAGGAGACAATAGCTCACGAAGGGGCCTCCCATGAAGTCGCCAAACAGGCGCCACAGGCCGCGGGTCTCGATGCAATACTTCGAGTCGCCGAACTCAACCTTGCGGCTCTCCAGCGCCACACGGCGCTCGGTGCCCATATAGCTGCCCTCGGCGGGGCCGGGCACCTCGCGGCGCATCATGGTGTCGAGGCGGTTGTATATCTTCGCCGTGTAGAACACCGTGGCGTCGCGGTAGGGCATCACGTTCACCAGCACGCTCAAACCGAAGTCCTTGGTCTCTTTGCGCAGCCACACAAAGTCGCCGTCGTCCTTGGCCCACGAGAACTCTTTGGGCAGCGAGAGGGTGAAGCCGTATTTGTCCTCGACGCGTTGCATCAACTCTATGTTGCGGTCTTTGTAGAACACGTTGTCCATGCGGCGGTATTCGTCCTTGTATATCTCCTCGACGATGCGGTCGGCATGCTTGCGCAGCATCTCGCAGAGTGTGGCCTCGCTCGAGGCGGCGATGTCTATCACTGCCTGCGGCTCGGCCCATTGGTCGTGGTGGATGTAGAATTTGTCGGGGTTGCCGGCCTTCACGTCGCAGATGATGATGTTGCGGTGCATCTTGAACATCTGCGTGTTGTGGAGCGACGACACCGGCACGTTGACCACGCTGAAGCGTTGCTCGGGCTGCGGCAGGCCTTCCTGCGGGCTCAGCAGGATGGAGTCGATGAGGGCCTTGGTGGCGCCTGTGTAGTGGCCTTTGTCGGCGGCCACAAGCACCTCGCAGGTCTTGCCCGACGAGCTGCGCTTCGACAGCGCCTTGGTCTCGGGGCTGTTGCAGGCGGCCACAAGCATGGCGGCCATGAGCAATAATGTCAGCTTTTTCATATCACTGTTTTTTTAAAGTTTCTCTCCATTTGTGGAACTCGCCGATAGCCTGCTCTATGGGCGTCTCGGCATAGCCCAGGGCCTCGCGGCCGCGGCTGTTGTCGTAGTACTCGTGCACCATCAGCTGTCGCACGTTGAGTGTGGACAGCTCGGTGCGCACACCCACGGCGCGCAGCGCATCGCCAAGCCTGCCAGCCACGGCCAGCAGCCAGTTGGGAAGCGTCAGCACGTGCTGACGGTAGCCCATCGTGCTGGCCTGCATCTTGTAGAGCTCTTTGATGCCGAAGCAGCCCTGGCTGTTGACGGCGATATAGCGTGCTCCGTTGTCGCCGCGTGTCAGCGCCGCCACTGCGGCCTGCGCCACATCCTGCACCGCCACAAAGGCCTTGCCGCCCTTGGGCGCCACCATCGCGCGGCGTCGGTAGCCTGCCAGCAGCATGCGTCCCGACGAGGGCTTGGTGTCGTAGGCACCAATCATGAACCCGGGATTTATCACCACCACATGCCAGTCCTTGTGATGCTGCGCGGCACCCAGCACCACAAGCTCGCCAGCTCGCTTGCTGTCGGCATAGAAGCTGCCTTCGAAGGGCGGCCGCATAGGTGCCTCTTCATTTGCGGGATGCCCGGCGGTGCCGTAGCCTATGGTGTTCACCGTCGAGGTGTGCACCAGCACCCGTATGCCTGTCTCCTCCATCAGCCTCACCAGCATCTTGCATAGGTCGTGGTTCATGGGCATGAAATCCTCTCTGCCTGGCAGCGACATGTCGGTGGCTCCGGCGCAGTTCACCACGGCTTCGCACCCCTTGGCGGCACGGCAGAGGGTAGGGTAGTCGAGCACCGAGCCTACCACGGTGTGCCATCCGCCGCCGGGCAGGCGCAGGCCGTCGCTGCGGCGCACCAGTGCCGTCGCCTCGTGGCCCTCGGCCAAAAGGCGTTGCAGCACGTTGTGGCCAAGCAGTCCTGTCGCTCCAAGCAGTAAGACTTTCATGCTTTTATTAACGCCGTTGCGCCTTTTTTATTGCGCAGGTACTATAATAATGCTGAAAGTGGCCGTCGCACACATGCTGCCTTGCACCGTCGCATTGTCGGCGGCAGGGTAGGGGTAGGCAGCGGTCAAGCAGGGGATGACAAGGCATCGACAACATACAAAAAACCTATTATCGCCTAATGTTAAATTTAACATCTCCTACTCAAGTAAGTGTTGATAAGGCGATGACTAGGCTATGAGTAGGAGTTGATAAGGAGATGGTGCTGTGTCATAGGCACTTACATGTTTATTTTTCGGCTACCATGCACTGATACAGAGTGTTATATGCAAATTTATCGCTGTAACTGACTGATTTCCAATACGAGTTTTCGGGTCAATAGCGCGGCTGTTTTTAACGATTTTTATGTTAATGACGTTGTGGCGTTTTAACATTTGCGGAGGGCGGATTTGCTAAATAATCAAAAATTTTTCTCGTAATATAATAAAATGCCATATTGTGAGTTATTACAAAGTATTGGCATGAGTGCCGTCAACTAAACAGAGGACAAGTAGATGAAATACATGAAACGACTGCTGCTGGCAGTAATCCTGATACTCAATATCTTTGCTCTACGGGCACAGACTGTTGTCGGTTCCGACGACGGTTACGACCTCGACTACCTCACCCCCAAGACCTACGAGATTGGCGGCATCAGTTTTGAAGGCGCCGACAACTTCGACACCCGTGTGGTGCAGCTCGTGGCGGGCCTGCAGGTGGGCGACAAGGTGAAGATTCCGGGCGACAAGATTTCGGCAGCCGTCGACAACCTGTGGAAGCAGGGTATGTTCGAAGATGTGCAGATTCGCGTCAGCCGACTGCAGGGCTCTATCGCCTTCTTGAAGATAGTGCTCAAGGAGCGCCCCAGGATGGAGAAGTTTGCCTTCACCGGTGTGCGCAAGGGCGAGGCCGACAAGCTGCGCGAGGAGATAAAGCTTGGCGCCGGCGAGGTGGTTACCGAGAACATGTTGCGCACCTCGGTCAACAAAATCAAGGGCTACTATATCGACAAGGGCTACACCCGTGCGGAAGTGACTCCCACCACCGAGGCCGACAGCACAGGCCGTTTGACCATTACCTTCAACGTGAAACGTGGCAAGAAGGTCAAGATAGACTCGCTGATGTTTGTCGGCAACGAGCAGATGAGTGACATCAAACTGCAGACCAAGATGGAGAAGACCCACGACGTGCACTACTTCTGGAAGCTGCGCTTCTGGACCAAAGCCTTCTGGAAGAAGAGCCGCTATGTGGAGAGCGACTTCCGCGAGGACTTGGCCAAGGTGATAGACTACTACAACGAGCAGGGCTACCGCGACGCCCGTGTGGTCAGCGACACCGTGTGGGATGTGCCGGTCGACGAGATGAAGGTGAGCGAGAAAAACAGAGCCAAGCAGGAGCGCGTAAAGGTGAAGGTGGATATCTACGAAGGCCAGCGCTTCTACTTCCGCAATATTACTTTCAGCGGCAACACCGTCTACGACGACGAGACGCTGCGCCGCGCCCTGCGCATCAACAAGGGCGACCCCTACAACAAGAAGGAACTTGACCAGAACCTCACCTACAACCCCTCGGGCACCGACATCACGTCGCTCTACATGGACAACGGATACCTCTTCTTCCGTGCTACGCCCGTAGAGGTGGCTGTCGACGGCGACTCTATCGACATCGAGATACGCATTGTCGAAGGCAAGCAGGCCAGAATACGCAATGTGTGGGTGGAGGGCAACACCATCACCAACGACAAGATTATCATGCGCGAACTGCATACGCGCCCCGGCGACCTGTTCAGCCGCGATGCCCTCATACGCAGCCAGCGCGAACTGGTGACTCTTGGATATTTCAAGCAGGAGAGCATTGTCCCCGAGCCGCGTCCCAACCAAGAGGACGGCACCGTAGATATCGTCTACAAGGTTGAGGAAGGCTCCACTAGCCAGCTCAACCTGCAGGGCGGCTACGGCAGCGGCATGGTCATCGGACAGGTGGGCATACAGCTCAACAACTTCAGTGTGCGCAATATATTCAAGAAGGACGCATGGGTGCCCCTGCCTGCCGGCGACGGCCAGAAACTGAGTCTTAACGCAATGACCAACGGCACCTACTATTATGCCTTGAGCGGTTCGTTCACAGAGCCGTGGCTCGGCGGCAAACGTGCCCAGAGCCTCACGGTGAGCCTCTACCACAACCTGAACAGCAATGGCTTCTACTACAAGAAAGACAGTGAGAAATACTTCAGCCTGCAGATTACAGGCGCAGGCGTCAGCTTCTCGAAGCGCCTGAAGTGGCCCGACGACTACTTCATCATGAGCCACGGCATCAGCTACAAGCACTATGTGCTCGACAACTACAGCATCAATTCGAACATCTTCACCGACGGCGTGGCAAACGACTTGAACTATGGCTTCACGCTGAGCCGCAACTCGTTCGACTCGCCCATCTACACCCGCAGCGGCTCGGAGGTTAGCGTGTCCACCTACTTCACGCCGCCCTATTCGTTGCTGTCGGGCAAGGATTATGCCAGTGCCACGGCACAGGAGAAGTACAAATGGACCGAATACTACAAGATTAATGTCCGCGGCTCGTGGATGCTCAACCTGGTCGGCGACGTGGTCCTCAACACCCGCTTCCGCTTCGGCTTCATGGGCTATTACAACAAGGACATCGGCCTCTCGCCATTCGGACGCTACTTCGTGGGCGGCGATGGTTTGACATCGTATATGTTTGATGGCCGCGAGGTGGTGCCGCTGCGCGGTTTCGAGAACAATTCGCTCGGTGCCAGCGCCAACGGCGGCGGTGCGGTGTTCGACCGCTTCACCCTCGAGTTGCGCCAGCCTATCATCGAGAGCGCCAATGCCACAATATGGGTGGCAGGCTTCCTCGAAGGCGGCAACTGCTGGGCCGACCTCAAGGAGTTCCAGCCTTTCAGCATGTATAACTCGGCCGGTATCGGCGTGCGTCTGTTTATGCCCATGTTCGGCCTTATCGGTGTTGACTGGGGCTACGGCTTCCAGGGCAACAGCGGCGGCAGCCATTTCCACTTCTCAATCGGTCAAAGCCTCGATTAGGTATGAAAAAATCAATAATCACAATGATAGCCGTGGCACTGTTGGCACTGCCGGCAGTGGCGCAGAAATATGCCTGTGTGAACACCGACTATGTGCTGCGCAGCATACCAGACTACGGCAGCGCGCAGAAAAGGCTCGACAAGTATGTTGCCGACTGGCAGAAGGAGCTTGCCGACAAGGCAGCCGAACTGGACGAAATGCGTGCCGACTTCGAGCAGGAGAGCTATCTGCTGCCCGATAACCTGAAGAAACGCCGCCAGGAGGAAATAAGGGCAAAGGAACAGGAGATTCGCGACTTGCAGCGTCAGCGTTTCGGTGCCGGTGGCGATCTGGACAGGAAACGGGCCGAGCTGATGAAGCCGATACAGGACCGTGTGTACAACACCATCGAACGTGTGGCACAGGAGAAGAACTATGCCTTCGTGTTCGACAAGTCGGCCAGTGCCACGCTGCTCTACGCAAGCAAGAAATATGATATAAGCGACGAGGTGCTCGAGCTGTTGGGCTACAAGCCCGGTGCCGCCACCGAGCAACAGCAGAAGGACGACAAGGCTCAGGAAAAGGGCAAGAAACCGACGAACCCCGAGATGCGTCAGCCCGCCAACGAGCGTGTCAGCCGCAACGTGATGCCGCCTATGGGCGCCGTGAAGAATAAGTAAACAACAAAAAACAGATACAACAAAATGAAAAAGACTTTAATCGCAATTGTGGCCTGCCTGCTGGCTTTCGGCGGCACGGCAATGGCCCAGAAGACTGTGAAACTTGGACACATCAACTCCAACGACCTGATGCAGATTATGCCGGGTCGCGACTCGGCACAGACGGTGCTTCAGGCCGAGGTGGCCGAACTCGAGGAGACCCTCAAGAGCATGCAGGCCGAGGCCGAGAAACGCTACAACGACTATGTGGCCAACCAGGCCGGTTGGACCGAGCTTATCCGCCAGACCAAACAGCGCGAGATACAGGATATGGCCACGCGCATGGAGGAATTCCAGCAGAACGCACAGAAACAGCTCCAGGATCGCGAAGCCGAGCTGCTGAAACCCATTATCGACCGCGCCAAGAAAGCCATCGAAGAGGTGGCCAAAGAGGGTGGCTATTCCTACATCCTCGATGCCGGTACGGCGGCTATCCTTTATTCGCAGGACAGCGACGACATAATGCCCCAGGTGAAAAAGAAGCTGGGTCTGAAGTGAACAGAAGGAAATAAAAAAAAGCCCGCAGAAATCTCTGCGGGCTTTTTTTGTGTCCAGTAGTGTTATCTTTGTTTGCGCTTGTTCAACCAGCGTTCGATAATCTCTTCGGTGACCGGAGTGCGGAGGATTACCATTGCCATACGGTTGTTCTCCTGCGGGTCGTAGTCGGTGATGCCACCCACGGGCACCATGATGAGCTGGTTGCCATCGACTTCGAAGTGGTCGACAAGCATGTTGTAGGCGGCTTCGCAGCGGCGCTCGGAGAGCCACTGGTTGTGACGGATGGAACCGGTGGCCGAGTCGGCTGCACCGACGATGTAGTACTCAAGTGTGTCGTCAAGTGCGTTGAGCTCCTTGGCGAAGTTCTGCA
This sequence comes from Bacteroidales bacterium, assembly GCA_017524785.1. GTDB lineage: Bacteria > Bacteroidota > Bacteroidia > Bacteroidales > P3 > Colimorpha. The sequence continues at coordinate 18,499 of JAFXUY010000114.1, read as the reverse complement.
GGCGCTTGCGGCCGTTGTAGTCGAGTTCGTAGCGGTCGAGCTGGAAGTAAACAATGGTGGAGGGCAGGCCCAGCACCTCGTTGGTCTGAATAAGTTCGTCGAGCACATTGATGGGACGGTAGGGCAGCGACTGGATGGAGTCGAGTTTTCCCTGCAGGTCCTCGAGTTCCTTGTTCATGCCGGCAAGCACGGCCGAGTCGTTGGCACCGCGTTGTTCGGAGAGGTTCTGGATAGAGTCTATCTCGTGGGTCAGGCGTTCGATGCGGCCATTGAGACCAGGTATAGTGTTGCGCGAGCCGAAGGAGAGGAACTCGTGGTTCACTTTCTCGCGCGACGAGCGTTTGGCATAAGGGTTGTACTTGGTGACGTTCTTGAGCAGGTTGAGTCTGATACCTATGTTGAATGAGGGCATGAAGTCGACACGTCTTTTATCTGCATCCAGATTGTAGTTGTAGTCGTCAAGGCTGCCTCGGGCCCAAAGCAATTCGGTGGATGCGTTGATGGCCACTTCCTTGGAAACATAGTATTCGGCCATTAAGCCGGCAGTAAAGGCCAGCTCGAGGTTTCGGCTCATATCGCCGAGTTCCACATCCTTCTCATTGTCGCTGCGGTGGACTTTATCGATATAGTTTTGATTGACTATTTTGCCGAACAAAATGATACCGCCAAAGCCGAGCGGAGTGTTGATATGGAAGCGGGAACGTTTGCCACGCTCATAGCCGTTGAGAAAGTTGGTCCAGTCCATATTAACTATTCCTTGCGCAAAGAATGAATAGGCGCTGATAGGATAGTATGCGTTGGCGACATTCGGGTATGTAATAGGTGAATTGTAGTCTGTCAACGGGTTGTTGCCGGCATGAAGTGACTGGCTATGAACAGTTGACAATCCCATGCGGAGGGCTACAGCAATATCGGGGATAACCCATTTCCCGACTTCGACACGTATGTTATAGTCGAGTTTGTTCCAATAGGCCTCTTTGTCAGGTGCATTTCCGATGAATGTCTGCAATCCGATGCTTGGTGTGATGTACCAGTTGTCAAAGGGGGATGCGATAATGTAGAGTAATGTGTCGCGGTCGGCACCGAGAGAGAATCCCCTACGTGTAAAGTTTTGTGCTTGGGCGCTTGTCGCCACGGCTGCGATGAGTGCTAGTAGTGTGACTAATTTCTTCATATTAATTAATCAATATGTCTTGTTTCTTTTGCTCTTTTTTGTTGTTGTCATTTTTGTCGTTTTCTGCATCGTCGTCGCCATAGCCATAACCATAGCCGTATCCGTAACCATAGCCATAACCGTAGCCGTAACCATAACCGTAGCCATATCCATAGCCGTATTTGCGCTCAAGCGGGGAAAGCTTGCGGTAGTGCACGTCGTTGAGCAGCAATGCCATGTTGGGGAAGGTGTGGTCGCTGTACAGCTTGTCGATGTTTTCGAGCATACGCTTGTCGAATTTGCCCGAACGGATGACGAAGAGTGTGTTGTCGACAAATCCTTTTATTATATCGGTATCCACGACAAGGCCGGTCGGGGCCGTGTCGAAGATGATGTAGTCGTAGTTGTTGCGCAGTTCGTCCAGTAGAGTGTCGATACGTCCGTTGCCGAGAAGTTCGGTTGGATTTGGTGGTATGGGACCGGTGAAGATGCTGTCGACACCGGTGCACACCAAATCGTGCTTGACGAGCGATTGCCAGTTGTCGGTCTTGCCAATCAGGTAGTTCGACAGACCGGCATGACGGCGCGAATAGAAGAGCTTTGTGAGCGATCCGCGACGCAGGTCGAGGTCGAGTATGATAATGCGTTTGCCTGCGATGCCAAAGCTGGCGGCGAGGTTGGCCGAGATAAAGGTCTTGCCCATTGCCGGTAGCAGCGAGGTGACCATTATGACACGCGACTGCGAGTCGGTGGCCTTACCCAGGAAGTTGACCTTGGAACGCAGCAGGCGGAACGACTCTGACATGGAGTCGTGGTCGTGAGAAGTGACAACCACCTCGCGGTCGTCGTCCTTCGTACGTGCCGGGATTTCGCAGAGGAACGGTGCCGAAGTGACCTTAGTGACATCGTTGTAGTATTTCACCTTGGTGTCGAGCAGTCGGCGCAGGAAGAATATTGCCACAGGCACCATAAGGCCTAGCAGCAGACCAATGAGTGTGGTTCGTTTCTCGTTTGGTGCTATCGGAGTGCGGTTGACACGTGCGGGGTCGAGAATCTTGCCGTTGGGCTCGATGGAGGGCTGGCTGATCATCAACTCCTCGCGACGGCTCAACAGGTGCAGGTAGAGGTCTTCCTTGATTTTCTGTGTGCGTTCGAGGTTCTCGATGTATATCTGCTGCTGCGGCACTTGGCTCATCTTGTTGGATGCCACATTGACAGCTATCTGGGCCTCGGAAATGCGCTCCTGCAACACGCCGATATACACATCCAACAGGTTGTTCATATTGCTGCGGATGTTGTTCAACTCGGCCATTTTCTGTTTTATTACAGGGCTGTTTGGTGCATCGCTTTGGTCGAGTGCCAACACCAGTGCGTTGTGCTGGCTGATGAGATCCATGATATGGCTCTCGTCGAGACCGATGTTGGGCGGTATGAGTTTTGCTTTCTCGTTGCTCTCGTTGAGTTGCACCAGATAGCGTGCCATGGAGAGCTGCTTTTTCAGGCGTTCAACCTCTTCCGAGTTCTGTATGCTTGTTGCGAGGTAGTTTTGTCCAAATTCGGATAAATTTAGCAGCTGGTTTTCGCGTTTGAAGTTAGCCAGGGCACTCTCTTCTATGCCTAGGTCGGAGTGCAGCAGCTGTAGACGTTCGTTGATGTAGTCGTAGGTGTAGGCAATGATACGTTTCTTGTCGCGGATGGCGTCGTCGTTATACACTCGGATGGCTTCGTTGATTACATCGGCGGCACGTATCGGCGACGGGTCTTGTAGGCTGATGTTTATGATGGTGTTGAAGTCGTCGTTGCGTGTAACCTGCAGAGCATAACGGTAGTAGTCGGTCGTGGCGTTAAGGCTGCGGTGGGTGACGGTTATCGGGTTACCGTAAGCAGCAGGGGTATAGAACCATGTGCGGTTGATTACTATGCTGGTGCCAAGAGGGGTGGCAACAGTGTCGCCTGTTGTTACGTTCATGGTGTCGTAGCCCTCAATCTCCACTTTCACGGTGTTGCTGTCTATGGGAGTGGCCTCGAAACCAAACCAGTCGTCCTCGTTGTCATTTATAAAAACCACCTCAATCGGCGACTCTCCGTAGAGGTCTTTCGTGCGGTTCACTATGCGGGTCTTCTGGGTGTAGGTGACGTTCAGCTTCAGGTTTTGTGCAACTTCGGTGATGGCCGATTTCGAGGTGAGTATCATCATCTCGTTGTTGATGTTGCTGTTGTAGAGTGCCCTTGTGCTAAACATGTTCCTCACCGTTGCTTCGCGCACAGTATTCTCGCTGCTGCCAGTAGAAGAGCCTTTGATAAGCATTCTGGCGTTGCTTTCATAGACGCGGTTCTGGTGGTGTACGTTGAAAAAGGCCACGAAAGCTCCTATTGCACCGCAAAGCACTAGCCAGTGCAGGTTGCGCAACACAATGAAAAGCACGTCCTTGATGTGGATTTTCTGTGTGCTTTTCTCCTCGAGGAACGAGGTGTCGGTGTTTTTGTTTTCGTTTTCGGCCATTATTGCTTAAGTGTTATTTAGACATTGTGCGGTAGAGCATGATTGTTGTCAACAACGATGTGGCTGAGAGAAATGTGCTGGCCAGTCCAGTCCAGAAGGTCAATTCGCTACGCATCACGCCGCTACTCATGCTTTCGATGATGATGAAGTCGTTTTGTTGCAGAAGGAAGAATGGGTCGTTGAAGACATCACTCGAACGAGGGTCGAGATGGCGCATAACCATGTGGCCATCTATCTCGCGCATAACGGCAATGCGGTCACGCCTGACATAGGGGTCAAGTCCACCGTATATGGCTAGTGCCTCAAGGAAGGTGCAGCGCTCGTTGGGAATGGTAATCACCTTGCCCTGCCCATTGCCGAGGAAGAATATCTTGAAGTTGCTGAAGTGTACGTTGACAAATGGCTCGTTGATGATGCCGCCAACATGCAGCATGTCGGTCAGTGTGTCCTGTAAACGCAAGCGTGTGAGGCCGGCAACGTGCATGTGGCCGAGCACAGGCATTTCAATGTCGCCGTTCACGTCTACCAGGAAGTTGGTTAGTGTAAAAGGTTCGGCAAGTTTTGGGTTATTAGGGCTGGTTATGGTGATCTCAATTTCGTCGTAAGGAGCTATGACAGCCTCAAAGCGATTTTCCAGTTCAATCTGGCTGCCTTGGGCCATGTCCTGTAGATAGTTGACACGGCGCGGTGTTACGCACGAGGTCGAAAGAATAGCCATGACAATAGTGAAAAAAGCTATTCTGGCTATTGATTTTATATATATATTCCTTTCTTTCTTTTTCATATTACAATGTAAAACAGCGTGTTATGTGTAAAACATAAAACGTTAGTCGTGTGCAAATATACGACTTTTTATTTATTTAATATAAACTTCAATGTTTTTAACAATTTTTTCGGCAGCATGGCCATCGCCGAATTGTGTGGGTTCGCATGGAGTGTGTACCCATAGCTTGTTTGCAGCATCGATGATCTGTTCCGGATTGGCATCGGCAAGTAGTGCCGCACCACATTCGACAATCTCTGTCCACTCTGTTTCTGGACGCAGAACCACGCAACATCGGCCGCAGAAGAAAGCCTCTTTCTGTAGTCCTCCGCTGTCTGTCATTACCAATGCAGAACGACGCGCTGTCGCCAGTGTTTCTAGGTACGATAATGGGGCCATAATCTTTATTCGGCCCGAAAGACTCACCTCGTTCATGTTTTCAAGTATTTTCCTGGTTCTGGGGTGTGCAGGGAACAACACATCACAATTTTGCTTGTCGGCAACCATGCAGAGTGCTGCAAGTATGTTCTTTAGCCTCTCTGGTTGGTCTGTGTTGAAGTCGCGATGTACAGTGGCTAGAATGTATGGGGCTTGCCTGTTTTCCGTGGGGTTGGAAATTGGTGCGTAATGACGTACATTGTCAAGCATCACATCCCCGCTGAATATTATCTTTTTTTCACTAAAACCTTCTTTTTCAAGGTTTTGTACTGCGGTTTGTGTGGGTGCAAAAAGCAGTGCCGACGTATGGTCGGTTAATACTCGGTTTACCTCCTCCGGCATATCCCGGTTGTACGACCGCAGGCCAGCTTCTACATGGAACACTGGTACATGTAGTTTAACGGCAGCCAAGGCACCGGCGAGAGTCGAGTTGGTGTCGCCATAAACTAGTACTCCAGTGTAGTGCTCTTTTAGTAGCACATCTTCAATTCCTTTGAGCATCAATGCTGTCTGTGCTCCATGGTTGCCCGACCCGACATTGAGGTTGTAGCGAGGCTGCGGTATGTCGAGCTCGCGGAAGAACTGGGCCGACATGGCATCGTCATAGTGTTGTCCGGTATGCAGTATATCCTCAGTGAGATTTGCGTGCAAATCCCTGATAGCATGACTAATTGCTGCTGCTTTTATGAATTGGGGGCGTGCTCCTACAATGGTCAGTATTTTGCGCATACGATAATCATTTTTGCGATATTTTTTATGTTTTGTGCGGATGCTTCTATCATCCAGTTAACTCCGAATGGCATCCATCGTTGAGTGTGGGTATTTATGAGCAAGTCCCAACAGTGTATGGGGTGTCCTGTGATGTTGAGTGCGTGTATTATATCGTCAGTAGTGTGAAATGTTAGACCTTCTCGGTTCCACTGCTCTTGATATTTTGGAACCTTGTCCCTCACGCTTACACGGTATCCGTCCCAGCGTCGGCCGGTGTCGGTTAAGTATAGGGTGCTACTGAAATCGGTATCGAGCATCGGCTCATACTCTATGCCAAGAGAATGAATATCATGATGCTCCCAAATGTCTTGGCTGTTCCATGGTGAGCGCGGACTCCCATGTGCACAGGCTGTGTTTACGGGTACAATCTTGCGAAGTTTTCCCAGGTTTTGGCAGAAGTCACTATAGGCAGCTTCAATGTCTCCGTGGCATGTTGCAAGATTTTCATAGTGGTATCCTGTCGTATGCCCAAGTGCGACAATGGCCTTTATAGTTTCGGAATGGCTGTCGAAGTGCATGGCGCGGAAGTAGTAAGTCGCCTGTACTCCTGCTGTCGACTCCAGTTGTGCTATACGCAGAGCGTATTCTGGCCGTAGGTCTACATCATGCCTAAGTTTGAAATTGTTGTGGTTATTTAACGCCTTCAACAGCTCTTGGTATTTATCTGTCGTGAAGTCCATTATTTCAGCCCTTCAATGAAATTTGTAAAGTATGTTGCTACGTCTATCTTGTCGGCTAGCATCTTTTTTCGTCGCGCTTGGTACAATTCCCTAATGTTGTCTGTATGGATCATGTCTTCAACGGTTTGGAATAGTGCATGCGGGTCGCTGGATGGAATTCCGATGGTCAACAGGTATTTTTTCTCCAACTCTTCCAGCACGCCTATTCTTCCGGCAAAATCGTTGAAGCGTACGGATGGAGTGCCGAGCATAGCGGCTTCTACGGCCATGCTCTGACTATCGCCGATGTAAATGGTTGCGAAAGCCATAATGTGGTGAATGTCCAGCGGGTTGATACAGAGCCTGTATTGTTCCAACTCTGGAATCAGCTCCCGCTCCGAGGTTATATATACATTACCGTGAGGTGTGAGGATATTTATGAGTGCGAGGGCTGTCTCGTCGTTGATGCCATGAGCGCTGGCGCTTACATCATGGTAAGCGTTCAGTTTTGCAAAGCGTAGTAGGAAGTAGGGCTTGTTATGAGGGAAGTATTTGTCCACCACAGTCGGATTCGGGGTGAAACGGTCGGGATGCAGGTAGGCCAGTTTGTGGAAGCCCTGGTAATGGGTGGTGGCAGGCTCCAGGACCCCGTTGTTGCACGAGACCGGCGAGAGGTAGTTGTCGACAAAGGGTCTCACCGCCTTGATGAACTGCGGGACAATAGCTGCATCGTCTTCCGCCATGACCACCGAACGACGTCTTAGCAGCCAGGCCACTTGGGCCACCTCGGGGGTAGAGCCTGCAAGGACGTCAATCCGACGTGTGAGTGTGAACCAAAAGACGCGCCATAATCGTAGCATCAGTGTGAAGATGGACTTTTTCCCGCTTGGCAGAATGTTAACGTATGTCATCCCGGATTGTTTTAGCAAATCCTCTAGGATGTCTTTCTTGCGAATGAGGATATAGGTCTGGTGTCCGTCACGTTGCAGGTCGGCGATTGTGTTCTTGAACAGATGGAAGTGGGCGGGATGCCCTAGTTGGAATAAGATTCTCATAGTTGCTTGATTACTTTGGCAGGAACGCCGGCAACCAATGTGCGAGGGGGTACGTCGCGTGTTACCACTGCACCAGTGGCCACCACTGCCTCATCCCCGATGGTTACACCGTAGATGATTGTCACATTGGGCATTATCCATACCCGACAGCCTATGTTTACGGGTTTTACCGTGAGAGGGTATATCTCTTTCAGTGGAGTTTGTGTCGGTATACAGCCATGCGCCGTGATCGTGCAGCGGTCACCAATGGCAGTGTCGTCGCCGATACTTATCTGCTCAGGGAAAGCCCTGTCGAAAAGCATATCATGTCCTATGTAGACTCGCTTGCCGATACGGATGCCGCTCCAACGGTACATTGCGGCACGCCAACCTTTGAATGGAATAAAGAACGCCAGTCTGGACAAACTGAAACGCCACAGTTGGGTGAAAGCGTATTTGATTTTCCCCAAAGGATGGTTCAGTCCATGATATTCAAGTATTTCTCTGCTAGGCATAGACTATTCTTTTATTATGGTGAGACGCTTGTTGTTTTGCATCAGAGGTATCTCGTCGACCAGAGACACATTTACTGGCACGCCGAGTTGTTGCTGCCAGAAGTCGATGATATATTGTTCTATATCTGGAGTGTATTGGCCGTTGACCACCAGTCGGAAGGTGATGCTGTTATCATTTCGTACGACCACCTGGTAGGCGGTGACTGATTGGCGAGTAGGGCGGTTGTCCTCTTGGAAGAATCCGACGAAGTTGTGGACTGTGTAGCGTTGCCCATTGGCGACGACTAGACTTTCGCATTCGCGCCCCATAATGCGTACAATCCTCCCTGCATTTACTTCGACAAGGTCCTGCGAGTCGTAGCGGATGAATGGGTGTGCCATATTCCAGAGATCGGTGCTCACCACTCGTCCAATGCCGTTTGTGATGGGTTTGTTATTGTCGTCAAGCACCTCAATGATGCCGTAGTAGTTGCATGTGTGGTAGCCGTCGTGTGCAGGAGTCTCATAGGTGTTTGGAGTCCCCTCGCAACTATATGAATCGATTATGTCGCAACAGAAAGCCTTTTCTATCTCTATGCGGTAAGCGACGGGAAGTGTTGAGCCTGTGGTCATTATATGGCGCGGACAGAAGGAGTATCCGGAATGGCTGTTACGGTACTGCGCCAGCAGGTATAATGGTATGGGGTAGGAGCGGACGAAGGTAGGACGCGAGCGTTCGATGTTATCCAGAATGGCCTTGAGCATATCGTCGGTCATGGAATAAAATGGCACATATATACAGTTGTTTACCTTGTCTTGCAATTTCTTGAACTTTCCGTGACGAGCTCCGTTGGCAATCTTCATGTAGCGGTCGCCGAGTCGATATCCAGCCATGTACCATGTGCGGAGCTTTGCGGCAGTATTAATAGAGTAAGCCTGTTTTGAGGTATAGAAGGAAAAAGGCTCTCCCGTAGAACCGCTGGAACGGGACGACATGCGTTCCTTGACAGGGAAATGTTCGGCAGAAAAGCGATCTATCCCTTCTTGGCGCATTATTGCTTTGTTGACTATGGGCATCTGTTCGAGGCTCACGATCAAGGGGTCTAGGCTATGGTCTTGGAACCAATCGCGATAAAAAGGCACTTCTGTTGTCGCGTATGATAAAAGTTGCTGTAGCCGTCGCTGTTGGAATTCCTGCATTTGCTCGTCAGTCCATGACTCTGCTTCTCGTAGCATTCGCAAGTACTTGTGCACGTTTTCTCCTTTCACGAGGTCGCTCAGCGGCAGTATTATGTGTTCATGCAGGAAACCCATAGGTGTGATAAAGTTTGTTTTTGATGTTCTCCCAGCGGTAGGAGTCGACCGCTTGATGTGCATTGTGTATGATGGTAATGCTTTCAGGCTGCTGTTGTACCGCTCGAATCATGAGGCTCGCAAGGGCGTCAGAGTCATCATCAGGGAAAAGGTATCCGGTTTTTCCGCTATCAATCATATACGGCACTCCGCCGACATTGGTGGATATAATAAGCAAGCCGGCGTTCATGGCTTCCAGTAGTGACACGGGCATGTTATCTACCTTTGGCGCGGATAGCATTATATCGGCCTTGTTGAGATATTGGTAGATTTCTTTGTTGTCGACCCTGCCGGTGAAGGTGACATTCGGCAGTCTCAACCCCTTTGCCATCTGCAATAGAGCATTGTGCTGCGAGCCATCTCCGACCAATGTTAAGGAGGCTTCCGGTAATTCGGTTAGAGTTTTTTGAAAAGCCCGCAAGATACAGGAAATGTTGTAGAGCTCTTCATGGGCACGAACGCAGATGTAGTGAGGTTGTATTGGAGCCCGTTCTCGATATTGACGTTCATCAAGTTCAATGATATTTGGAATGATAGTGTATGGTAGCTGGTATTGATCAAATACTTTGCCAAGAAACCCAGACAGAACAATATTGGCATCTGTGTGCATTAGATAGCGTTTCACCATACATGTGTGCTTGTTGAAGAAACGCTCGCCGCCACCGCCATGGTAGGTCAGCACCACTCGTTTCTTCATTCTCCGACCCACATTCACTCCCACAACTGCAGGCAAGAACCCCCAGCCTGAGCAGCAATGGATATGTAGCACGTCATAGTCCTTTGCAGCCAGCTTCATCCGCCGCAGTAGGCCGAGGCGCCACAGGAATGAGCCCTTGGTGGAGAATATCTCAGCAGTGTGGCCATCTTGCTGCAGCTTCCGCTGCAATATCTCCACCTGCCCCGAGATTCCTCCGACACCAGGCTTGTAATTACATATTAGCAGTACTCGCAATTTCACACCAAATAGTTATATCTCAATCAGAATGAAAAGAAATGGAAAGAAATTAGATTTCAGAATAATCCCTGTTTATTATTTTATGTATGCTGTTGCCGATAGTAAATTTATCAGTATTGAAATTGATTAGGTATCCAATACGTTTGTTCGCCAATTTTAGGTAGGTTTGTAGTTGTTTGAAATGGATTTTCTCCAATTGAGAGACGGATTTTAACTCTACAACAATGGTGTTTTCTACAAGAATGTCCATTCTAAAACCAAGACCAAGATTGTTTCCATCGTACAGTATGTTGATAGGCACTTCTTCCTCCGCCAGCAGGCATCGGTTGTCAAGTTCTATCATCATTGCCCTTTGATATACCGACTCCAAAAGCCCTGGCCCAAGTTTTCTGTATACGTCCATGGCGCTTCCGACAACTTGATATGCGATATCGGTGTCCATTTTCTTTTCAATTCTTTTGATTCTGATTGAGGAAGAGATATTCTGATAGTTCTTTTAGTTCTGATTGAGATTAAAACAGGCCGCGGGAACCCAGTTTGAAGAATGCCCATCCAAAGCCCATGACCGGCACCACCCAATACCATATCTTGATGAACTTATAGTTTTTGGCATTTAATAAGGTGATGCCGTAGGCCGCAATTATCAGCAGCACCGGTAGGCCTGGCAATAGGAATCGCTCCGAGTTGGAAAATCCGCTTACCGACACGATACCCAGGTAGGCGATTACGAAAGAGCCTATCAGCGACAGGTTACGCCAGTTCTTTGTGATGAAGATGGCGCTGAATACAGCAATCAAAACAAATCCGCCGAGGAAGTTACGCACATAGTTGCCACCGCTGAGCATCTGCTGGGTGTACTGCTGGTCGACATCCACCATCGTGGGGAATGGCAGCACGAACATCATAGGTGCCATCACGGTGCCGGTGGCATATTTGGCCCATTGGTTTCCCTTTGCCGTTTGCATTAGCCTTTTGTTTGATTGGTTGACATCCCTGTCTTCTATGAGTCCCTCCAGCTCGTTCGTGATTGTTCCTCCCGTCAGGGTTAACGCCGCCAACACACCCCATCCGATCAACATCAAGCGTTTCCTTTTTCCGATAACGGATGTGTTGGTAAATACCAAGGCGGTGACAAAGGCAAACACGGCGGCAACGCCAAGCACAGTCCTGAATGTGAAAAGTGTCAATGCCAATATCACCGGCACGGCTATGGTAAACACATTGTATTTACGGCTTCTTAGCAGGTAGTCGGCACGCTCCAGGTAGGCCACAATCAAGAAAATCATTATTGTTTCCTTCATGTGCAACCCACAGTAGAAGATAAGGTTGGGCATGAAGCAGGCAAAGATTGCAGCCATACGTCCGCCTTCCTCCCCGATGTTCCGTTTGGCAAGGAAATAAAGCAGCAACACAGTTACTGCGCTGAAAATTGAATTGACAAGTCGTGGGAAAATGATGTTGGTGCCGAAGATTTTGGCCAGGAATGTAAGATAGAACACATAGCCGGAGTCAGAGACAGAGGATGTGTCGACAAACAGGTAGTTCCAGATGTCTTTCCATTTTGTATGGATATTTCCTGTGGATTCTTCGTAGTACCATAATGCGTCGGCAGCGGAAAATTCAAAAGGCATGCCTGTTTTTATGGTATAGTATATGTATGAGAAGAAGACCCAGAACACACGCAGTCCTAAGGCAATGAGGAAAAGGTTAAGCAATAGTTTCTTTTGCGGAATGTCCTGCCACTTCTTGCTGCATAGGTTGCTCAGAAGGAAAAAGCCCACAACCCAAACTATGCCCATGATGATGTACTCTATGGACATGGCATGTGAAAAGAACACTATTGACACCGCAGCCAGAACGCCCAGATAGGTGTAAATGGCCCGGGTTGCAATCTTTTTAGGGAGAAAAGTAATCATTTCCTGAATAGTAGTTTTATTTGCAAGGCAATGTACTGCCTCAGGTTTGGAATGGTATATATTGGACCGTAGTGGTCGATTGTCGCTGGTTTGAAATCTGCCTGTTGTATGCGGCAGAGTGCCGTGTGCATCATGTCGGTGCTGCTGTCAATGGCTCTGTTGCATAGAGTGGCCACAGTGTCGTTCTTTTCTATAGTCACCGTTTTTTCCACGATAGGTGTTCCTTTGTCTATGCCTGCTGCAAGACGTTGCACGGTGACCCCCATCTCTTTTTCATTGTAATATAGTTCCCAGAATCCGACCGGCTGTCCACGGTATTTGCGCATGTCGCCGTGGTGATATGACAGGATGCCGTTGGGGGCAAGCGACAGGAGTGGCTCTTTCACAATGCCGAAGCCGCCGAGCATTATCATCGTTTCCGGTTGCCAGCCTTTTACCTTCTTGGCAATCTCGTCCGAATAAGGGCTTTGGGTTTCTATGTATGGAATACCGTTCAGGGACAGGAATCCCTGTGTGCCTGTCGAGGGTTTCTTCTTTGCCAGATAACTTTTGAACAGCATTATAATCATATAGCCTCCACGTCCGCGCCGCAGGTTTTTGAGGAACCGTTGTTTCAGCGACGGGCGGGGCCTGCAGTCAATCAGTGCACCCACAACCTCTGTTGTCGGGTCGTCGAGAATGGGCTGCAACACCTCCTGCTGGAAAGTGTCAAGGCCGGTGCTGCAAAGCAGTGCAATCTTCATTCTATGTTTTCTTTGAAACCGTACGCCGGTTTGTGCAGGCGATGCTTCAACAGGGCGTAGCAGCCGCTGGCTTTCACCATCAGTTCCGCTGTCGTTTTGGCGTCGTTGACAGAGAATCGCTTCAGCCTGAACAGGTCGGTCTTTTGGTCGTTATAACCCGAGTCTACTGTTATCCCGCATTCATATCCTGCCTCTTGAGCCAGTCGTATGTCGCGTGCGGAATAGTCGCCGTTTGGGTAGGAGAGGGCGTTGATTGACAGCCCGAAGCCGTCTTCCAGTTGCCGTTTGGATTCGCCGATTTCCTGTTTGGCGGCAGCATTGCCGCATAGTGGCAGGATGGGGTGGAAGCAGGTGTGCGACTGGAAGTCCACCCATGGCTTCATCTCTTCAATCTGCTCTTTTGTCAGCGCCTGTGTGTCGGCATAATCCGACTCTTGCGCGAAGCCGTATTGCCGCAATGTTTCTAGCCGCTGGCTGTTGGGGAGCACCTTGAAAGCCTCGGCATTTGTCTTTACCTCGTCGTTGTGCCGGAACCAGAAGTGCCGTTTCGTTCCCACAATCGACGAGCAGAGAAAGATGGTGACGGGTATTTGCAGCTTCTTGACGACAGGCAGCAGTGCATAGTTGCCTGCATGGCCGTCGTCGAAGGTGATGACGACGGCTTTGTCCGGCAGCCTTTCCCCGTTGTGTACGGCATCAAGGTAGTCGTTCAGGCCGATTATATTGTAATGCTTCTTCAGGTATTTGAAGTTGCGTTCGGCATCGGAGGCATCCATGTCGTGGAACAGCAGGAATGTGACTTTGTTCCGCTGTACTATTTCGCGCCACAGCCATGCCGCGCCGCTATAACGCAGTATCTTGTAAACAATGCCGCTCATCCTATCAGTTTCCTTTTAAGTTTAATCAATCGGGTCACATTCTTTTGCCCAATCCATTTGGCAAGTGTGTTTCTTCCTGTCCCGTTTTGGGCCCACGAACTTGTTCCCCGGTGTTCGCAATAGGTGTTGTCCGTAAAGAAATATTCTCCTGTTGTGTGTCTCGGCGAGAAGTATTCCGTTGGATAGACATGCAGGTCCTTGTAGTACTGTTCTTGCCAGTTGCGTATAAAACCGTTTTTCTCCATATTCATGGAGGTGAACAGCACGTTTGTGGTGAGGTCAAGGGAGCCGTCTTCCATCTTGAAGTGGCGTCCGTCATACATGTGCAGCACTTCGGTTACCCACTCCCCGTGTGCCTCGCTCCCCAGGACTCCCATCATCAGCAGTTTCCTTTTGCACCCTTCGAAGCCGGCAAAAGCCTTGTTGGCCAGCAGCGGCTCAAATGATTTATACACCTCGAAGCGTACATCAAGGTATACACCTCCCTCCGCCTCCAGGGCGTGGAGCCGTGCTATGTCGCTCACGAAGGCATATTTCCCTGCTTGATAGGCCTCGGCGGAATAAGGGATGACATTCACGTCGAAGTTGTCCTCGTTCCATAGTTTATATTCCCAGTCTGGCATATATTTATGCCACGAGGCAATGCAGTCCAATGCCACTTGGGGCATTTCGCCATGCCCGAACCAGCAGTAGTGTATCTTATGTGGTATCATATTATGGGCTATTCTACGTAAATACAGCCATTGGCTTCACAGGTTTTGACCAACCTGTCGCGATGGATGGAAGAAAAACCGGCATTCCGGAATGTGTATTCTTCACCAAACATATTGCTGTCCGACATCTCTTTTCTCTTTGAATCCAGGAAGTCGGATAATTGTTTCACGACCTTGGCGGGTGCCCCGACCGCTACCGAGTTGGAGGGAATGTCTCGGGTGACGATGCTGCCGGCACCGATAATGACATTGTCGCCTATGGTTACCCCCGGCAAGACTATGCTGTGGGCTCCGACGAAGACATTGCTGCCTATCGTGACATTCGCCACGCGGGTATATCCCAGAAACACTTTCGTACTGGCATCATGGGCAAGTACATGCACTCGCGGGCCAAAGGTTACATTGTCGCCAATCGTTATATGAAAACAATGCGATGGGTCGATTGTGCAGTTGCCAAGGTGACAGTTTTTGCCAATCTTCAGTCCTCGGGACACTAATTTGTTTATGTCCTGCTCACCACGTAGTCGGGCAAGCGTTTTCTTCAATATCTTCATCTTCCCTTTATCTTCTGTTTTATCGACGAAAGAATCTGTATGGTTGCCAAATACGGTTTTACCACCCAATAGGGTGCTTTATAGTAGAATCGGTATATCGGTGCAATATTCCCGAAGTCCACTTTCCCCATCTCCATCCTCACTTTGTCAGGATAGAGATTGTATTTCCTGAAATTCATCAACGAATAGGCGCGGATTCTGTCCAGCAACACTTTAAGGTCGTGGTTTTTCTTTTCCTCTTCGGCAAATTGGGCAAAATGGAACGTCATGAATGTTGATGGGTCGTAGCGTTTATTGTGGGTGCCACGGTAGGTGACGTCTACATCCTGGTTGTAGTTGCTCAGAGGTTTGTTCAGGAATACCACTTTGTGCTTTAGCGACACACGTGCCCACAGCAGGAAGTCTTCGCCCAGCTTGATGCCTGCGGGGAAGCCGCCATTTGCGACAAAAACCGACTTCGGCATTGCTACGCTTATGCTCGTCAACGGCATGCAGAGTGTCTTGGCGTACACCCGGCAATAGTTTATCCCGCCTTCTGTGAAGCCTTCGTCCACTCCGATGGGTGCCAGCCGTTTGCGGACGTTTTTCACAATCCAGTAGCCCGTGCCGTAGATGCCGGCGCCGGGGTGACGCTCTATCAACCCGGCCATCTCTTCGAGGAAGGTGGGCTCCCACCAGTCGTCGGCGTCGAGGAAGGTGACGTACTGAGCCTCGGCTGCCGCCACTCCGTTGTTGCGGGCGGCGCTTACGCCACTGTTCTCTTGGCGGATGAGCCTGATGCGGCTGTCGGCGATGCCTTCCACAATATCGCCGCTGCCGTCGGTGCTGCCGTCGTCGACCACAACCAGTTCCCAGTCGTCATAGGTTTGCCCCACGACGCTCTCCACGGCTTTGCGGACGTAGGGCGCCTTGTTGTAGAGTGGCATTATTACTGAGATGTGAGACATCGGTTAGTTTAAGATGATGCTTCCTAGATAATCCGAGGGCGAGGCCTTTTGCCAGCACTGGCTCCAGCAGAAACCGTAGGGGTGAACTTCGTGGCCTGTCCAGCGCCCCGGCAGGGCGAGGCTTGCATGGCAGCTGTTCCGTGCCACGGGGAACGACAGCATGCTCCACTTCGAAAAGGGCTCGTAGGCAAAGAGGTATACGTAGTCGTCGTCCGAGTGGCTCGCTTCTGCCAATGTGTAGAAATCAACACCTACGGTACAGTTGCCTTCGTTTTGCAATGGTCCAAACTCCGCCTTGCCCAGTGTGCCGTCGGCAATCGTCAGCGACGGATAGTCGACGTGCACTTCGTCCTCGTCAATGCTGACGCAGCTCCGGTTGAGGCTTATGAAGAGGTGCATCGGCCGTTTGCCCTGATTGTCGGCCATGTCCCGCAGGCCTATTTCCGTTGCCGGCGACATGTTCGATGCCAGTGCCGACAATGTCCCGAAGATGCTGCGGTTGGTTTGCTGTTTCTTTGTCCGCGGGTTGACAGGCCAGGGGTTGTATCCCCGCATGCACTGCCGCCCTTTCCATGTGTAGGCTATCACAGGGCCGATTTTCCCGCGGCAGGTCCCCATTATGCCATTTCTGTTTGTTGCCATAGCTTTTCTGTTTTATAGGTTTTGGCAACAATATAAGGCCAAAATGGCAAAAGTGCCCAAATGTCGTCCTCAATGTCGCATAAGTCGCCTTATTGTCGCAAAAGTCGCCAATGTGGCGCCGATGGACCTTCGTCGTTTTTGCCCCGTTTCTGCTCCGCTCCGTCGCCGTATTTCGACCGTCAGCCAACGGAGGTGGTACGGAGATGGTACGGAGGTGGTACGGAGATGGTGGCTGAAGTAGTTGGTATTTAGTGTGTTATATTTGTTAAAAATGCGTAATACGTTGACGGTGAGCCGGGTATCGGTCAGCCTTTCATCGTGTTCTGGCTCTGGATAACAGCGAACCTGTTCTTCATCCGCAGGAACGGGCTTTCAAAGAAACGGTATGACAGCCAGGCGACAAAAATGGTTGCAGCGGTAATCAAGCAGTAGATTACAGTCGCTGCAAGGTATTCCGGAAGCTGTATGCCGACATTCCTATAAAGGGCGGAAAGACCGAATATCAGCAGTGGGTGGATGACATAGATGCCGTACGATATTTTGCCCACGAAGTCACACGCCTTGTTTTCGAGGTTGATTATCGGGTTATCCAATTGGGTTGCAATGCATACAATCGAAAGGAAGGCAATCAGTTGAGGCTGAAACGTTGCGGGAATTATGCCTATCCATAGCTGTGAGCACAGCAGGAGCAGGAAGCACACAAGCCCCAATATGCGGTTCATTAGTATTCTGGTAAACAGCTTGTTTTTCATAAAGTAGAGAATGGCTCCGATGGCCCCGATCATCATGCAGTCGAAACGTGTGACGGCGAAGAACCGATAGGCGGTGTTTGTTCCGCAGAGCAAGTAGATGCCCCATTTGCTTGCAAGCCATACGGCACAGATGATGACGGCTATGGTCAACAGTCTTTTTGTTTTCCCATGGGTCAGCTTCACCAGCCAGGGCCAAAACAGATAGAATTGTTCTTCGACTCCCAGGCTCCAGTAATGGACGATGGGCCATATGCCGGCTGCCAGAATGAACGGGATGTTGGCAGTGAAGAGGCAATAGTACCAGATGTTCGGGTCGTGCCAAGTGCCTGTGGCGACTACTGCCACCAGCATATACAGGTAGTAGATGGGCCATATCCGCAAAATGCGTCTGAGGTAGAATTTAGGTATGCTTACCGTATGGCATCGCTCCTGTTCGTGCAACAGCAGATAGGTGATAAGGAAACCGCTGATGACGAAGAACAGCGTGACGCCGTCGGCTACAATGGGCAATGTGAATCCATCTACTCCCCAATCTCCGAACTCGCGCTGGAATGTGTGACCCCACATTACCGACAGCGCGGCAATGGCCCGCAAGCCGTTGAGACCTGGAAGATGGATGCTATTGGCCATTGCTCATATTATGGTGTTGAACTTCCGGAACAGGGCAGGAGAAACCTTTAGGGCTGCATACTGTATTTTGTGGCGCAGTTTTGTGCCGCTGACGCGCCTGTAGCAGCGCCAGTCGACCAGCGGGTGCAGCTGGCGGTCTTCCTCGCGGGTGTTGTCGACGAAGGCCATCTGGTAGCATTGCGTCAGGGCGCGGTAGACGGTGGTCTTGTCAACCTCCGTCTCGTGGGCGAACAGCTCCGACAGTTCGTTGCCTATGGCTATCAGGCTCTCTTTGCTGCGCAGGCCTCGCGAGGTCATGATGCTGCCGGGGCGCACGCGGTAGTTGTATAGCACGTCGGGTACAACCTTTATTTTCCCAGCCTTGAGGCATGCCCGTGGCGTGAACTCGTTGTCTTCGTGGAGGATGCCCTCGCGGAAAAGCAGGTTGTTGTCCATGAGGAACTCGCGGCGGTAGCACCGCTGCCACACGCAGACGAAAGGCACAATCCGGTGTTCAAGTGCGTGACGGTTATAATAGTTCCATCCTGTGGCTTGTTCGGTTGGCAAGGTGTCTGTGGCGTTGTTGTCGGTGCGCCGGCAGGCAAAGCAGAGCATGTCTTCG
>JAFXUY010000113.1 GCA_017524785.1 Bacteroidales bacterium | reverse complement strand
TGCTTTCACCGTGCCTTGTGTGCCGACGGGCATGAAGATGGGGGTCTGTATGTCGCCGTGGTCGGTGTGGATGACACCGGCACGGGCGTCGCCGCAAGTGGCCTGGAGGTCGAATGTCAGTCGGTCAATCATTATTGTAAAAGGATTATCTCCGATATGCAGAGGTCGTTGTATTTAAGTCCTTTGGCAATGTCGGTGACGCGTATCTTTATCTCGGTGATATTGCTTTCGTCGTACATATTCATGGTGAGCAGCAGAGCATTGTCGATTATCGACTGGAAGTCGTAGCCTGCAGGCTCGCCATGGGGATATTTGGCTGGCAGTGGGCGGAAGTCGGTCCACTTCACAATCCAGTCAGGCTCGCCGAAGAGCATCCTGGTTTCAATCTTCTCGAGTCTTTCGGCCGAGCGGTTGCCATGAGGTGCGTATGTTACAATGGTCGAATAATGTACCATAAGGCTGTCGATGCGCGAGTTGTTGTGCCAGGTGTCGGCGTTCTTGGTGTAGCCGTTGACAAGCAGCAGTCCTTCGATGAGGGTTGGTTTCGGAAAGCGGATGGTGATGTAGAGCGAGTCATCTTTGTCGGGCCGCAGCACGGTGGCGGTGGAGAGATCGAGGTCGCTGAGGTTGGCGGCAGGGTACTTCTTGTCAGCACCGCTGACCGTAATAGTGTATTGGTCGGGACTTAGGCGGTGGCTCAGCAGTTTGTCTATAGGTTGGGGCATGGGCCCTTTCAGGTTGTATGCCAACACGAAAGGCTTGGCAGCAGCCAGGTCGAAGCGGGTGGTGCTGTAGGTCCAGCGGTTCTCGCCGCGTTGCATCGGAAGGCTGAGTAGGCTGTCGCTCCAATGGTTATAGTCTTTCATCCAGAAGTGATGCTCGTCGAGGGGAGTGATTTCTGACACGTCGAGCTCCACGTTAAAGCGGTCGGCATGGCCGTCACCCCAATAGGATGCGGGCGTGAAGTCGTACTGGAAGCGTTGGTACCAGACGTCGTTGGTCATATAGTCGCGCCTGGCATAAAGGCCTTGCGTGAGGTTGCACTCCACCGAGTAACGCACCTCGAGGGGGACAAAGCCACCGGCTGGTATATCGAGGTAGGTGTAGTACCAGCGGCGCGATACGGCATTGGTGTAGGAATATATCTCCTCGCCGTAGAGGGCGAAGAGGCTGTCCTCGATGTGCTTGATATTCCGACCTACGGTGTCAATATCTATTAGTGCATCATCTGCAAAGATTCTCCTTGAAGGGGTGATGACCGTGTCTTGCGAGCATTGCCACGCCAACTGACGGTCGCCCAGTAGAAAGGTGACATTGCGGATGTAACTGTCGCGCCAGCCCACTTCCATCTCCGACTCGCTGTAGTCGTCGAGCGAACTCCACTCTGCGGGACCACTGCCCCAATAGTCGATTGGGAAGCCGTAGGGCAGGCTGTCGAATGAGCGGTTGCTGCGGTTGTGCAGCAGGTAGCGCACCACGACCTCGGTGTAGAGACCGCGTGGCACGAAGGTAACATGCTCATCAACCAGCTGCACCTCCGGTACATGTACAGCCACCGGGGTGGGCGAGAGGGTGATAGCGGAATGCACCGCCACTGGGTCGCCGTTGGCCCACACTACCATTACCGACGCCAGCATCAGTGCCAGCGTCAATAAGCCTTTACGCGTCATCGTAGGGCGCTGTTAGAGAGCTACACCTTCAATCTTGGCGCGAGCCTCCAGAACGGCCTTGTAGTCGTTCATGGCGCGCATCTGCAGGTCGTAGATGCTGCGGGGGCAGTCGGGAGTGAAGGTCAGCTTGCCGCTGTCCCACAGTTTGAGCACCGCCTCGAGGTTTTCCTTGCGGTTGAGCAGGTGATAGTATTCACCCTTCATACGGTCTTTGTAGTCGCTCGAAAGCATCAGGGTTGTGATAGTCTGTAAATCCATGGTGTTGGGTATTTATTGGGTTAATAATTGCTATCCAATCAGCTCTTTTGCCACACTTAGGGCCTTGTCCAGGCCGTCGGGGTTCTTGCCGCCGGCGGTTGCGAAGTGGGGCTGTCCGCCGCCGCCACCCTGTATCTCTTTGCCGAGGGTGCGCACCATCTGCCCGGCGTTCAGTCCGGCGGCCACACGGTTCTCGCCCAGCACGATGAGCAGGGCGGGCTTGCCGGCGGTGACGCTGCCGAGCACCACGGCCATGTCGGGCTGCTCGGCGCGCAGAGCCATTATGGCATCCTTCATGGCGTTGACGTCGCTGTCCATGCGCTCCACAAGGGTGGGGCAGGCCTGCAGCTTGTCGGCTATGGCACGTGCCATGCCTGCGGCTTTCTCTCGCTGCATCTGCTCGACGGCAGCCTTCAGGCTTGCGTTCTCTTCCTGCAGTTTGGCAATGGAGGCGGCAAGGTCTTTCGTGCCCTTGAACATGTCGGTGAGGGCTGCCAGCTGCTCCTGCTGACGGTCGGCGTAGTCGGTGGCGGCCTGTGCCGTGATGGCCTCGATGCGGCGCATGCCGGCGGCAACGGCTCCCTCGCTGACGATGCGGAACGAGCCTATCATGCCGGTGTTCTGCACGTGCGTGCCGCCGCAGAACTCGATGCTTGGGCCGTACTTCACCACGCGCACCTTGTCGCCGTATTTCTCGCCGAAGAGGGCCATGGCGCCAAGTTTCTGTGCTTCGGCAATGGGCATGGCGCGGTGCTCCTCGAGCGGCAGGCACTGGCGTATCATCTCGTTCACACGGTGTTCAACGTCGCGAATCTCTTCCTGGCTCATCTTGGCAAAGTGGCTGAAGTCGAAGCGCAGACGTTCGGCATCGACGCTCGAGCCTTTCTGTTCCACATGCTCGCCCAGCACCTGGCGCAGGGCGTAGTGCATCAGGTGGGTGGCCGAGTGGTTGCAGCCTATCGCCATGCGGCGGCGGGCATCAACCTCGGCGTGGAACGTCGCCGTCAGGTCCTCGGGCAACTCATCGACGATATGCACTATCAGACCATTCTCCTTCTTTGTATTCACCACTTTCCACTTTCCACTTTCCACTTTCAACTCTCCCGTGTCGCCCGTCTGGCCGCCGCTCTCGCCGTAGAAGGGGGTGCGGTCGAACACCAGCTGGAAGAACTCTTTGTCCTTGGCTTTCACACGGCGGTAGCGGGCAATATGGACGTCGGCCTCGAGGGTGTCGTAGCCGATGAACTCCTGCTCGACTCCGGGCATCAGCTCGACCCAGTCGTCGCTTTCCACCTTGGCGGCACCGCGCGAGCGTTCTTTCTGCTCGGCAAGGCCACGGTTGAAGCCGTCCATGTCGACGGTCATGCCTTTCTCCGAGGCCAGCAGCTGGGTGAGGTCGACGGGGAAGCCGTAGGTGTCGAAGAGCTCGAAGGCGAAGTCGCCGTCGACCACCTTGGTGGTGCACTTGGAGGCG
>JAFXUY010000112.1 GCA_017524785.1 Bacteroidales bacterium | reverse complement strand
CCTTCGGCGAGGCGGACGAACTCCTTGTAGGAGACCCAGAAGGGGGTGGGGATGATGACCTCGTCGCCGGGGTTGATGAGGCATTGGACCACCTGGAAGAGGCTCTGCTTGGCGCCGGTGGAGACGACGATTTGCTCGGGCTTGTACTCGAGGCCGTTGTCGCGGCGGAGCTTGGTGCAGATGGCCTCCTTGAGGTCGGCATAGCCGGGCACAGGGGGGTAGTGGGTGAAGTTGTCGTCGATGGCCTTCTTGGCGGCCTCTTTCACCACCTCGGGGGTGTTGAAGTCGGGCTCGCCGATGGAGAGGCTGATGACGTCTTTGCCCTGGGCTTTGAGCTCGCGGGCCTTGGCGGTCATGGCGAGAGTCTCGCTCTCGGCCATATTGAGGATGCGGTTTGAAAGGATTTCCATAATCGTTGACTATTATTTGTTTGAAAGTGCAAAAGTACGAATTAAATATAACATGGCAAAAATAATTTTCGGGGCGGGGACGAAAATAAATTTGGCAGTGTCGCGCAAAATGTGTATCTTTGCACCTAGCAACGAGAAAGCAAGTAAAGAAAATAAACACACTAAACAATTGAAAGATATGGCAAAAGAAGTGAACGACGCCGAAGCTCTGAGGCAGGAGAAACTGAAGATACTGCAGAGCACGCTGGACAAGATTGAGAAAAGCTACGGCAAAGGGTCGATAATGAAACTGGGCGACCGCCCGGAGGGCGAGATGGACGTCATCTCGACAGGCAGCATAAGCCTCGATGCGGCGCTGGGCGTCGGCGGATTCCCGCGCGGCAGGGTGATAGAGATATACGGCCCGGAGTCGTCGGGCAAGACGACGCTGGCCATACACGCCATAGCCGAATGCCAGAAGAAGGGCGGCATAGCGGCGTTTATCGATGCCGAGCATGCCTTCGACAGCTTCTATGCCAAGAAACTGGGCGTGGACATAGTGAACCTGCTGGTGTCGCAGCCCGACAACGGCGAGCAGGCGCTGGAGATTGCCGACAACCTGATACGTTCGGGCGCGTTGGACATCATCGTCATCGACTCGGTGGCGGCGCTGACGCCGAAGGCCGAGATCGACGGCGACATGGGCGACTCGAAGGTGGGCCTGCAGGCACGCCTGATGAGCCAGGCCATGCGCAAGCTGACGGCGACCATCAGCAAGACCAACTGCTGCTGCATCTTCATCAACCAGCTGCGCGAGAAGATAGGCGTGATGTTCGGCAACCCTGAGACAACCACCGGCGGCAACGCCTTGAAGTTCTACGCCTCGGTGCGCGTCGACATACGGCGCATACAGGCCATCAAGGACGGCGACCAGAACGTGGGCAACCGCGTCAAGGTGCGCATAGTGAAGAACAAGGTGGCCCCGCCGTTCCGCCAGTGCGAGTTCGACCTGATGTTCGGCGAGGGCATCTCGAAGCTGGGCGAGATAATAGACATCGGAGTGGACCTGGACATCATCCACAAGAGCGGCTCGTGGTTCAGCTATGGCGAGAGCAAGCTGGCGCAGGGCCGCGAGGCGCTGAAGCAGCTGCTGCGCGACAATCCGGAGCTATGCGACGAACTGGAGCAGAAAATACGCGCCGCCCTGAAAGAAAAAGCCCTCGGCGAGGACTAAAGAGAAAAAAGCCTGAGAAAAATGAAGAAGCTACTGACATTTGTATTGTTGCTGGCCTGCGGAAGCGTGTGGGCACAGGATGTGGTGCGCGACAGCGTGGCGGCTACTGCGGCAGACACTGCCGACAACGAGGAGAATGTCATCGGCGCCAAGCCGACACCAAG
This sequence comes from Bacteroidales bacterium, assembly GCA_017524785.1. GTDB lineage: Bacteria > Bacteroidota > Bacteroidia > Bacteroidales > P3 > Colimorpha. The sequence goes on along the minus strand of JAFXUY010000112.1, from coordinate 6,625 downwards.
AAGCAGCCGCAGAGAGGCCAACGTGCTCGGGGCACCGGTGTACTACAACCAGAACGGCAGCCTGCGCGGCGGCGACACGGCGATGCCATACCGCCGGCCGAAGCACCACTACCTGAACAACCTGGAAGAGCGCTACCACTCGATATTCGCCGAAGGCGAGGTGCTGCGAGGCAACAGCGACTATGCCTTCGGCCTGAACTTCACCTACCTGCCCAAGCGGTGGGGCGCCTACGGCTCGGTGCTGCTGGGAGCACGGCACGACTACCTGTCGGTGGGCCCGGCGCTGCGCTTGAGCGACTACGACTCGTACTTAGACTGGCAGCTCTATGGCGGCATCATGTTCGGCGGCCGCTCGACAGGCGCCGAAGTGGGGCTGCGCATAGCCACACCGCAGCACGACGGCGAGTTCTGCATCACCTCGGCATCGATGGGCATGGCCATAGTGGGCAACCACGCCTTTGTCACCTTCGGGGCGAGCATAGGCGTGATGGCAGCCATCGGCGCCACGACACTGTTATTCTGGTAAAACAACAGCGATGAGCGACTATGTGATAGACGAAGCCCGCGAGGAGCGCGAGATACAGGCCAAATACGACGAACTGATTGCGGCCTGCCGCGAGCTGAAGCCCTTGACGCCCGACGACGAGTCGCAGATACTGCGTGCATTCCAGATAGCCAAGAAGGCCCATGCCGGCACCCGCCGCAAAAGCGGCGAGCCCTATATCTTCCATCCGCTGGCGGTGGCCCTGATAGCCGTCAAGGAGGTGGGCCTGGGGCCCATAGCAGTGGTGTGCGCCCTGCTGCACGACGTGGTGGAAGACACCGAGATAACCCTCGACGAGCTGCGCATGGTCTTCGGCGAGAGGGTGGCCACCATAGTGGACGGCTTGACGAAGATAGACGACGTGATGCTGATGCAGCAGACCGACAGCAAGCAGGCGGAGAACTACCGCAAGATACTGCTGTCGATGTGCAACGACGCCTACGTCATCTTCCTGAAGCTCTGCGACCGGCTGCACAACATGCGCACCCTGGGGTCGATGAAAGACACCAAGAAGCTCATCATTGCCAGCGAGACCTCCTACCTCTATGTGCCGCTGGCACACCGACTGGGCCTCTACACCATAAAGACCGAGCTGGAGGAGCTGGTGATGCGCTACACCAACCCCGACAAATATGCCGAGATAGAGGCCAAGATAGCCGCCACCTCGGGCACCGACGAGAAGCTGGAGCAGTGCCTATACGCGCCGGTGCGTGCAATGCTCGACGCCGCGAGCTACCAGTACTCGCTGAAGACCCGCGTCAAGTCGGTGTACAGCTGCTGGAAGAAGATAGAGAACAAGCATGTAGACTTCGACGAGATATACGACCTCTACGCCATGAGGATAGTGCTGCACGGAGTGCCGCGCGAGCACGAGAAAGAGGAATGCTTCCGCGTCTACGCCCTCATCACCGACCAATTCAAGCCCAACCCCACGCGCTTCCGCGACTGGATAAACAGGCCCAAGAACAACGGCTACGAGAGCCTGCAGACCACCGTGATGACCCCCATAGGCCGCTGGGTGGAGGTGCAGATACGCACCGACCGCATGGATGTCATTGCCGAGAAAGGCATGGCGGCACACTTCCTCTACAAAGAGGCGCACCCCGAAGAGGAGGTGGAGAACAACCCCGTGGAAGAATGGCTGCAGCAGATACGCACCTCGCTGGAGCAGAGCGACAAGAGCGCCATGGACCTGGTGGAGGAGTTCAAGGAAAGCCTGTATACCAAAGAGATATACCTCTTCACGCCGCAGGGCAAGACGGTGGTGCTGCCAAGCCGCAGCACGGTGCTCGACTTTGCCTTCGCCATCCACTCGGACCTGGGCCTGCACTGCATAGGCGCCAAGGTCAACGCACGCCCGGTGGCCATAGGGTCGCGCCTGCATGCAGGCGACCAGGTGCAGGTGCTAACCTCCAAGAAGACCCTGCCGCAGCCCGACTGGATAGAGCAGTGCCACACCCCGCGAGCCAAAGAAGCCATCAAAGACTTCCTGCGGCAGCAGAAGAAAGAATATGTGGCCGACGGCCAGCGCCGGCTGGCAGGCTACCTGGAGAAGATGCACCTGAAAGACACCAAGGCCAACTTCGGACAGCTGAAACGCTTCTTCAACCAGAAGTCGGACGTAGACCTATACTACGACATAGCCGTAGGCACCATCAGCGAACACCAGGTGGCCGAATGCTTCGGCAAGGCCCGCCGTGCGCCGCAGATGTTCTTCCTGGACAAGTACAAAGAGCTATCGCCCTTCCTGCTCGACAAAGAGTATGAGGACTATCCCACCGAGACAGCCTCGTGCTGCAAGCCCGTGCCGGGCGACCAGGTGGTGGGCATAGTGCAGGACGGCAAGATAATGGTGCACCGCACCAACTGCAGCGTGGCCATGGACGAGATGGCCAACCACGAGAGCCACACCGTGCGCGCCAAATGGCGCCCCGGCGAACAGCTGTCGCTGCTTACGGGCATATCGCTCACGGCCATCGACAGCAAGGGACTGCTACAGGAGATAACACGTCGCATCTCCGAGGAACTGGACCTCAACATGCGCGCCATCACCCTGGAGGCGTCGGAAGGTGTGGCACGGGGCATAATAATGCTGTATGTGGGCGACGTGGAGAGCCTCGACGGCCTTATCAACAAACTAAAGTCTATCGACGGCATCGAGGACGTGCACAGGATATGAACGACGAGCAGAAAGCCTTCGAACGGCTGAGCGAGATATTGGACACCTTGAGGAAAGAATGCCCGTGGGACAAGGTTCAGACCATGAAGAGCCTGCGCTACCTGACCATCGAGGAGGTGCACGAGTTGAGCGAGGCCATCGTATCGGGCAATACAGGCGACCTGAAGAAAGAGCTGGGCGACATTGCCATGCACATCCTTTTCTATTGCAAGCTGGCCGAAGAGGCCGGCCTGTTCACCACCGCCGACGTCTACAACACCATCTGCGACAAGCTTGTGGACCGCCACCCATTCATCTACCACAAAGAGGAATACCACGGCGAGAGCTGGGAGCAGCTGAAGATGCGCGAAGGGCGCAAGAACGTGCTGGAAGGGGTTCCGGCATCGCTGCCGTCGCTGATAAAGGCTGTGCGCATGCAGGAGAAAGTGGCCGGCATGAAAGGCAAAGACTGGAAGGTGGAAGGCGGCGAGATGAAAGAAGAGATGACCGAGGAAGAGTTTGGCGACTACCTCTTCGCCCTCGTCGACTGGGCACGCCGCCACGGCATCAATGCCGACGACGCCCTCTGCGGTGCCAACCGACGCTTCGTCGAGGAATACTCCAAATAAGCATTTATTTTTGCCATATTCCAAATGTTTTGTATCTTTGCGGCGTGAAGAGTCCACAAAGGGGTGCGTTTATGTTGCACGTCTACCGAGCATTAGACGCATAAACAGCTGAGAACAGACCCTCAAAACTTGATCGGGATAATGCCCGCGTAAGGAACGAATTATGGTAAAACACATCTATAGCTGTGGCCGCTATCGCTTTTTTAAGGCCACCAGGATTAGCCGCCGGCAGATGATAGCCTGCCTCGTGCTCGGCATTTCAATTTTCAATTTTCAACTTTCAACTGTTAAGGCTCAGGACACCGTCCGCAAGCTCGACGAAGTCATTATTCAAGATGCGCGCGTGAGCAACAAGACACCGCTCACCACCAGCACCATGAACCGCGAGCAGCTCGACGAGGCCCGCACCGAGCTGTCGGTGCCCTACATGCTGGAGACGCAGCCCTCGGTGGTGGCCAGCGGTGAGAACGGCACCATCGGCGGCACCTACATCCGCATCCGTGGCGTGGAGCCCAACCGCATCAACGTGAACCTCAACGGCATCACGCTGAACGACCCCGAGAGCCAGCAGGTGTTCTGGTACAACATCCCCAACCTGGGCGGCATGTCGCAGAGCATGCAGATACAGCGCGGCATGGGTGCCTCGACGGGTGGCAGCTCGGCCATGGGCGCCGCCATCAACATGCAGACCCTCAACGCGCGCGATAAGGCCTACGGTATGGCCGACATAGCCTATGGCTCGTGGAACACACGCCAGTATGGCATCAGCGCCGGAACAGGCATACTGAAGAGCGGCCTCTCGTTCGACTTTGCCTACAGCGGCCTGACCAGCGACGGCTTCGTGCGCAGCTGGGGCACCGACCAGCAGAGCTTCTTCGGCAGCATGAGCTGGTACGGCGAGCGCACTCTTATCAAACTCCTCACCATCATCGGCAACCAGAAGACCGGCATAGCTTGGAACGGTGCCTATCCCGACCAGCTCGACGCCGACCCTACCTACAACTCGGCCGGCATGTATGACATGGACGGCCGCACCATGTACTATGACAACGAGACCGACAACTACTGGCAACGCCACTACCAGCTCTACGTCTCGCACCTGTTCAACGACAAATGGAGTGTCAAGGGCGCCTTCGACGTGATGCACGGCGGTGGATACTACGAGCAGTATATGACAGCCTGGAGCGGATATGTGCCCGCCCCCTTCGCCTATCTGAGCGACGTGGTGTTCCAGAAGCGCATGGACAACTACACCTATACCGGCAACGCTGCCGTAAACTACAACGGGGACAAGCTCACTTTCTCGCTGGGCGACAACTTCATCTATTACGACGGCTTGCAGTACGGCGACGTCATCTGGTATCGCGACACCGCGATGCACTACGACCTGCCCTACCGCTGGTACGAGAACAACAGCGCCAAGCTCGACAACTCGGTCTACGCCAAGGCCACTTACGACTTCAACGACAACCTGAACGCCTATGCCGACCTGCAGCTGCGCATGGTCAACTACCGCATCTACGGCAACAGCGACGACGTGCTGGCCGGCACCGCCCGCGACGGTGCCTTCGACTTCACCAACAACTACCTCTTCTTCAACCCCAAGCTGGGTGTAAACTACCGCATCGACGACCATCAGCGTACCTACTTTGTGGCCGGCATCAACAGCCGCGAGCCCGTGCGCTTCGACATCATGAGCGCCTATGCCAACGGCGACACCATCAAGCCCGAGACCATGCTCGACCTCGAACTGGGCTACCAGATTGCCCACAACCGCTGGGCCTTCAACGCCAACCTCTACGCCATGCTCTATAAGGACCAGATGACCCCCAACGGCGACGTGCTCACCGGCTACGCCCTGATGGAGAACGTCGACAAGAGCTACCGCCTCGGCATAGAGCTAGAGGGTGGCTACAAGATTGCCGACTGGTTCCGCATGGATGCCAACCTGACGCTGAGCATGAACAAGGTGCTCGACCTGACCTACTTCGTCTTCGAGACAGGCGACACGGTGCAGACGGCCGTCACCGGCACCACCGACCTGGCCCTCTCGCCCTCGATGGTGGGTGCCGCCATAGCCACCTTCACTCCCTTCAAGAATGCCAAACTGCAGCTCATCGGCAAGTATGTCGGCAAGCAGTATGCCGACAACACCAGCCGTGAATGCTACGCCATCGACCCCTATTTCCTGCTCAACATCAAGGCCAGCTACACCTGGCACCTCAAGGGTACCAACGAGATTGAGGCCCAGCTTGTAGCCAACAACGTGCTCAACCACAACTATCGTCTCCATGCCTGGGCAGGCGACTGGGTTGACGACTTTACCACCCCCGGCACCAACTACTACATACACGACCGCACCTGGCTCCAGCAGCCCGGCATCAACTTCATGGGTCGCCTAATCTACCGCTTCTAACCGCCTAACACACTAACGCATTAACACATTAACACACTAACGCATTGAATATATTGGACATCGTCGGCGCCGCCATCGGCTTGGTCTTTGTGTTCAGCGAATACAAGGCAAGCCGATGGCTTTGGCCGTCGAGTCTGCTGATGGCGGCATTCTACGCAGTCATCAATTTCAGCATAGGCTGGTACGCCAACACGGGCATCTGCGTGTACAACTTCGCCATATCCATATATGGGTTGCTGGTGTGGCGCGGAATAATCCAAAGCAAAGAAAAGGAGGAACGCCCCATAGCATCCTGCCCCGGGCGCCTATGGCCGTGGCTGGTGGCCGTCACGGTGGTGCTTACTGTCGTCTTCCGCTGGCTGCTGGGCATGCTGGGCGAGGGCAATCTGCCGTGGCTCGACGGCCTGTCGGCGGCCCTCGGCATCGTGGGCATGTGGATGCTCTCGCAGAAATACTGGCAGCAGTGGATATTCTGGCTCATCAGCGAACCGATACTGGTATACATCTACCTCAGCACCGGCTACACCGCCTCGGCGGTGATGTATGCCGTCTACGAGGTGTTCTGCATCATGGGGATAATACGATGGAAAAGACTAAGCATATAGTGATACTGGCGGCGGGCGATTTCCCGACGCATCCCGTGCCCCTGCAGGCTCTCCGCGAAGCGGACTTCGTAGTGTGCTGCGACAGCGCCTATGGGACGGTTAAGAATGCCCGGCTAGAGATGGGGAAATATGTGGTGGTCGGCGACGGCGATTCCCTGTCAGAGGCAGACAAAAAGGCCCTCGGCAGCCGCTGGATTGAAGTTGACGAGCAGGACTACAACGACCTCCACAAGGCCATGCAATGGGCCACCACCAACTTTCAACTTTCAACTT
>JAFXUY010000111.1 GCA_017524785.1 Bacteroidales bacterium | reverse complement strand
GATGCACCATCGAAGAACAATCGAAGAACAATCGAAGAACAGACGAAGAACAGGTGGAGCCGGGAGGGTGAAGTCGGGTGGCCGGGGAGGGGCGATTAACAAAAAAAAATTAACATTTGCACAATAAAATGCAATAAACGGTGTTAATGGAGTACTTAAATGGTGTAAAAACCGATTGAAGTTATGAAAGCAGAAATCAAGACAGCAAAGGGTACGATGCATGTGACGCTGTACGACGAAGCAGTGCCGGGCACTGTGGCGAACTTCGTGAAGCTGGCCAAGAGCGGCTTCTACGACGGCTTGCGATTCCACCGTGTGATTCCGGGTTTCGTGATACAAGGTGGCTGCCCCTACAGCCGCAATGTAGGCGACCCGAGGACAGGCATGGGCGGTCCGGGATGGACCATCAAGTGCGAGACGGATGCCCCGATGCAGCGGCACGACCGCGGTGTGCTGAGCATGGCGCATGCCGGCAAGGACACGGGCGGAAGCCAGTTTTTCGTGTGCCACAACCGCGAGAACACGCAGCACCTGGACGGGGTGCACACCTGTTTCGGCCGTGTGGACGAGTAGGATTGGGCGGTGATTGACGCCATAAGGACAAACGATATTATTGAAAGCATTAAAATCATTTGAATATGAATCTCGGAATTAAACTTTTGGTTGCAGAAGACGACCCTAATCTGGGTACTATCCTGAAGGCTTATCTTACGCAGAAGGGCTACACAGTGGTGTGGGCCAAGGACGGCGAAGAGGCGATGCGGAATTTCGAGGAGGAGGATGTGGATGCATGTATCCTCGACGTGATGATGCCGTTGAAGGACGGTTTCGCTGTGGCGAAGGATATCAGGAAGGTTGACAAGAAAGTGCCGATTATTTTCCTGACGGCGAAGAATCTGGAGGCCGACAAGCTGAAGGGTTTCGAGGTCGGGGCGGACGACTATATCACGAAGCCGTTCTCGATGGAAGAGCTGTTGGCGCGCCTGGGTGCGACGATGCGGCGTTCGTTCAACGAGGACCGGCCCGACAAGAATGTGTTCAAGATAGGCGGCTTCACGTTCGACTATCTGCACCAGACGCTTACCATTGGCGAGGAGGTGCAGCGCCTGACGGCGAAGGAGTGCGACCTGCTGAGGATGTTCGCCATAAACTTCGGCCAGCTAGTTGACCGCAACACAACTCTGCAGAAGATTTGGAAGGACGACAGCTATTTCGCAGCCCGTTCGATGGATGTGTATATCACGAAGCTGAGGAAGTATCTGAAGGCCGACCCGACGGTGGAAATTGTGAATGTGCACGGTGTGGGCTTCAAGCTGACGCACAAGGAGTAGTGGTCAATGCGTTAATGCGTTAGTGTGTTAATGTATTAGTGGAATGAAGCTGACGTTTCTGGGTACGGGGACTTCGCAGGGTGTGCCGGTGGTGGCATGCCGGTGCGGGGTGTGCCGTTCGGCCGACGAGCGCGACAAGCGTCTGCGGACGTCGGCGCTGGTGCAGGTGCAGTCGAGCAATATATTGATTGACATCGGACCCGATTTCCGTCAGCAGATGTTGCGTCACCAGGTAGACCACCTGGATGCAATACTCATCACGCATGCGCACCGCGACCACGTGGGCGGACTGGACGACATACGGTCGTTCAACTATGTGCAGCACCGGAAGATGGACATATACCTGAACGCCGAGGCCCGCACTGCGCTGGAACGCGACTACCACTACATCTTCGAGCCGCACGAGTTTCCAGGGCTGCCGGAGGCCGACCTGCACACGGTGGGCGAGGCGAGGTTCGTGGCCGGCGGGGTGGAGGTGACGCCGATAAGGGCGATGCACAAGACGCTGCCGGTGCTAGGTTTCCGTATAGGAAAGCTGGCATATATCACCGATGCCAACCACATTGACGACAGCGAGATGGAGAAGCTGCGCGGCGTGGATGTGCTGGTGATAAACGCGTTGAGGAAGGAGAAGCATTTTTCGCACTTCTGCCTGCCCGAGGCGCTGGAGGTGATAGAAAGGATAGGTCCGCAGAGGGCCTACCTGACACACATGAGTCATGAGATGGGACTGCACGCCGAGGTGGCCAAAGAGCTGCCGGGCGGAGTGGAACTGGCATACGATAATTTGGAAATAACGATATGATTTCAATTTGCATACCTATTTATAACTACTACGCCTATCCGCTTGTAAGGCGACTGGCCAATCAGGTGAGCAACCTGAAGGGGAGCACGGAGGTTGAGATAGTGTGCATAGACGACCATTCGTCGGGCTACTATCAGCAGCAGAACAAGGGCATCCCCGAGATAGCCACCTACCTGAAGCTTGAGCAGAACGTGGGACGGGCGAAGATAAGGAACCTCTTCCTGAAGTATACGAAGGGCGACTGGCTGCTGTTTCTGGACGACGACTCGGTGGTGCCCGAAGGCTTCCTGAAGAAGTATATCAAATTTATAGGCGGCAGCACACAGGTGATTGTGGGCGGCCGCACCTACGACGACCGCGGCAACGACCAGGAGCACAGGCTTCGCTACATGTACGGCACCAAGGTTGAGAGCCAGCCGGCGTCGGTGCGTCGCCAGCACCCATACCGTAATTTCATGACCAACAACTTCATGATCAAGCGCGAGGTGCTGGAGAAGATTCCGTTCGACGAGCGAATAGAGAAGTACGGCCACGAAGACACGCTGTTCGGCTACACCCTGGGCGAGCGCAAGATTGTGATAGAGCATATAGACAATCCTGTGGTGAACGGCAACATCGAGGACAACGTCGAGTTCCTGCACAAGTCGGTGGAGGCTGCCGAGAACCTGGCACTGATATACGACTTCATGTGGGAGGACCAGCGCTTCTGCCAGACGGTGCGCCTGCTGCGAACATACGGCACTGTGCGCCGCATGTGTTTGCAGGGTTTGGTGTACAGGGTGTGGAAGATTATGAAGTCGCCGATGGAGAGCCATTTTGTCAACGGCACTGGCATCTCGCTGAAGCAGTTTAGCTTCTACAAGCTTGGCGTGTTTATCAAGAAGATGCACTATCCGAACGATAAGTGATAGTATAACAGATAACCTTTAACCATTATAGAAAAGATGAAACATACTGTAAAATTGGTTATGGCAATGCTTCTGGCAGCCATGTTTGTCCCCAGTGTGAGCGCCCAGGTGGTGGAGACGACGACCTACGACGACGGTCGCGTGTATACCGGCCAGCGCAACGGCAAGGGCAAGATAGAAGGCAAGGGCCTGATGACCTGGCCCAACGGCGACCGCTACGACGGCATGTGGAAGAAAGGCCTGATGGACGGCGAGGGGACATACTACTACTCGAACGGCCTGGTGTATCAGGGCCAGTGGGCTAAAGGCTTCATCAAAGGCCACGGGACTTTCCGTTTCCCCAACGGCAATGTGATGGAGGGCGACTGGACCGCCATGGGCACAGGCACTGGCTTCCTGACGATGGCTGACGGCACGCGCTACGACGGCCCCTTCCTGAACGGATTGTGCCATGGTCAAGGTATAATGGTGTGGAACGGCAACCGCTATGAAGGCAGCTTTGTTCAGGGTCACAAGACCGGCCAGGGCAAGCTGACGATGGCCAACGGCGAGACCTACGACGGTATGTGGGTGAACGACCACCGCGAAGGCCAGGGTGTGTCGACCTATCCCGACGGCGCCCGCTATGAGGGTGGCTGGCACAACGACAAATACGACGGCCAGGGAACGCAGACCAATCCCGACGGTACGACCATCTCGGGTCGCTTCAAAGACGGTAAATACGTAGAATGATGAGACGTTTTGCTTTTACAGCTCCGCTTCTTGCGTTGCTCATGGCCGGTTGCTGGGGCAGCCGCTTCGTGTCGGCCGACCCCGACCTGGAAGAGATTTATGTGGGCAAGAGCTACTATGAGGTGGTCGACGACTTCGGCTATCCCGATGCATCGATACAGGACGGCATGGAAGGCTCGAAAGTGGCCTACAACGCAGTAAGCCTCAACGGCACACGTGCCGCAAGCCTCTATCGCAAGTATAACATGCGCAACCGTGTCACCAAGCAGGACGGCGCTCCCGTGGGCGGGTTGACCTTCTCGTTCGACGCCGACCTCAAGTGCTACGCTGTAAGCAGCGACTTCCAGCACGAACGCGTAAAGCAGGCCAAGGAAGCCCCCAAGGAAAAGCCTCGCGATGTGCGTCTGCCCATCAAGGTGAAGCCCAAGATTCCCCGCACGCTCGACTATCCTTACGTCGAGAGCCGCTCGCCGCATGCCGGCAACGTGAGTCTGGAGAAGGTGGAGATAGACCGCTTCAAGACCAAGCTTTACTTCATGTACAAAGACCGCACCCCCGACCGCCGTCCGGTGCCCGACTACGGAATATCGATAATGCCTGAAGTGTATATTGAAGACTGCTCCACGCTGAAGCGCTATGCCTTTGTCAAAGCCGAGGGAGTGGCCCTATATCCCGAATATTCGAACTTTGCCCACAACCAGGGCGGCTACGACATACTGCTCTATTCGCTCACCTTCGAGCCGCTGGCCGAGGACACCGAGTTCATCAACGTTGTGGAACCTGGCCACTCGGGCCACAACTACTACAAGGTAGATGTCCGCACGCCGATGACCGACAAAGACGACATCAACAAACAACAATAAAGCATAGGCAAGCAATTAAACAATCAAGCAAAATACTCATGAAGAAAGCACTACTTTATGTGGCGGCTGGGGCATTGTGCCTGGCCGCCTGTCAGCCTAAAGAGGCTGAGAATGTTATCGGTAAGCCCGATGTGCCGGTAGTCGACGGCCGCTTCACCCCCGAGGTGATGTGGAGCCTCGGTGTGATGAGCGAGTACGCCGTCAGCCCCGACGGCAGCCAGGTGCTCTACACCCTGCGCTACACCGATATGGAGCAGAACAAGAACAACGCCGAGCTGTACTGCATGCCCATCGAGGGTGGGGAAGGGGTGCGCTTGACAACGACCGCCGCCTCCGAGTTCAGCCCCGTCTGGTACGACGACAACACCATCATGTACTGCCGCGGAAACCAGATACTTTCAATGGACGTCGCAACCAAGCGCGAGAAGGTTGTTGCCGAGCACGAGCGCGGTTTCGAGGGCTTCAAGGTGGCTCCTGACGGCAAGTCGCTGGTCTATATCAGCACCATCCCGGTTGAGCGTCCCGACCATCTGAACAAGCTCTATGCCGGTCTCGACAAGACCACCGGCCGCATCAACGAGGACCTGATGTACCGCCACTGGGACAACTGGGTCGACGAAATCCCCCAGATATTCTATGTGCCGCTGGAGAACGGCAATGCCCAGATGGACAAGGTGGTCAACATCATCGACAGCACCTTCGAGAGCCCGATGCGTCCTTGGGGCGGCACTGAGCAGTACAACTACAGCCCTGACAGCAAGACCATTGCCTACACCTGCCGCAAGAAGACCGGCTACGACTATGCGCACTCGACCAACAGTGACATCTACATCTATAACCTCGAAACCGGTGAAACGCGCAACATCAGTGAGGGCATCATGGGTTACGACCAGAACCCCGTGTTTTCGCACGACGGCACTATGATTGCCTGGGAGAGCATGGAGCGTGAGGGCTACGAGGCCGACAAGCTGCGCCTGATGGTGATGGACCTTGCCAGCGGCACCAAGACCGACCTCACCGAGAACTTCGACTACGGTGTCGGCAACATCCTTTGGAGCAACGACGACAAAGAACTCTATGCAGTTGTATCATACCGCGGTATGAGCGAAATCTTCGGCTTCAACCGTGAGACCAAGGCTGTCCGTCAGCTGTCGCATGGCTATCACGACGTCAACGCCATTGCCCTCAACGGCAACAAAATCATCGCCAACCAGGTTTCCATCCAGTACCCCGGCACACTCTATGCCTACAACACCAGCGACGAGCGCGCCGAAGGCACTAAGATAAGCACCTTCAACGACGATGTCCTTTCGCAGGTGCGGATGGGCAAAGTCGAGGAATGCTATGTCAAGACCGTCGACGGCAAAGACATGCTCACATGGCTCATCTATCCTTACGACTATGATTCCACCAAGACCTATCCTGCACTGCTCTTCTGCGAGGGCGGTCCCCAAAGTCCCGTCAGCCAGTTCTGGAGCACCCGCTGGAACTTCGAGGTGATGAGCGGCGCCGGCTATTTTGTCATAGCCCCCAACCGTCGCGGAGTGCCCGGTTTCGGCATGGAGTGGCTCGAAGAGATCAGTGGCGACTACGGCGGACTCTGCATGCAGGACTACATGAGCGCCACCGACTGGGCGGCCAGCCTGCCCATGATCGACCGAGAGCGCATCGGCGCCTGCGGCGCCTCCTTCGGAGGGTTCAGCGTCTACTGGCTCGCCGGTCACAACCACGATGTGAAAGGCTACGACGAAGGCCGCCGCTTCAAGGCCCTTCTGGCCCACAACGGCATGTTCAACTTCGAGCAGCAGTACCTCGAGACCGAGGAGATGTGGTTCGAGAACTGGGACCTCGGCGGCCCCTACTGGGAGCGCGACAAGAACCCCAAGATCAAGAAGAGCATGAGCTTCTCGCCGCACCTCTACGTGGGCGAGTGGAACACGCCCATCTGCGTCATCCATAGCGAGTTCGACTTCCGGATTGTGGCCTCGCAGGGAATGGCGGCCTACAACGCTGCCCAGATACGCCGTATACCCAGCCGCTACCTCTACTTCCCCGACGAGACGCACTGGGTGCTGCGTCCGCAGAACAGCCTGCTGTGGCACCGCAACTTCATCGACTGGTTCGACCAGTGGCTGAAGAAGTAAACGCCAACAAATACACCATCCTTCAAGGGTGCCCGCATAGGGCACCCTTTTCTTGTTCAGCAAAAAAATATAAGGTTCCATTTAATTATTTTTTAATATATTTGCAATTGTAAAAAAAATAAAAAAGCATAATGCTATGAAAAAGATAAAGTTATTAGTCGCGGCAATGCTTTGTTTCGCCACAGGAGCCACGGCGCAGGAATTGACTGAACAACTGTACAATATGTATGGCGAGCATTCCATCATCCGCGAAGTCGATTCTGCCAGATAGTTCCTCCGGGATGGGAAATAAATTCAGGATGGCAAGAGTTTCGTGGTGAATCATGGCAGTGGTTCTTCCCCATTCTTACACCCAACCCTGACACAACGTTCTATAACAACGACAGCACACAGACTTCCATCCAACAGCACGCATGGGAGCGCTACGTGAGCCTGCAGCCCAACCCTGCCACCGACGAGGCCACGGTGCTGTCGAGCTTCGGCATCGACGAGGTGGAGATGTACGACATGGGCGGCGCCAGCGTGCTGCGGCAGCAGGCCTCGGGCCTCGAGGCCAGGCTCGACGTCAAAGCCCTGCCCCGCGGCTCATACATCGTCCGCATACACACGCCCATGGGCGTCACAGCGAGGAAGCTGATACTGCAATAGAGCACACCACGGCTATCGCCTGCGGGCGAGCCGACCACAGCCCCTACAGGGCTGTAATTTTTTTTTCCAATTTTCTTATAATTTTGAGGCCGGAGGCCGACCCTCAAACCGCTGTAAACCAGCCCATGAGTCGCCACCCTCTCTTACTATGCTCCTACTGCTCCACTTATACTCCAATTATATAAATTTACTTGAGTAGGCAATAATATGTCGAATACAACGTTGATACTAGCAAAAAACAACTAAAATATACCTAATCATGGCAAGGCAGACAGCAGGATTTATGGGAGGATTCCACGGAAGGCTCGGGCCTGCAGTGGGTTACATGTGGCGCGGGGTGTGGTGCGT
>JAFXUY010000110.1 GCA_017524785.1 Bacteroidales bacterium | reverse complement strand
GCGAACTTCACGAAGTCGCCGTTGACCACGGCGTGGCCGGCGGCGCCGACCATCGAGGAGACGTGGTTGACCTGCATGTTGAAGTAGATGCTGTAGTCGTCGGCGGCATGGGGGGTGATGGTGAGGGTGTCGGTGATGTTCCCGTCGGCATAGCGGAAGTCGGAGACGAAGGACGAGGTGCCTTCGATGCTGAGGCGCGGGTCGGCGGCGACGAGGGCGTCGATGATTTCGCTCACGTAGACGCTGTCGGTGCTGAACTGGTAGCCCCAGGCGAGGGCGGTGTCGGCCCAGTTGATGGCGAAGACCACCTTGTTGTTGCCTTCACCCACCCAGTAGATGATGTCGCTGGCGGCAATCTCGGCATCCTCGGGCAGCGGGTCGACGGGAGCATTGGGGTCGGAAGCCATAATCATGGTGTCGGCGACACCAGTCTGCATCCAATCGACGAAGTCGCCGTTCTGAATCATGTCCGCAGCGACTCCGGACGACTGGTAGTCGACATCGGCGGAGTTCTTCCAGTTGTACCACCACCAGCCGGCAGTGCCGACGAGGTTGAGGCCGAGGTCGGTGTCGTTATAGGTGATGTTGTCGAGCCACGAGGGGCTGGAATAGGTGACGTTGAAACGGCTGTCGTAGGCGGCGATGGTGTCCATCAGCGACTTGAGCATGATGGAGCCACCGTTCCACTGCACGCCCCAGGCGATGCCGATATGGTCTTCATTGTCGTCTTCCCAGGTAACGGCGATGACGGCACGGTTGCTGCCGCTGCCAGTCCAGAACTGGATGTCACTCTGAGGAACTGTGGGGTTGCCAGGACCCATTTGGGCAAAGGTGCTGACGGCGAGCATCAGGCCTAATGCTAAAGCTAATACTTTTTTTACCATATTGATGTTGTTTTTAGTTTGTTTATACTTTCAACTCTCAATATCGGCAGGCAAAAAAGGAATATGCATAACGGGAACAAAAGAGCGGCAGAGGCCGTCTGTCACCGGAGTGCTTTTTCCTCGAAAGCGATACCGATTTATGCGATTTGGCAGGTCTTCTGGCTCGTCCGTCTCGGCTCGGCCTTCCCATACATCTATGGCGGTGTACAGTGGCCTATCGTGTTGAGCTTCAACTGTTGGACTCACAGCAGCGGGACTGCGCCGGACTCTCACCGGCTTCCCTCTTGGCGCCCTCGTCGGGCGACCAAATCGGCGGCAAAAGTACTAAATAAAAACGATGTGGCAAAATAAATTTATATCGTGGACGTTACTATGATGTATGAATATATTGCTACAGGAATGGGAACTGCCCCCGTTCGACCAGATAAAGATTGAAGATTACGAACCTGCCGTGCGCGTCGCTATAGAGGAGGCCGAGCGCAATGTGGAGGCCATAGCCGCATCGGCCGAGGAGCCGACATTCGAGAACACCGTCGAGGCATTGGAGTGCGCCTCGCGGCGGCTCGACCGCATTAGCGCCGTGATGATGAACCTCAACGAGTGCTGCACAAGCGAGGAATTGCAGGAAGTGGTGATGAAGCTGGAACCGTTGATGACTCGCTTCAGCATGAAGGTGATGACCGACGAGAGACTGTACGAGAGAGTTAAGAGTTGTGAGTTAAGAGTTAAGAGTTGTGGGGAGAACCTTTCGGTCGAGCAACAGACCTTGCTGGACAATACGCTGAAGAGCTTCGTGCGACATGGCGTGGCATTGCCGGCGGAGCAGCGCGAGCAATACAAGAAAAACGAAGAAGAGCTGAGCGAGTTGAAGCTGCGCTTCTCGCAGAATGCGCTGGCCGACCTCAACGACTGGACGCTGCACATCACCGACGAGGCCGACCTTGCGGGCCTGCCGCCGACGGTGCGCGCTGCAGCCCGCGAAGAGGCGCAGGGCAGGGGACTGGACGGATGGCTCTTCACATTGGCTGCCCCCAGCTACAGCCCCTTCATGACCTACAGCGACCGCCGCGACCTGCGCGAGAAGATGTATCGTGCATACGGTTCTATCGGCGGGCGTGGCAACGAACACGACAACAACGAGGTGATACGTCGCATAGTGACATTGCGTGCCGAGCAGGCGCATCTGTTAGGCTACGACACCTACTGCGACTATGTGCTGGAGAACCGCATGGTGCAGAGTCTGCCCAACCTGCGCCGCTTCATGCAGGAGTTGAAGGATGCCGTGCTCCCTGCCGCCGAAAAAGAGCTGTCGGAAGTGCAGGAAGATTCCGCTTTAATGCCGTGGGATTTCAGCTACTATGCCGAGAAGCTGAAACAGCAGCGCTATTCCTTCGACAGCGAGGTGTTGCGCCCATACTTCCCGTTGGATGCGGTGCGCGAGGGAATCTTCGGACTTTACGGCCGCCTCTATGGGCTGCGGTTTGAAGAGGACAAGGCTGTGCCGGTGTATCACGAGGAAGTGAGGGCCTACCGTGTGTTCGACGGCGACCGCGAGATGGGGCTGCTGTACCTTGACATGTTCCCACGTCAGTCGAAACGCAGCGGGGCCTGGATGACCGAATTCCGCGGGCAGTACGGCAGTGTCCGTCCGCAGATACAGGTGGTCTGCAACTTCAGCAAACCTACTGCCGACATGCCGTCGCTGCTGCGCTTCAGCGAGGTGGAGACCTTCATGCACGAAATGGGGCACGCCATGCATGGAATGCTCAGCGAGGTGCAGTACGAGAGCTTGAGCGGCACCAACGTGAAGCGCGACTTCGTGGAGATGCCGTCGCAGGTGATGGAGAACTGGTGCTATGAGCCCGAGTTTCTGTCCACCTTCGCCCGCCACTACCGCACCGGCGAGCCTCTGCCAACAGAATATATCGACAAGATACGCGCTGCACAGAACCACATGGCCGGATGGCTATGCCTGCGCCAGCTCAACCTCGGCTTCACCGACATAGCCTTCCACACTATGGGTGTGGAGAGTGGAAAGTGGAAGGCGGAAAGTGTCGAGGCGCAAGCCATGACCAACCTGCTGCCGCGAGTGGAGGGCTGCTGCACAGCCACTAGCTTCAGCCACATCTTCGGCGGCGGCTATGCCAGCGGCTACTACGGCTACAAATGGGCCGAGGTGCTCGACGCTGATATCTTCAGCCGGTTCAAGCATGACGGCATCTTCAACCGCGAGACCGCCGAGGCTTTCCGCCGTGAAATACTCTCGCGAGGCGGTACCGAGCACCCCGCAGTGCTCTTCAAAAACTTCATGGGCCGCGAGCCCGACAACCAAGCATTACTTAAAAGAATGAATCTATTATGAACGAGAATTTAGCAAAACAGATACTTAAAATCTTTGCCAATAACCCCTTCGACGCTTTCAACCACAAGCAGATTAGCTCGCGCATAGGTGCCGGCAGCAAAGCCGAGCGCCAGGAGGTGATACGCACCATACAACAGCTGGCCGAAGAGAAACATCTGGTAGAAGACGACCACAAAGGGAAGTACAAGATAAATCCCAAGAGCATCAACGACGACCTGCTGCCGAAAAACTATGTCACCGGCATCATCGACATGAAGCAGGGCGGCAAGGCATACGTGATACCCGACGAGGAGGGGCGCGAGGACATACAGATTGCCCCCAACAACACTAACCACGCCCTGCATGGCGACACCGTGAAGGTGCTGATGTTCCCGCAGCGCAAGATGCACAAGCCCGAAGGGCAGGTGGTGGAAATCATCAAGCGCGCCAAGACCCGCTTTGTAGGTGTCATCCAGAAGCAGGAACGCTTTGCCTTCATGGTCAGTGACAGCCGCACCATGCCGGTAGACATATTCATACATATCGACGACCTCGGCGGTGCCGAGAACGGCGAGAAGGTGCTGGTGGAGATGACCGAATGGCCCGAACGTATGAACAACCCCGTGGGCCGTGTTGTCAAGCGCCTCGGCCGTCCCGGCGACAACAACGTCGAGATGCAGAGCATCCTCGCCGAGTACGACTTCCCTCTCGACTTCCCCAAAGAGGTCGAGGAGGAGGCCAAGAAGATACGCAAGCCCACCAAGAAAGAGATGGCCTCTCGCCGCGACTTCCGCGACGTCACCACCTTCACCATCGACCCTGCCGACGCCAAGGACTTCGACGACGCCCTCAGCTTCCGTGAGCTGCCCAACGGCCGCGTCGAGGTTGGCGTGCACATAGCCGACGTGAGCTACTATGTCAGGCCCGGCAGCGCCATAGACCGCGAGGCCTACGAGCGTGGCACCTCGGTCTACCTCGTCGACCGTACCATACCCATGCTCCCCGAGAAACTCTGCAACGAGGTGTGTTCGCTGCGCCAGGATGAGGACAAGCTCTGCTTCTCCGTCGTCATGGAGATGGATGGCAAAGGCAAGGTGTATAACACATGGATGGGCAAGAGCGTCATCCGCAGCGACCGTCGCATGGCCTACGAGGAGGCGCAGGAGATTATAGAAAATGAAGAGTCGGGAATGAAGAGTGAAGAATCGGCTGACGCGGTGGCCGACGCAATTTTGAAGCTGCATGGTATCGCCACCGTGCTGCGGGCGGCGCGCTACAAGGACGGTGCCATCAACTTTGAGACCCAGGAGGTGAAATTCCAGCTCGACGAGAACGCCAAGCCCATCGGTGTCTACATCAAAGAGAGCAAAGAGGCCAACTGGCTCATCGAAGAGTTCATGCTCCTGGCCAACCGCACCGTCGCGGAGTATATAGGAAAACCTAGGAATTCAAGAACATCTAGAGCTTCTAGTGATACTAGAAATACCAGAACCTTCGTCTACCGAGTCCACGACGAGCCCAATCCCGAGAAGCTCAACACCTTCGTGGAGTTTGTCGCCAAGCTAGGCTTCAGCATGAAGACCAGCAGCCGCAAGGCACTCGCCGAGAGCTACAATCGCCTGTTCGAGAACATCGCCGGCCGCGGCGAGGAGCATATGGTCGACACCATCGCCATCCGCACCATGAGCAAGGCCTACTACAGCACAGAGAACATAGGCCATTACGGCCTCGCCTTCCCCTACTATACCCACTTCACCTCGCCCATCCGCCGCTACCCCGACCTGATGGTGCACCGTCTGCTCGACCTCTACCTGCATGACGGCAAGTCGGTGAACGCCGACGAGTATGAGGACTACTGCCGCCACTGCTCGGTGATGGAGAAGAAAGCCGCCGATGCCGAGCGTACCAGCGTCAAGTACAAACAGGCCGAATACCTGGCCGACAAACTGGGACAGGTATTCCCGGCACTCATCAGCGGCGTCAGCAAGTGGGGCATCTATGCCGAGATAGAGGACAGCAAATGCGAGGGCATGATACCCATCGGCTCGCTGAAGGACGACTACTACATGCTCGACGAGGACAACTACCAGGTCATCGGGCGCCGCCATGGGCGCTGCTACAAACTCGGCTACCCCGTCCATATCCGTGTCCGCAAGGTCGACCTGCTGAAAAAACAGATAGACTTCGACCTCGTAGATGAAGACGACCGCGTCCTCGCGGAGAGGAAACAGGCTGTGCAGGAGTCCCCGTCGGCAAAAGGTAAAAACCAGCGTAGCAGGAAAGTCTCCCCGCACACCAAAGACGACAAGAAGAAAAACCACTCCCGCCGTCGCAGGTAACAGTCATGCAGGTGTCAGTAAAAAACAGCCGTGGGCGTAAGCCTACGGCTGTTTTTTAACTGACCACGCGGGGGTTGGTTGTTTGGCTATTTGAATAGGGTGTCGATTTGCTCCTGGTAGGCGGCGGCGACGTTGCGGCGGATGAGCTTCTGCGTCGGCGTGAGCATCTTGTTGGCCTCGGTCCAAGGCTCGGCGACGAGGGTGAAGCGCTTCACCTTCTCGGTCTCGCCAAGTTCGGCGTTGTACTTGTCGACCACCTTCTGGTAACGGGCGATGACGGTCTTGTCGGCAATCATCTCGGCAGGCGTCGAGGCGCTGACGCCGTGACGCTTGCACCAGTCCTTCAGCATGTCGAAGTCGGGGGCGATGAGGGCAGCGGCGAACTTCTGTCCATCGCCCACCACCATCATGTCGAGGATGAAAGGCGACTGTTTCATCTTCTCCTCAATCACCTCGGGGTTGATGTATTTGCCCATCGAGGTCTTGAACATGCTCTTGGTGCGGCCGGTGATGAAAAGATAGCCGTCGGGGTCGAAATAGCCGGTGTCGCCGGTGTGGAACCATCCGTCTTTGTCGATGGCCTCGGCGGTGAGTTCGGGCTTGTTGTAGTAGCCCTTCATCACGTTGCCGCCACGGCATTGTATCTCGTTGGTCTGAGGATCGATGCGTACCTCAATCTCACGCATTGCAAAGCCCACGGAGCCTATGCGGCGTCCTTTCTTGTTGCTGTTGGTCACAGCGATGAGCGGCGAGCACTCGGTGAGGCCGTAGCCCTCGTAGAGGTCGAGACCCACGCAGGAGAAGAAGCGCGTGAGGCGCGGCTGGATGATGGCGCCGCCGCTGACGAGCATGCCCAGCTGGCCACCCATACCATCGCGTATCTCTTTATACACGAGCTTGTCGGCGATGGCCTTTTGCAGCTTGTACCACAGGCTGAGTTTCGACTCGTCGAGGTCGTATTGGAAAGCCAGGTCGAGGGCCCAGTCGAAGATTTTCTTCTTGATGCCGGTCATCTTCTCGCCCTTGCGGAAGATCTTGTCGTAGACTTTCTCGATGAAGCGCGGCACGCATGCCAGCATATGGGGGCTGAGTTCCTTGCAGTTGTCGCCCACCTTGGCGATGCTTTCGGCATAGGCAATCTCGAAGCAGAGCCACTGGTAGAGGTAGCCCATCATGCGCTCGTAGATGTGGCACATGGGTAGCCACGAGAGGGCGCGCCACCAGCTGGGGTGGGGACTGCCCTTGATTTCCTGCACGTTCATTATGAGGCCGCGGTGCGTAAGCATGGCGCCTTTGGGCACACCGGTGGTGCCGCTGGTGTATATCATGGTGCAGACGTCGTCGATGGTCAGCGAGTCCTTCATCTCCTGCAATTTGGCGGGAGCCTCTGGGTGCTCGGACACGTAGCGGCGGCCAATCTCGTAGATGTCGTCCATCGACTTCACTCCCTCCATCGGCACGATGGTGCAGAGGTTCTCGAGGCATGGCAACTTCTCGCGGATATTGCTGATTTTCTTGTATAAAGCAGGAGTCTCGACTACTAGCAGGCGCACCTGTGCGTCGTTGAGGATATACTGGTAGTCCTCTTCGCTGATGGTGGGGTAGATGGGCAGCAGGACGGCACCCGTCTGCTGCACGCCGAAGTCGACATAGTTCCACTCAGGGCGGCCGGCGCTGATGAGGCCGATGTTCTCGCCCTTCTTCACTCCGAGGTGCATCAGGGCATAGCTTATGAGGTCGACTTTCTCTATATATTCGTCGATATAATGGTCTTTCCACTTGCCATCTTCCTTGTACTTGAACACAGGACGCTCGGGGTGGAGCTCTTTTCTCCACTGGAGCAGGTCGAACAATCTGGTTGGCTCTTGCATGATTATTGTTAATTTAAATTAATTTGCAAAGGTACTACATATTTTCCATATATATTACATCCGCCGTGTTAAAAAATGTTAACAATGTATATATAAGGCACGTTTGCAGAATGTTGAGGTGTTGCTGCGATGCAAAAGCCCAAAGCCAAAGGATGGACAGTTTGGTGGGGGCGCGTCTAGGTTTGTGTTTTTTGTTCTTTTTTGTATGCAGTATTTGTTTTTTTTCGTAATTTTGTAACCTTATTGTAGCATACAACACCGATGGCGATAACTGAAAAACAGCTGATTGAAGACCTTGAGGCGGGCAAATACAAGCCTGTATACCTGCTCACTGGCGAGGAAAACCACTATATCGACGTGGTGTCGGACTGGATGGAGGAACATATAGTAGACCCGACGCTGCGCGACTTCGACCAGACGGTGCTCTATGGCCGCGATGTCGACATGAAGACAGTTATCGGCCATGCCAAGCGTTATCCCATGATGTCGCCCGTGCACCTGGTGCTGGTGAAGGAGGCGCAGG
Organism: Bacteroidales bacterium; assembly: GCA_017524785.1. GTDB lineage: Bacteria > Bacteroidota > Bacteroidia > Bacteroidales > P3 > Colimorpha. The sequence goes on along the minus strand of JAFXUY010000110.1, from coordinate 10,074 downwards.
ATATCGACACGCGGCAGTGGGAGGTGCTTGCATCCTATCTGCAGCAACCGGCACCGCAGACGGTGCTGGTGTTCTGCTACCGTCACAAGAAGCTTGACAAGCGCACGGCGGCCTACAAGGCTATCGACAAAGCCGGCGTGGTGTACGAGAGTCCCAGGGTGTATGAGAACCAAGTGCCTGCGTGGATACGCAACGAGGTGGCATCGCGAGGATTCACCATAGGCGACAAGGCTTCGATGATGCTCGTCGAGTTCCTTGGTGCCGACCTTGGCAAGATAGCAGGAGAGCTTGGCAAACTGTATCCGCTGCTGCCTGCCGGTGGCGCCATCACAGCAGAACTGGTTGAACAGCAGATTGGCGTCAGCAAGGACTACAACGTCTTCGAGCTGCAGAGTGCCATCGGACGGCGCGACCCAGTGATGTGCAACCGAATAGTGAACTATTTCGCAGCCAACCCCAAGAAGAATCCCATACAGCCAGTGTTGACGATACTTTATGGCTATTTCCTCAAGATAATGTTCTACCACCAGCTGGAGAACAAGAGCGATGCCGCCAAGGCGCTGGGCTGTGCACCAATTTTTGTGAAGGATTATGCCCAGGCAGCTGCCAACTACAGCCTCGGGAAACTGGCCTCGTGCATAGGCTATCTCTACGAAGCCGACCTGCGCAGCAAGGGTGTCCGCAACAGCGGAACGGTGACCGACGGCGAAATACTGAAGGAGTTAGTGTTTAAGGTTATTCATTGACCAATAGTCAAGTAGAAAGTAGTTAAGACAATACCGTATATGACGACAAGGAAAATAATTCTTTTCTTATTTTCGGTTTTAATTGGCATACAATGCGTATGCGCTCAAGGGACTGTGCGCGGCACGCTGTTTGACGAGAGCAATGGCGAGGCTATACCGTTTGCCAATGTGGTGCTCGACGGCACAAAGTACGGCTGCGCCACCGACATCAGTGGTTTCTTCCTCATAAACCGAGTGCCGGCCGGCACATACACGCTTCGGGTGCGCTATATAGGCTACGAGGAATATACCGAGACAATCACCATCGCCAACGGCAAGACTATAACCAAGAGCATACGACTGAATCCGTCGTCGACGATGCTCGAGGCTGTTGAAATCAAGGACAGCCGCATAGAGGAACGCCGCATGCAGACGCAGGTGAGTGTGGAGAAGATTACTGCCAGCCAGATACAGCAGATGCCCTCGATAGGTGGCCAGGCCGACTTGGCGCAGTATATGCAGGTGCTGCCGGGTGTGAGTTCGACTGGCGACCAGGGCGGACAGTTGTATATTCGCGGTGGCTCGATGATACAGAACCTCTGCTTGCTAGACGGAATGATTGTCTACAATCCCTTTCACTCGATTGGTCTCTACTCCATCTTCGAGACCGACATAATCTTAAACGCCGACATCTATACCGGCGGTTTCGGTGCCGAATACGGTGGCCGGTTGTCGTCGGTGATGGACATCAATACTCGCGACGGCAACAAGCGCCACCATAGTGGCAAGCTGGGATTGAACACCTTCGGGGCAAGCTTGATACTGGAGGGCCCGCTAAAACGCGAGACTACCGAGTCGAAGACTTCTATAACCTACCTGTTCAGCGCCAAGAACTCGTATCTCTCCTATACGTCGAAGAAGCTGTACCCTTATGTCGAGGGTGGTCTGCCGTTCGACTATCTAGACCTCTATGGCAAGCTGTCGCTCAACAGTGGCACCGGTAGTAAGATGAGCCTCTTCGGTTTCCGCTTCGACGACCAGGTGAACGGCTATCAGGCCATAGACACCTTCCATTGGCAGAACTACGGCGCCGGCATGAATTTCATACTGGTCACCGGTGCGTCGGCTATCCTCGAGGGTTCACTGGCCTATTCCAACTACGGCATCACACTCAACGACGGTACCCGTCAGGACAAGCATAGCGACATCGGTGGCTTCAACATGACGTTGCAGGTGACAAACTTCATAGGCGGCAATAAGCTGAAATACGGCCTCAGTATGGAAGGCTACAACACCAACTACCGCTACGTGAACCAGTATGGCTACAGCACCATGCAGGAGAAGCCTTCCACCAACCTGTCGGCCTACGGCACCTACAAATGGAGCATAGGCGAGGGACCCGGTGGCAGTGCCCGATTGATGATAGATCCAGGCGTGCGGTTTGTCTACTATGCAAGTCTCAACCAGCCTAGTCTGGAGCCCCGTCTGGCAGCGAAATACAGCCTCAACGAGAAACTGCGCTTCAAGTTTGCCGGTGGTCTTTATAGCCAGGTGTTCCTCGATGCGCGTTCAGACAACGACATCGTGAACCTCTTCAATGGTTTCCTCACCGGCTCGGCTGACCTTGGCATCACGCACACATTCCACGGCGACACTGTCAATTCCTACATACAGAAGGCCACGCATGCCGTGTTCGGTGCCGAATACGACCTTACGGAACATATCACACTCAACGGCGAGGTGTACTTTAAGTATTTCAACCAGCTGATTAATGCCAACCGCAACAAGATGTACGACGCCAGCGACCCAGTCTACAGCCATGGCATTTATTCGAAGCCCGAGTATTTGATGTCGGATTTTATCATAGAGAAAGGTTTTGCCACAGGCCTCGATGTCAGCGCCTGCATCGATCTGGAGCGCCTATATGTGTGGGGCACCTACTCGCTGGGCTATGTGCAACGTACCGATGAGGTGCAGAGCTACAACCCCCACTACGACCGTCGCCATACGGTGAACCTGCTGGCAACCTATGCTCTGGGCGAGCAGCGTGAATGGGAAGTAAGCGGACGTTGGAGCTTCGGCAGTGGATACCCCTTCACACAGACGCAAGGCGTATACCAGACGTTGCTGTTTGGCGATAACATTGTGAGCGACTATACCCGCGAGAATGGCGAATACAGCATCCACTATGCCGAGCTTTATGCTGGCCGGTTGCCAAGCTATCACCGACTGGATTTGGGCTTGAAACGCAAGTTTTCGATGGGTAAGCGGTCGATGCTCGAGCTAAACCTCAGCGTCACCAATGTATATTGTCGCGAGAATATTTTCTACTTTAACCGCACCACCTTCGAGCGCGTCAACCAGCTGCCGATATTGGCATGCTTTGGACTGACGTTCACGTTCTGACAGGCTGTCAGCCTTCGAAGGTGAAGCTGAGCATGAAGGTGCGGCTCTTAAGGTTGTCGAACGAGCGGATGTAGATGTCGGGGTCGTCGACTTTGAGGTCGAAGAGTCCGAAGTTCATTTTGAATTCTATAGCAAACTTGACGTAGCGCAGGAAGACATCGAAGCCTACGCCCATGGAATAACGCACATCGTGGGGCTGCAGGCGTACGATGGCCTGGTTGGTCTGGTTGCGGTTCTTGCGCAGCGAGGCGAAGTCAAAGCCATAACTGGCGCCCGCGGTGAGGTAGGGGCGGAAGTTGTTCCAGCGCATGGCGCGGAACTTCACTTCGAGCGGTATGTCGCCGTATACGGATTCTACGTTGCGGCTGCGCTCGGCGAGGCGATGGGTTTCGAGGTAGTTTTCTTCCCACGAGAAGGCGAGGGTGCGTGTCACTAGCGTGACGCCTGGCAGCAAGCGCAGGTTGAACCAGTTGCCCATGCGCATGTCACCGATGACGGCGATGTGGAAGCCTGGAGCGTAGAACGACGTGGTGCCTTGCAGAATATCGCGTAGCTCCTCGTCTTCCGAGTATTGCAGGTCGAACTTCGACTGTGTGTAGCCCACCTGTATGCCGTAGTGCAACAGGCGACGGTCGAATTGGCCGAGGTTGCCAACTTGGGCGGAGGCGTGGTGTAAAGAAGAAAGCGGAAAGAGAACGACGATGCTGACGCATACCAGCACTCGCTTCAGCCACTTTCCGCTTCCCGTTTTCATAGTATGCTTCACTCTGTGATTTCGCCTCGCAGCGACTGACTGAGGCGTATCTTTACGTGTTCTTTGTCATCGGGGTAGTTGCCCAGCAGGTACATCATCTTGGTGACGGCGGCCTCGATGGTTATGTCGCCGGCGCCCACTACGCCTATGCGGTCCATGTCGCAGCTGGCGGCATATTGTCGCATCTTGACGGCTCCGGCCTTACACTGCGTGACGTTGAGTACTATCACGCCGCGGGCTATGGCATCCTCAAGGGCCGAGATGAACCATTTGTCGGTTGGGGCGTTGCCCGAGCCGTAAGTTTCGATGACGACACCCTGGAGGTCGGGCGTGTGAAGTACCGATTTCACCACTTCTGGTCCGATGCCAGGAAATAGTTTCAGCACCGCCACACGGGTGTCGAAGGCTTTGCGGACGTCCAGCTTGCCTTGTGGCATGGGCAGGAATAGGTGTTCCTTGAAGCGGATGTTGATGCCTACTTTGGCCAGCGAGGGGTAGTTGTAGCTCTCGAAAGCATCGAAGTTCTCTGCGTTGAGCTTGGTGCTGCGGTTGCCGCGGTAGAGGTGGCTCTCGAAGAAGATGCAGACCTCGGGGATGGTGACAAGACGTGTGGAGGCTATCTCAAGTGCGCAGATGATATTCTCGCGGCCGTCGCTGCGGAGCATGCCCAGCGGCAGTTGGCTGCCGGTGAGGACAATAGGCTTGCCTAGGTTCTTGAACATGAAGCTCAGTGCCGAGGCTGTGTAAGCCATGGTGTCGGTACCGTGGAGTACCACGAAGCCATCGTAATTGTCGTATTCGTGTTCGATGGCTTCGGCAATCTCGGCCCACAATGCGGGTGTCATGTTTGAAGAGTCGATGATGCTCTTCAGCGTCACAGAGTCGATGTCGTAGCTGCATGCGCGCAACTGTGGTACGGCATCGTAGATACGGTCGAGTGCAAAGGGGTGCAGCGACCCGTTCTCATCCTGCACCATGCCTATGGTACCGCCGGTGTAGACTATCAGTACTTTGTTCTTTTTCATGCCTTCATAACGCTGTTTGATATAAAATATTGTGATGCTTATATATTTAACCGGTCGTGCTTCCAACTTTTTTTGTAACTTTGCAGCGTGTGACTATGGCGTGTGGGAAGTGTAACATGTTTGAAAATAAGTTCTATATGAAGAATATGAAATGGCAGGACGCCCTGCAGTTCGCCGCCATGGCGCTACTAGGTGCGGCATTGCCGCTGTCGTGGCGTTTTGGTCTGTGGGTGGCATTACTACTCGCCGTTGTATCGTTGGCGAAGGTGTTTGCCGATATTCACGACGGCAAATGCATGGTGTTCAATCCAGCACTGAACGGACGTATGTGGATAGCGTTGTGGGCAGCGGTGGCTTATGTGGCTATATTTGCTGTCAGCCTGCTGTATAGCAACAATGTTTCTGCGGGCGTGAATACGCTATGGCACAAGTCGGTGCTTCTGATTTTTCCGCTGTGTTTTCTTTTTACAGATACCTCCTACCTGAAACACGTGCACATCAGGGTGATATTCTATGCTCTGCTGGTGGCCGTATGCGCAGTGTTTCTCTATTGCGCAGGCGATGCTGTGCATAAGATGATTGACGGTGCTACGCTGAAAAGCGTTACTGGTATAACGTTCGACGCGCGCCATCACACTTATTATGCATTCTATGCTCTTGTGGCCTTGGTGTTCGTGTATTTCGAGATGTCGGAACATTGGGGCGAAATGAAGGCGTGGCGCAAGGCATTGATGATGGCGGCAACAGTGTTTGGAATACTTTACATCGTGCTAGTCAACTCACGCTCTGGTGTCATAGGCCTGTATGTTATGGAAGTTTTCTGCGCAGTGCACCTGGCCCTGCGTTACAAGCGTTGGTGGCAGGCTGTGGTTATGGCCGTGCTGCTTGTGGGATTTACGCTGTCGGCAGAGGCTTTGCTGCCTGGTCACCAGAACAGACTTAAGGCAACGGTTGAAGCTGGTGAGAAAGACGCCCGTGTGGGAATAATCAAGTCGAGCCTCAATGTGATGAAGCAGAGCCCACTGACGGGGAAAGGCGTGGGCGACTATGAAGAGACCCTCCATGAACAATATGCTGAGGATGAACGCTCGTTGGGTACATTGAATGCCCACAACCAGTATGCCGAGACCTTGCTTGCCGTGGGAGTTGTAGGACTGTTGTTGCTGATGGCTTACCTTGTGATGCCTATTGTTTGTGCCATAGGGCGCAAGGATGTTTTCTGGCAGGTGTTCTTTTTCTCTGGTATTGTGATGTTCAACCTGCTCTTTGAATCGATGCTGGAGAGGCAGATGGGATTGCTGTTTGTGGGATTCCTGCTCGCTCTAATGGTGCTGATAACCAGTGTTGACGAAAATAAATTTGGTCATATGGCCAAAAAGTAGTATTTTTGCACTTCAATTCCGCGAGGAATGGGATTGTCCCATGGTGTAATGGTAGCACATCAGATTTTGGTTCTGCTTGCCCAGGTTCGAGTCCTGGTGGGACAACATGGATGAATGAGGCTCCACAATCTTGCGGAGCCTCATTGCTTTTTATCTGTTCATAATGTAATAGTATCTAACTGTTACATACGCCAGTCGCACGGCTTGTGTGCCAATCTGGAGGTATCGAGGCCAGTCTTCGTCGCGCCAAGCTATGCGCTTCTTGCGAGGTGTGGGCTCGATGTAGACTATGTCGCCGGAATGCAGGTAGTAGCAGGGCGAGTCGAGCACCGTCTTGCTGGTCAGGTCGACGCTGTCTATGGTCTGTGTGTTGCCGTTGGTCCGTATCACCTTTACGTTGGTGCGTATACCGTCCATTGTCACGTCGCCGCACTGCGCTATGGCCTCGAAGATGGTCATGCGGTTGCCGCTGCCGTGTAGCAGCTGGGGCTGCTTGATCTCGCCTATTACTGTGACTCGGAAATTCATCAGGCTGACGGTCACCATGGGATCTTTCACATAGCGGCCTTCGACCATGCGGGCCTCGATTTCGCGTGCCAGTCCGTCGAGGGTGAGCCCTTTGGTGCTGATGGCACCAAGTATCGGGTACTCGATGTAGCCGTCGTCGTCGACGAAATAGCCCTTTATGGGTTTGTTGTCGCTTTTGGATACAATGTCGCGGGTCTCCTCGTTGAAGGGCTTGACGGCAGTTTGGTTCTGACTATAGACGTAGATGTACAGTTGGTCGCCAGGGAAGATGGTGGTGGGATAGTTGTTGGCTATGGCCATCTCCTCGTTGCGCGGGGCATCGCTCACGTAGGCGTACTTCTGCGTATGGGCGCACGATGCCACAAGAATCGCCAGGGTGACAGCGGTGACGATTGTGGATATTGTTTTGCGTTTTTTCATGGCTAGTTTTTCTTGGTCCACGGCATGGTGGGCAAATCCACGCTCTTGAATGCCGAGAATATGCTCGACGACGAGGGTTTATCCTTGCCATATATGTCGGCCACAAGGTCTTTGTATTTGTCCATCAGCGGTGCACGACGCAGTTTGAGGGTGGGCGAGAGGAGGTTGTTTGCCGATGTCCACTCGTCGGCAACAATGCGGAATTGCTTTATCTGCTCATGTGGCGCGAGGGTCTTGTTGTATTCGTCGAGCACCTTGCGCATCTTGTCATGCACCTGCGGCAGGGTGACAAGCTCGGTGTTGTCGCGATAGTGCAAGTGGTGCTTCAAGGCCCAGTAGTGCAGGGTGTTGAAGTTAGGGCTTATAAGCGCGGCCACTTGTTTCTCGTTTTCGCCGATGACCATCACCTGCTCGATGTATTCCGACCCACGCAGCATGTTCTCAATCAACTGCGGTGCTACGTATTTGCCCGCCGAGAGCTTGAAGATGTCCTTCTTGCGGTCGGTTATTTTAAGGTATTTACCGCCTGCCAGCTCGCCGATGTCGCCAGTATGGAACCAGCCATCTTTGTCTATCACTTCGGCGGTGTATTCTGGGTCTTTGTAATAGCCGAGCATGATGTGCGGGCCGCGGGTCAGTATTTCGCCGTCGTCGTCGAACTTGACTTCCACGCCTTCCAGTATCGGTCCCACGGTGCCAATCTTCACCTGGTGGTGTGCTGGGTCGTTGACGGCTATCACCGGACTTGTCTCCGATAGGCCGTAGCCCTCATAGATGTTGATTCCTGCGGCAGCGAAGAGACGCACCATGTCGGGCTGTATCGAGCTGCCGCCTGTGATGACGGTGAGGTGTTTGCCGCCGAATTTTTCGCGCCATTTACTGTACACGGCTTTGTCCAGGAACCACTGCGACAGTTGGTAGAAGAGGCTCACCTTTTTTATTAGCGTGTAGTCGTAGCGTTTGCCGTGGCGGAAGGCCCAGTCGTAGATTCGCTTGCGCATGCCGCGGAAGTCTTTGCCGGCGGCATACAGCTTATCGTAGACCATCTCCAGCACGCGTGGCACGGCACAGAAGCCGTCGGCCGCTATCTCCTGCATGTTCTGCTGTATGGTGCCCATGTTTTCGGCATAGTAGATGCTGATGCCTTTGGCCTGGTAGTGGTAGTTCATCGAGCGCTCGTAAATGTGATTGAGTGGCAGAAACGATAAGAACTTGCAGTGGTAGTCGCAGGGGTTTACTTGGGCGTGGGCCATGAAGTTGGAGCAGAGATTGCGGTGGCTTAGCATCACGCCTTTGGGCAATCCCGTTGTGCCGCTGGTGTAGATCATTGTCATCCAGTCGTCGGGCTTAATCTCACGCTTGCGGCGCTCTATCTCGCCCATCCACTTGTCGCGGTTGGCGATACCGGCTTTCAGTATTTCGAGCATGCGGTGCTCGCCTTCGATGTTGGCAAGAGTGAACACATGGGGGCGCTGCTCCAGCTGGTCGAGGGCTGGCTTGAGGCGTCCGAGGAGCACTTTGGTGCTAACAAATACGGCCGATGCCTCGCTGTGACGCAGTATGTGCAGATAGCTATCGGCATTGAGGGTGGGGTAGATGGGCACATGGATAATGCCGCTCAGGGCCAGGGCCATGTCTATAAAGTTCCACTCCGGGCAGTTGGCGCTCATGGTCACCACACGGTCGCCCTCTTTCAATCCTATCTCGCACAGGCCGTAGGCTAGATAGTGCGCGTATTTGTAATAATCGTGGGATGAGTATTTTACCCATTCGCCGTTCAATTTGCCGGCGAGGATGTCTTCCTTTGGAAAGTTCTCGACCAGATGGTCGAGCAGGTCGAAAGTACGTGTTATTTCCACCATATTTTTATGTGTTTTAAAATGCAAAAATACATAAAATATCTTAAATGAAGAAAAAAAAGTGCCCCCTGCAATGGTTGTGAGGGGGCAATGGGTTGGTTATAAGTTGGTAATGCTAGTTGGCTATCATCTGTCTTTGTTGTCTCAAATTCGACCGCGGCATACTCCAACCGCGGTTAGAAGTCCCACATTCCGCTGTCGCGGAGGAACTGCAGTAGGTCGTTTGACACGGCGACATTCATATCGTGCGGGTAGCGCTTGGTGGTGAATATCTCGCAGTAGTTGCGGGTGCCGTTCTCCTTGACCATCTGCTGGTTGAAGGGGTGCTCGTCGCGCACGCGGTGGGTACGCACAATGTCGTCGTCGGTGGGGTTATGGTAGACCTCGCTGTGGACCACGGCGTCCTGGCCTAGGCGCTCGCTGGTGCGAGGTTCTTCGGCTGGATGTCCCATGGCTATGGCTATGACCGGCACCACTCCTTTGGGGCACTGCAGCAACTCGGCTATCTTCCGTGTGTTGTAGTTCACCGTGCCCAGGTAGCAGAAGCCAAGCCCTTTGGCCTCGGCGGCTACGCAGATGTTCTGTGCGCAGAGCGAGGCATCGACAAGTGCCGATACGAACCACAGCAGGTTGCCGTAAGGCTCGTCGCATTGGTTTACGCGGCAGTAGTGGTGGTAGCGCTCTACGTCGGTGCATATGGTCAGCCATAGAGGGGCTGTGGCGCATTGCCCGAAGTGCAGCTTGCAGAGGTCGGTGCGCAGCGGTTCCTGCTGGGTGGCGATGATGCTGTAGAGTTGCATGTTGCCAGTATTCGAGGCTCGCAGGCCACATTCCAGTATCTCGTCCAGCAGCGTGGCGCTGACGGACTCTTGGGTAAACTGGCGCACCGAGCGGTGCGCCAGCATTGTTTCTATGGCGTTTTTCATCTTGTCAATCGTTTAGGGCGACACGCCGCCGTCGACGCAGATGCCCTGG